>JANRLA010000069.1:0-8470 GCA_033763015.1 Bacteroidia bacterium
ATTGCTCACGTACAGCGCAATGTTGAGCCGGCTGGGCTGCGGGGCGGGGGTCACGTAGTTGTGGTAGGTATCGCTCAGCCGTTCGTAGAAGTAGGCAATGAGGGGGTAGCGCTGGGCGGTATCGAGGCCCTGGGGCAGGTAAAGCAGGCCCTCGAGCGGCACCCCGGTCGCGCTTTTCCAGTAGACGCGCCGTACGGTGCCCCAGCGGTAGGTGGCCTGCCAGGGGTTGGCTGTGCTTAGGCGTGTGTGGGTCGCAAAGCCGTCGGTTGTGGTGTAGAGGTCGGGGTAGTCGGTAAACGTCTGGCGAGTGAAGAGGTACCGGTTGCCTTGTAGGGCTTTGCGCACGGCCTGGGGGGCGAAAGCGGCATCGGCGAGCAGCAGGGTGCGCACCGGCAGGGTGCGCGAGGGGTTAAGGGGCAACTCGGCAAAGCCCTCTTGCCGGGTGCTGTCGCTGGAAAGTTGGAGCAGCAGGGTCTCGTTGGCCCCAAAGAACCGCGCGTCGGGGTCTAGCTGCAGGGCCCGGTGGTGCAGGCGCTGCGCCCGGCCGTCGGTTAGTCGGCGGGGGGCGGCCTGGGCAAGGGCGTCTACCAGCCAGAGGTCGTATTGGTCGTAGATGAGCACGCGGGCGTCGTCTTGAGTCCAGCCGGCGGTGCCGTAGGGGTAGGGCTCGTCGGGGTGATCATCCTCAACGTCCCAGAGGGGTACGCCAATGGCTTGGGTGACGACCCTGCGGGTGCCGGTGGTTATCTCGAGGGTGAACCACTGCCGCAGGGCATAGTCCCAGCCCAGTAGAAACCGCCCCCCCGGCGATAGGCTAAGGGGGCTGTGCTGCGCGGTAAGCAGCGGGGTTACCGCCCCCGTAGCCAGGTCGAGCCGGGCGTAGTCGCTGGCTGCACGCCCCTCCCACGAAACAGCACGCAGGTAGGGTTCGTCGCGCTCGAGAATAACATACGGGCGGGTGCCCTCGTCGGGCAGGTGCACGCTGCGCCAGTCGGGTGTAGCCAGTTGCCGCAGCGAGCCCGTGGCCACGTCGTACACCGCCAGGTGCCCAAAGGCCTTGTCATCGGCCAGCTGTTGGTTCTGCTGGGGGTATATACGGCTGTCGGTGTAGGCCCAGACCTCTACGTTGACAATCTCTTCGGGTAACAGCGTAGTATCCTGCACCAGGGGCGTGGGCTGGGTGCCGAAAAACAGTCGCTTACCGTCGCGGGCAAAGACGGGCTTGGTAGCCCCTTGCACCAGCCAGCCTTCAGGCAGGAAGGCGGCACTGGTATCGACGAGTACGCGGGCGGTATCGACCTCACCCAGTCGGCAGTGCAGCAGTTGGTGGTAAACGATGGGTGGCGGTGGGTCGGCGTTGACAAAATCGGCCAGGAAGGCCAGTTGGGTGCCCATTTCGTCGAACACCAGGTGGCTATACGCGCCGGGCCGCCGGAAGAGCGGCCGATGCTGCCGAGACTGTAGGTCTACCAGGTACACCCCTGCCTTGTAAGTGCTGTCATTGCCGCTGGTGGCAAAGGCCAGGTAATGCCCCCCTTCGTCGAAGGCAAACTGGAGCACAAAGGGGAACCGCAGCTCCACACCCGTCGCCAGCTGGCGCACGACAAGCTCGGTGCCGCTTTTGTCCGTTTCCTTTTTCGCTGGCGGTGCCGGGGGTTTGGGCTGGGCCGTGTTATCGGCCGTAGTGTCTTTGGGGGCGGGTGGCGGGGGCAACGCGGGCTCATGCCGGTAGGCGACCCAGCCGCCAGCCTTCTCGGGCAACGCAAATGCCTTCACGCGGCCCACCTTCTGTACCCTACGACCGGCCAGGTCGTAGATGACTAGGCTGTCTTTGGTCTGCTGATCGGGTTTAAGCTTGCGCCGCTTTTGGGCCCGCAGGCTGTCGGCGTGCGGCACGATACGGGCCACCAGGAAGCCCCCGGCATAGTCGAACACCCCACCGGTGGCCCTGGGGAGGGTATCGAGCACGCGGTTGTCGGGGCCGTGGAGCACCAACACGCCGTCGCCCTCTTGGGGTTGCAGGGTGTAGGCGGTGTAGGCACCGCTGCGGGTGACGGTTGCACCGGCGACCTCGCGCCACCGGTCGAAGTCTTTGATTTCGAGTGGCTTCAGCGACTGGCCGTAGCCCAGCAGCGCCAACAGGGTCCAGCCTAAAACGAGCGTATACTGCCGCATGGGTGCAAACGTTGAGTTGTACTACGGCGAGGATACGGAAAAATGTGGGCCACTGGCGCCCACAGTACCCGCTCACTAGGCAACACTGGCGGCTACAGCACCATTTTTGGGTGCAGCTGCTTGACCAAACCAGTGCGGGCGCTATCTTTGCCCTCCCGTTGCCAAATGCGGGAAACGGGAACTACGGACCGGTAGTTCAGTTGGTTAGAATGCCGCCCTGTCACGGCGGAGGTCGCGGGTTCGAGCCCCGTCCGGTCCGCCCTGGCGGGCGAAATCCTCGGGAGTGAGGTTTCGCCCGTTTTTGTTTGTGGCCAAGGTCATGCCGCCAACCGAATAATCCGTAGTGTTCCATTGCACTTCGGTGTAGGCCGGGCGTAGGTTAGTGGCACCATCCCCCCTTGCTCCCATGGCACATACCGCACACGCCTACGCCGCTTTCAGCGCTACCGAAGCCCTCAAACCCTACACCTTCGAGCGCCGGGCCGTTGGGCCCCACGATGTTCGCATCGACATCCTGTACTGCGGCATCTGCCACAGCGACATTCACACCGTACGCGGCGAGTGGTGGCCGGTAGATTACCCGGTGGTGCCCGGGCACGAGATCGTGGGCCGGGTGGTCGAGGTCGGTAGCCACGTGTCGGGCTTCAAGGTAGGCGACCTGGCCGGTGTGGGCTGCATGGTCGACTCGTGCCGCACGTGCCCCAGTTGCCAGGCCGACATCGAGCAGTTCTGTGTCAACGGTGCCGCCTTTACCTACGCGAGCACCGAAATGGACCGCACAACAGTCACACAGGGCGGCTACAGCACCCAGATTGTGGTGCAAGAAGCTTTTACCCTGCGCGTGGCCGATAGCCTGCCCCTGACGGGTGTGGCGCCACTGCTCTGCGCGGGCATCACCACCTACTCACCGCTGCGGCAGTGGGGGGTAGGGCCCGGCACCAAGGTAGGCGTCCTGGGCCTGGGCGGGCTGGGCCACATGGCCGTTAAACTGGCCGCCGCCATGGGCGCCGAGGTTACCATGCTGAGTGGCACCGCCAGCAAAGAGGCCGATGCCAAGCGCCTGGGGGCCCACCACTTTTTGCTCACCAGCGATGCCGACGCCCTGGCGGCCAAGGCCAACTACTTTGACCTGATCCTGAACACGGTATCGGCCAAGCACGACTACAATACCTACATCGGCCTTTTGGGCCTGCGTGGGGTGATGGTGCTTGTAGGTGTACCGCCCGAGGCTATGCCCCTAAGTGCAATGGGCCTCATTTTTGGGAACCGGCGCCTGGCCGGCTCGCTCATTGGGGGCATCAAAGAGACGCAGGAGATGCTCGATTTTTGCGCCCAGCACAACATCGTGGCCGACGTCGAGGTCATTGCCGTAGACCAGGTGAACGCGGCCTATGAGCGAGTACTCAAATCGGACGTCCGCTACCGGTTTGTGCTCGATTTGGCATCGCTGAAGGGGTAGCGCTAGGCGCGCTCGAGTTTTGCCGGTCGCCAGAGCGGGCCTATGGCCACCAGCGCCACCACAACATTGAACAGGGCGTTCGAGGCATTGCCCGAGGCGATAGACCCCGCGCTATCGAGCACGAACCACGCCGCAATACCCGCCACCACCGACCGCCGCACCCCCTCTGGGGCTAGGTCGTACACCCACTGGCGGAGACATGCTATGCAGACCCCCCAGCCCAGCAGGAACCCTCCTGTAAGGGCCGATAGAAAGCGGGTCGTGGGTGCACTGTACGTCTGGGCGCCGTCTAGGGGCCAGCTCAGCAAATCGAGCGTGAAGCGGGCCAGGCCCGCGGTGGGCAGCATCGTACCCAGAAAGAAGATGGGGCCAAACGACCCTACCACGAAGGCGGTGACCAAGAGGTACTGTTTGTGCTGGAGTTGCGTCATACCAAAGGGATGTAGGCCGCAAACTTCGCGGGCAGGCAGCAGGCATTTTAGCCGCTACCGTACACTCACCGACTCAGCTGCAGTGCTATGCGGTGCAGGTTCCGGAAGTAGGCGGCCAGCCAGGCGTGGGTGAGGTTTTCTTCGTGGATGCGGAGGAAGAAATTCTCTAGCGCTAGCTCAAACAGGCTTTCCAATTGGGCGTGGCTCAGGCGAGGGCCTAGCTCGGTGGCCCAGAGCCGCACAAAGGCATCGCCAACCCGTTGGTTGGCTGCCACCAGGGCGTGTTGGTACTTGGGGGGCGCTGGGTTGAAGCGCAACTGCCGATTGAAGAGTAAATCGAGCTTGTGGGCGACCAAAATTTCGATCAGCTCGGGGTCGATAGACCGGGCGGCCTGCTCCCGTTGCGCCAGAACAGACACCTGCTCGAGGTGGTAGTCCAACAGTCGATCGAGGAATACCTCAAGGTCTACGAAGTGGTGGTAGAACGACGACTTGCTTACCCCAACCTGACGGGCCAACGCCTCTACACGCAACCCCGGTGCGCCGTGCCGGGCAAACCCAGCATAGCCTACCTCAATCCATGCCGATGCGGGTGCGCGCATGCCCAACTAACGAGTGGCCGTAGTTACGCAGCAAGTTGAGCTACCGCAATGCGCTGCAGACCGCAGGGGCATCGCGTATTGCAGAAATGCGGCACCTTCGCGGCCATGTCTGTGCCCGCAGCGCCCATTCGTACGGTGGTGGCCGGGGTGGGCTACATCGGTAGCCGCCACGCGGCGCTGGTGCACGCCCACCCGGCGTTCGAGCTGGTGGGCGTGGCCGAGCCTGCCCCCGACCGCGCCGCCACTGCCACGGCCTTCGGCGCACCCGTGTACCCCACCCTCGCCGCCTCGCTGGCCGTAGCGCCCGAGCTGGTGGTGGTGGCCGCCCCCAACGACCGGCACATCCCCCTGGCGCTGGAGGCCCTGGCCCAGGGCTGCCACGTGGCCGTAGAAAAGCCCCTGGGCCTTACCCAGGCCAGCTGCCAGGCCCTGGTCACAGCGGCGCTGGGTGCGGATCGGCAGGTGTTCGTGGTGGTGCAAAACCGGTTTACCCCCACGGCACAGTGGCTGAAAGGGCTGCTCGAGGGGGGCCACCTGGGGCGTATCCTGCTGGCACAGATTGGCTGCTACTGGAACCGCGACCACCGCTACTACACCCCCGGCCATTGGCACGGCACGCTGGGCTACGACGGCGGGGCGCTCTTCACGCAGTTCTCGCACTTTATCGACCTGCTGCTCTGGCTCTTGGGCGATGCCCAGGTACAAGCTGCCACGGTGGCCAACCTGCACCACCGGGGGCAGATCGAGATTGACGACAGCGGCACGGCCACCTTCGGCCTGGCCGGTGGGGGCCTGGGGGCGTTGAGCTACACCACGGCGGTGTGGGACCGCAACCTCGAGTCGCGGCTGCTGTTGCTCGGCGAGCGGGGCAGTGTGGTGCTCGGGGGCCAGTACTTCAACCGCATCGAGGCCTGCCACATCGAGGGCTATACCCTGCCCACCCTGCCCGAGGCCAACCCCCCCAACCACTACGGCGGCTACCAGGGCAGCGCCGCCAACCACGGCCACGTCTACGACAACATCTACGCCACGCTGCGCCAGGGGGGTGCCCCAGCCTGCACGGCCACGGAGGGGCTTCGGGTTACGGCCTTCATTGAAGAGCTTTACCGCGTGGCCGGATACCCCGGTTGCCTGTAGTTACCATGACCGACGAGACCTACTACGCCCACCCCAGCGCGGTAATTGATGCCGGGGCCACCATTGGGGCCGATACCCGCATCTGGCACTTTTGCCACGTCATGGCCGGGGCCGAGATTGGGCCGGGCTGCACCCTGGGCCAAAACGTGTTTGTGGCCGGGGGGGTGGTGCTGGGCCGTGGGTGCAAGGTGCAGAACAACGTAAGCCTGTACACGGGCGTGGTGTGCGAAGACGAGGTGTTTTTGGGCCCCAGCTGCGTGCTGACCAACGTGCTGAACCCCCGGGCAGGCATTGAGCGTAAAGACCAGTTCCGTACCACCCGCATCGGGCGGGGGGCCACGGTGGGGGCCAACGCCACGGTGGTGTGTGGCGTAACGCTGGGGGCGTACTGCCTGGTGGGGGCTGGCGCGGTCGTTACGCGCGATGTGCCGGCGTACGGCCTGGTCGTGGGGACACCGGCGCGCCAAGTGGGTTGGGTGAGCCGCGCGGGCCATCGGCTGGCACTCGATGGCGCAGGACGAGCTACCTGCCCCGAAACCGGCGAGGGGTACCAGTTGCACAACGGGCTATTGCGACCCCTGGCGTAACCAACTGGCCTGTACTGCTTTGGCGTAACGTAGATTCAGTCAATTGGCAACGCGTTGACTCCCGGTACCGTGGTTCAGCAAACATTCCGCGTAACTTGAGTGGCTACCTACGCACAATGACCCGGTTTGCAGGCCCCACCGCATTTGCGGCCAACCTAGCTTGGCTGCCCAGTACCGCCACACCTAACCCGTTGTAGGTTTGGGTATGTCGCTGCGCATCGGGTTGCTGGTAGTAGGCATGGCCTGTGTGTGGGGGGGCCGCGCCCTAGGCCAACTACCGACCGATACGCTACGGCTTACGGTCATTGAGCGCTACCCCATACGGTGTGTGAACGATACCGGGCAGGTATGGATAGGCCCCTACAGCCAAGTGCCCGATACGCTGCCCGACAGCGCCTTTGAGCGGTGCCAGAACCGTGTGCAAGCCGAGGGCAAAAGTGACCGTGTGGATGCCTACACCGCCCGGCTGGAACTGGAGAACCGAACCAGCCGGAGCGAGTGGGTGCTCATGCTGCGCGGTTGGAACATATCGGGGGTACGTGTGGGGCTCATGCGCAACGGGGTGCACCAGAGCCTGACCCATAACGTGTACGAAACGGTGCAAGGGCCCAAGCACATTGCCATACCCCTCAGTTTTGAGCCCGGCCAGCCCGTTAGCCTCTACATCGCCTCGCGCGACTACGACATCGACGTCGAACTGTTCCCCAGCCGGGTGTACTACCAGTACTTCGCCCAGAACATCTACCCGCTCAATAGTATCTACCTGGTCTACTTCAGCATCATGGGCGTGCTGGTGGTGTTTTACGGCATTTATGCCTTTGCCAGCAAAGAAAGCCTGTACCGGTACTACCTGCTGTTCATGATCTGCTTTGGCGGGTTCGTGCTCTTGGAAGGGAATTACCTGATGGCCCAACTGGCCATCAACCTCACGTTTGGGGTGTGGCATTTTTCGGTCCTACTCGGGTTTATAGCCCTCTCGGTGCTGGCCCGGTTTGTACAGGGCTACTACCGGGCCCTGCCGAGCTGGGCCCACCGGTGGCAACGCGTTGGGTACGCACTAACGCTGGCGGTGGGCCTGGTGCACCTGGGCCTGTTCCTGTTCGACCAGCGGCTCTACCGGGGCACCACCCTGCTGGCCCACTTCACGGGCCTGTACTGGTGCGGCTGGATGCTGGCCCTGAGCTGGAACCGCTACCGGGCGAAGGCCGAGTTCGCGGGCCGGTTCTTGGTCGCGTTCTGGCCATTCCTGCTGGTGATGTGCCTGGGGTTGGGCAACCTGGTGGTCTCGCAATTGGGTGCCGAAGGGCTTGGGCGCATGTACATCGATTTGCTCCTGCTGCTGGCCAGCGTGTACCAATCGGCCTACCTCTTGGCCATACTGGGCAACCGCACCTACCGTACCCAGCAGGCCCTGATCACGAAGCACCAAGAGGCCCTGGCCCTGGCCGAGGAAAACCAGCAGATCACCGAAGAATACACCCAGGAGCTGGAAGAACACTACAAACTGCTTAAGCAGACCCAAGACCAACTGGCCCTGAGCGAAAAACTGAGTACCCTGGGCCAGCTCGCCGCCGGCATCATCCACGAAATCAATACCCCCCTGGGGGTGGCCAAGAGCACCACCGACAACCAAACCGAGGTTGCCCACAAGCTGCTGGCGCTGCGCGGCCAGCTGCTCAATACCCTAACCGGCGACCAGCTGCAGGCAGTAGAGGCCCTGGCCCACGAACTTGTTCAGGGCAACCGCACCCTGAGTACCCGCGAAGAGCGCACACTGCGCCGCCAGACCACCGAACAGCTAACCGCCTGGGGCGTACCCGACCCCGACCGTGTGGCCCAGCAGCTGGTGCTGGCCGGGCTACAGGTACCGGTTGCAGACTACCCGGCCCTATTTAGCCCCGCCTACCAGGCCGATGCCGTTCAGCTGGCCGCGGCGGTGGCTACCCTGGCCCAAAACCAACGCACCACCCAGGATGCCCTGCGGCGCATCCACCTCATTGTGCAGTCGCTCAAGAAATACGCCTACCGCTCGGGCAGCGACCACGTAGAGACCTTCGATTTGGCCGAGAACGTGCAGAC
>JANRLA010000070.1:0-53043 GCA_033763015.1 Bacteroidia bacterium
GGATATTATGGCAAGCAACAATTTAGGGAAGACTTTGGATTGGACTTGGGTAACAACACCTGGTCTAATTACAGTTTCGTGGGTTTTAATCTTTCTGTGCCAATATTTAACGGCTTTGCCTACAGAAATAAATTAAAAATAAGCAAGATAGATCTAAATTTGTCAGAAATAGAATTAAATAAAGCCAATCTTGAAAGCCACTCTCAGGATATAAAGTTAGTAGAAGAGTATCGTACAAGCATTAGCAATACTAAACTTGCACTAGAAGCATTTCAACTCTATGAGGAGAATGAGAGACTAGCTTTGCAAAAATATTCAGAAGGAGTGATAAGCCTTGATCGCTATTTCAATGCCTTTGAGGACTATCTAAAATCAGAGAATGCGTATCTAAACGGGCTCCTAACAACCTATTCGCTTTACAGCCAAATCATTCCAAGAGTTCAATAGCCATGGTAAGAAAACAGTATGTTAGATCATTTTGCTGTAGCCTATTGGTTATTCTTAGTTCATGCAATTCCCAAGTTACTACTAGTATTAAACGGGAAGCCATAGTGGATGCTGTGTTTGCCAGTGGATACATATTCTTGGAAAATGAGTACCAGGTCACAGCTAACAGTGAGGGCTACTTGGTTGCTTCATTCACGAAAGAGGGTGATACTGTAAATCCAGGGATGCCATTGTTTCGGCTCTCTAACGAGGTACAAAGTGAACAGCTGTCCAGCGCAAAGGCCACCTACCAGGACGCTCTGGAAAATGTGAAGGAGAGCTCACCACAACAGAGCCAACTTCGTTTGCAAATTGAACAAGCTAAGGCGCAACTGGAAATAGATAGTGCCAATTATAGTAGAAATCAGAAATTGTCTACAACGGGAGCAGTGTCCCTACAGGAATTTGAGCGTGCAAAGTTGCAATATGAAAACTCAAAACTCCAGGTTAATATCCTTCAAAAGTCATTGAGTGATCTGGTTGAAAAATCAAGGCTTAATCTGATAACCGCAGAAGCTCAATACAACATACAGAGAGAGAACAGTCAGGACTACTACCTCACCTCGTTTATTAAAGGTATGGTACTACAAGTATATAAAAGCCAGGGAGATTTAATACGGAAAGGGGAAACCATTGCCAAGATCGGAGGCGGGAAGCCAATTATTAAACTGTTCATAGCAGAGGAGGATATAGACAGGATCAAAGAAGGTCAACTGACCATCATATCGCTGAATACCCGAAGCGATGAATTGCTAAATGCCAGGATTTCGAAGATTTATCCTGCCTTTGATGATCAGCAACAGTCCTTTATTTGTGAGGCTGTATTTGAGGAAGCACCTAGATTGTATGCGAACACACAGCTCCAGGCAAATATTATTATTGACCAACAGGAAAATGCCTTGGTCATCCCCAGCGAGTATCTGCTACCTGGTGATAGTGTCGTCTACAGTAATAATGAAAAAGCGGCCGTAAAAGTAGGAATTCGTACCAGCGATTGGGTAGAAATTATTTCAGGGCTTGATGAGTCAAGGCTTATTAAACAGACGATAAAGCCATGAGTCGTGTGACAAATCTTAAGATATCCCTTGCTCACCTTACCTCAAGGGTAAAGCAAACGATGGTTGCTATCCTCAGCGTAACCTTCGGGATTTCAATGTATATTTTTATGAATGGTTTTATGACTGGTGTTAATGACACACAGACAGACCTTGCATTTAGTACACTTGCGCATATTCACATATACAATGATCTACCAGAGGACAATACAAATCTGTTACAAAGGAACTTCGGAACTGATAAGCTGGTAAATCTTAGAAGTGCCAAGGTTATTCAATATACAGAAGGAATTAAAAATTCAGCCAAGGTTATCGCTGCCATTGAGGACAATCCGGCTGTTACCGGAATAACACGCCAGGTCAACGTCAATGTGTTCTTTAGAAATGGCGCTACTAAACTCAATGGAATTTTATCGGGAATTGATGTCAAACAAGAAAGCGCCCTCTTTGGCACCGAGCAGTACATTACACACGGCAGTTTAAGCAACCTGGAATATCGAGGTGATGGAGTTGTATTGGGCACAGGTCTTGCGCAAAAATTAAGTTTGTCGCTTGATGACAATGTAACAGTGACAACTGCTGATGGAGCAAGTCGTAATTTTAAGATAATTGGAATCATCAAAACAACTATTGCAGGCGTAGACAATTCAAAAGCCTACGTCAACATCAGCTCGGCAAGACAGTTAATATCTAAAAATAAAAGCTATGTGACGGATATTCAAGTCAATGTAAAAAATTATAATGAGTCACTTGAAGTAGCCGCACAGCTAGCACCCAAAGTGGGCTACAAAGTTGAGACTTGGAATGAGTCGAATGGTCAACTTCAAGCCGGTAATGACCTTAGGGATATTATTGCTATAGCTGTTTCGCTCACCATACTACTGGTAGCTGGTTTTGGTATTTTCAATATCATGAATATGACTGTCAATGAAAAAATAAAAGAAATAGCGATTCTTAAGGCTATGGGGTTTGATGGGTCAGACATTGTACAAATATTCTTGGTCCAGTCTATTATTATTGGAGTAGTAGGGGGATTTGTAGGAATTATACTTGGTTATATAGTTTCAGCCTTGGTGAGTTACGTGCCATTTCGTGTGGCGACACTAGATACGCTACCCATGGTTTACAATGCTCGTGACTACATCCTGGCCTTTATCTTTGGATTTATCACAACATTTTTAGCCGGGTATCTACCTGCTAAAAAAGCTTCACATGTCGACCCTGTAGAAATAATACGAGGATGAGAGAGGGCATTGCACTATCAGCCAGGTCAATTAGTAAATATTTTCACGTGCCTGAGACCTTTCAGGTGCTGAAAGATATTTCATTTGACGTGAAAAAGGGAGAGTTTTTATCCTTGATTGGCAAGTCCGGATCTGGGAAATCAACTTTGCTCTATCTGCTATCTACTATGGATACAGATTACACAGGAGAGATTATTATCAACGGTGAATGTCTCACAGGCCTGTCTCAAAATAAGTTAGCCGCCTTCCGAAATGCTCACATAGGTTTTGTTTTCCAGTTTCACTACCTGCTTCCGGAGTTTACAGCCCTGGAGAATGTTATGTTACCCGCGCTTAAACTAGGGAGAAAATCTCAAGAGGAAATTAGAGAGGATGCATTTACAAATTTAAAGATGCTTGGACTTGAAGCACAGGCGTTGAAGCAAAGCAATAAGCTTTCCGGAGGACAACAACAACGGGTAGCTATTGCTCGTGCTTTGATCAACCAGCCAGCTGTTATCATGGGTGATGAACCTACTGGCAATCTGGATTCTAAAAATACAGATATCGTATTTGATATCTTTCGCCAATTAGCAGTTGAGAGAGGCCAAACCATTATCGCAGTTACGCATGACGATGAGTTTGCTCGGAAAAGTGACAGAATATTAGAACTAGGCGATGGTCGCTTGTTGAATTAGTACTATCAATGATGACGTAATAGTTTATTCGAGGAGTGTACTGATGGTATGAATAATCGTGTGTTGGGTTCTGCGAGACTTAGTCGTTGTACGAACTCCTAAAGTCTGCAATAGCTGATACGGGCCAGCTTTCATCCGTTGCCCGGATTACCGGAGTTTTTTTCGGTAACATCCTGAAAGAGTATTACAGCCAGAACCTTTTGTACTGACTTTGCAGTCTGCTATCCTCATCCGGCCTGAAGTCCGGGAGTTAGGCGCCTGTCTAGCGGTACGTGTGCAACGTCCGAATATCCTCCCCAAGGTTCGCGAGTGCCGACCGTGGGGGTACAACAGCCCCTGGCTTCCATTCAAGGGCTTTTTTTAGCTAGATCAAAATGAGACCGTCTCAGCACATGTGCTGAGACGGTCTCGTGATTCGAGTCCTCTTAGGGTCGGCTTTCACTATGCTATCACAGGACTTTGCGGCAAGGGCAGACTAGGAATCGATGCCTGGGCTGCTTCCAAGCCGTCTAGCTGGCCAAATAGCATGCCTGAGGCATGCACCCAGTGCACTTGGTTCACGCCCAATGTCTTCCACAGGAACGTAACATAGGGGCTGGCAAAGTCGGCCTCGCCACCTAGCGCTGTGGCTCCTGTGGTGAAGCACACATAGGCATCGGTGGCTTTCAGCATGCCTAGGCGTTTCCCTTCAACGTAGCCAAATGTCTTGCCAGGTCGGCAGATCAGGTCCACGTAGGTTTTGAAGCTACCGGGGAAGGTCCAGTTGTACATGGGCATGCCCAGTACGATTATGTCTGCTTGGTGCAATTCTAACACTAGGTCGTATGAGAGCGAGAGGGAGGGATGTGCATCGGCCACGGGGTCTATGGCTGCAGGTACGACCAGGTTGGCGAAATCCACGTCCGGCAGAGGTAGTCCGGCGGAAATGTCGCGGTAGGTGACTTTGGCACCAGGATGCTGGGCCACCAGGTGGTCCACCACTTGCGATGACAATCGGCGGGAGTCGGCGTTACGACGTGGACTGGTGTCGAGATGTAGGATGTGAAGGCTCATTGGGTTGAGTTGTATGGCGGCCTAGGCCTGCGCTTACGAGAAAGGGATGATCGCACGGATTTCCACACTGGGATTTGGGTACTGGAAGATGGGGCAGCCCGCAGCGATACGTTCGGCATCGGCCTGACTTTCAGCACGGCAGATCAGGAAGCCAGCCAGGGCCTGATTTTGCTCAATATGAGGGCCTTTGTGGGTGTTGCCGGGTCGCACCACACTTCCCTCAAACGTCAAAGGCTCGCTGCGAACAAATTTCCCCTCGGCGACAATTTGGGCAATCCATGCGCCCCACAGGGGAACGGCGGCGTCAAAATCCACAGATGCTGCGTCGTAGCCTTGAGGGCTAGCGGCATTGCGGAACAGAAGCAGGTATTCAGTCATCGTGATGAGCGTCCGGGGGTTGATTGGATCGGACGGTACAAAGCACCGCCTGAACCAGCGAAACCACCGGTGGCCAACAGCCCAACTTCCGGGGGATATCTGGACATTGGACTTCTGTGTTTGGTTAGCTTGTACGACTATTCGCCAACTGTTACCACTGTATGCGTATCGCCGTCCTCGCAATACCGGAGAGCATTCCGGTTACCACTATCGGAACGCTGGATCTGTTGTCCTTTGCCAATGCCATGTACAGCCCTGCAGGTGCGCCGGTATACGAGATTAAATGTGTTGGACGTGGGCCGGAGCTCCAGTTTGTTGGCGGCGCGCGCATCAGTTGTGACCATACCTTCGCCGATCCCGGTCAATACGATGTGGTACTCGTGCCCGGTCTGTTATATACAGGGCTGGCCGAAACGGTGCATAGCTACTCGGATGCCATTGCATGGTTGCGGCATCAGATCGAAGGGGGGGCCACTGTAGGCAGTATGTGCGTGGGGGCGTTTTTGGTAGCCGCCACAGGCTACCTGAATGGCAAGCGTACCACCTTGCATTGGGCGTATGCCGACTTATTCAGGCAAATGTACCCGGCCGTACAAGTGGATACGGATCCGCTGGTGGTGGACAATGGCAGCCTGTTCAGCGGGGGTGGGGCCACCAGTTACCTGAACCTGTTGCTCTATTTTGTGGATAGGACGATGGGGCGAGATGCGATGCTGAACTTGGCGCAAATGCTGCTGATCGATCCGGACAAGGTGTCGCAGAGCCAATACAGCATTTTTTTGTCGTATAAACAGCATGGGGACGAGGCTGTACGAACCGCTCAGGAAAAGCTAGAACAAGCCTACCAGGCCGAACCAAGTGTGGAGGTATTGGCTGAGGCGGCGGCCATCAGCCCACGCCATTTTGTGCGCCGCTTTAAGACCGCTACTGGCCTGACCCCCACCGCCTATCTACAGAAGGTGCGCATTGAAGCGGCCCGCAACGCCTTGATTAGCACCGATAGCCGCGTGAACGAAATTCAACTGGCTGTAGGCTATGACGACGAAAAAACCTTTCGGATGATGTTCCGGCGGCATACGGGCCTGAGCCCTACGGAGTACCGCAACAAATTCCGCACGCAAGCGCTACAGTTTCCGAGGCTGATGGCGAGCAACAAACTAGCATTAGTCTCTCAGTCATAAGGTATTCCACTACCTTATATACCAAGCCAGTAGAACCGGCCGGTACATTTCGACAAACTCCTCCAGAGCCCTAAATTCCTCCAGCTACATTTCAGATTATTTAAACAATACGGGTACCCAGTAGTGCAGCGCGGCAGTCGGGTCGCGCGTGTTGAAGACCCATTGAGGCATCGATACTCGGGTTCGCCTCCAGGATATGAGGCCGAACCGGGATTGCCGTGAACACCTACACCTGCCCCAGTTGTGGCACCCCGCTATCGGTTCGCGTGAAACAGTCGGTGGTTGTGGTCTGCACGTCCTGCCACAACACCCTGGGGCGTACCGATGTGGACCTGAAGCTGCTGGGGGGTTGAAAGATGCCCCGGAGCTACCCCAAAACGCCTTGCCTTGGGCAGCAAAACTCTGCTGGCGGGGTGTGCCTACTCTGAAAACTGCTCGATCTTTTTGTGAAGTGACTCCTCTTCTGAAGGGGGCCCCGACCGCCTAAACCAAGCGCCAAAGCTGCCGTAAACTCAGGCCCACTATGAGTAGCCCGGTCAGGCCCAAGAGCAGCCGCCGGGGCAGCCGCACGGTGAGTAGCGCCCTCAATGGGGCGGCGAGCATACCGCCCACGAGCAGCCCCAGGATGGGCTTCCAGTAGCTCAGCTCAATGACCAAGAAGAAAGCTACGCTGCTGGTCAGGGCCACGAAGAATTCGGTCAGGCTCACCGAGCCTATCGTGTAGCGCGGGTCGCGGCCCCGATTCAGGAGCGAGGTCGTTACTACCGGCCCCCAGCCCCCGCCGCCCAGGGCATCCAAAAAGCCCCCCGCAAACCCTATGAAGCCCAGCCCTTTCAGACCTCGCCGGGGGATGTGCCGCTGAAACACCTTGCGTACCAGCAGCAGGCCCATCACCAAAAGGTAGCACGCCACCAGGCCCACCACAAACGGGGGCTCCAGCACCGAGAGTACGCCCACCCCGACCGCTGCTCCGATACTGCCCGGGATCACGAGGTGCCACACCAGGCGTGGGTTTACGTTGCGAAGCCGCAGGTGCGCCAACCCCGAAAAGCCCGAGGTGAATACTTTGGTAAAGTGCACGCTCGCGCTCGCAGAATCGGGCGGCAAGCCTGTAGCCATAAGTATACTGTTGCAGAAAATGCCGTAACCCATCCCTATGGCGCCATCTACCACTTGGGCTACAAACCCGGCAGCGAGGTAGAGCAAAAACCAACCGTCGGCCTGGGCCCATAGCGTACCGCGTACGTCGAGATCGCTCCCGGCAAAGGCCCAACCCACGGCCCATATGCCCCCCAGTACTACGAGCAGCCCGGCGGCCAGCCACGCCCAGGTGCGCACGCTGGTGCCCACATCGTTCCCCCGGCGTGTCATGCCTCGGCTTCGGGCGGCAGCAGCAGCACCCCAGCTACGGTGGCCAAGGTACGCGGGTCGATGAGGATGGCGGCCCCCAGGGCCCGGTTCACGGGGTAGGGGTCGTAGGCCAGGGGCTCGGCGAGCTGCAGGCGCACCTGGCCGATGTCGTTGAGCGCGAGCGACTCGGCGGGGTGCTCTGCGAGTGTCGCAATGTCGTACCGAGCCGTAATGCCCACCACGCGGCAGGGCACCCGTCGGCTGTGGTGCTGCAACAGGTAGCTGCCCCCCACGGCCAGGGGCTGCTCGGCGAGCCAGAACAGGGTGGCTGTGGGCATAGCACTTACCACCGGCGCGGGACCGCTACCGACCAGCAAATCGCCCCGGCTGATGTCAAGCTCGTCGGCCAGGCAGACGCTCACACTTTCTTGCGGGTGCGCGGCAGCGAGCTCTTGGGTGTGGGTGTGGATGCGGGTAAGGGTACTTGCCAGGCCCGAGGGGTATACCGTTACCCGGTCGCCCACCTTGAATACCCCGCTGGCGACCCGCCCGGTGTAACCCCGGTAGTCAGGGTGCGCGGGGGTTTGGGGCCGCACCACCCCCTGCACCGGCAGCCGCGCCCGCAGGAGGTCGTCGTCGCTCGTTAGGGGCAGGGTTTCGAGGTACTCCAGCAACGGCGGGCCCTGGTACCAGGGCAGGTTTGCCGGGCTGTTGTGGACGATGGTATCGCCGTGGAGGGCCGAAATGGGCAGAAACGCCGTGTCGTGGAACCGGGCGGGCAGGCCCAGGTCGGTAAAGTCGGCCACGATTTCCTCAAAGCGCGCTTGGCTATAGTCCACGAAGTCCATCTTGTTTACCGCCACCACTAGGTGGGGTAGTTTGAGTAGGGCGCACAGTAGGGTGTGCCGCCGGGTCTGCTCCGTGACCCCGTGTCGGGCGTCTATGAGCACGATGGCTAGGCTGGCGTTGCTGGCGGCGGTAACCATGTTGCGGGTGTACTGCACGTGGCCAGGGGCATCGGCGAGAATGAACTTGCGGCGCTCGGTCGTGAAGTACTTGTAGGCCACGTCTATGGTGATGCCCTGTTCGCGCTCGGCCTTAAGCCCGTCGGTGAGGATGGCCAGGTTAGGCGTTTGGCTACCGGCCTGGGTGGCGCGGGCGATGGCCTCGAGCTGGTCGTCGTACACCGCGCCGGTGTCGTAGAGTAGCCGCCCGATTAGGGTGCTCTTGCCGTCGTCTACGCTGCCGCAGGTGAGCAGGCGCAGCAGGTCTTTTCCGCTTGACTCGTACATGGGTGGGGCTTAGAAATAGCCGGCCGATTTGCGCTCTTCCATCGCGGCCTCGCTGGTCTTGTCGTCCATCCGGGCGCCACGTTCGCTGAGTCGGCTCTGCCGGATTTCGGCCACCACCTCCTCCAGCGTACTTGCCGCGCTGGGCACGGCGGCGGTGCAGGTCATGTCGCCCACGGTACGAAAGCGTACCTGCACCAGGCGGGGCGTCACCTCGGGGCCCAGTTGCCAGTAGGGGTTGGTGGCCATGAGCTGGCCCTGCACCTCGATCACCTCGCGCGTGTGGGCGAAGTAGATCGAGGGCAGTGCGAGGCCCTCGGCGGCGATGTACTGCCACACGTCGAGCTCGGTCCAGTTGCTGATGGGGAAGACCCGCACGTTTTCGCCGGGTTGTATCCTGCCGTTGTAGAGGCTCCAGAGCTCGGGGCGCTGGCGCTTGGGGTTCCACTCGCCAAAGGCACTACGCACACTGAAAATACGCTCTTTGGCGCGGGCTTTCTCTTCGTCGCGGCGGGCCCCGCCGATGCAGGCATCGAAACGCAGTTCCTCGATTGCATCCAAGAGCGTCACGCTTTGCAGAGCGTTGCGGCTGGGATAGCGGCCCGTGGGCTCGACGACCCGCCCCTGTCGCAGGCTGTCTTCCACGCTCCGTACCAACAGTGTGGCGCCGGTTTCGGCCACCAAACGGTCGCGAAAGGCGAGGGTTTCTGGGAAGTTGTGGCCCGTGTCTATGTGTAGCAGCGGGAAAGGTATCGGCGCGGGCCAAAACGCCTTCTGCGCCAGCCGCACGACCGTGATGCTGTCTTTGCCGCCCGAAAACAGAATGGCCGGCCGATCGAACTGGCCTGCCACCTCGCGCAGGATGTAGATGGACTCGGCCTCCAGCTGCCGCAGGTGGTCCAGCCGGGCGGGGGCGGGGCTAGCGTGCATGAGGGTGGGTTGCGGGCTCGGTTTCGGTCGCTGGCGTAGAACTGTGCAGGCCGCATTCGCGGTTGGTGTTGGCCTCCCACCACCAGCGGCCGCTGCGGGGGTCGGCCCCAGGGGCTACGGCGCGGGTGCAGGGCTCGCAGCCAATGCTGGGGAAGCCCCGGTCGTGCAGCACGTTGTAGGGGATGGTGTGGGCGCGCACCTGGGCCCAAACTTCGGTCTCGGAGTAGTGGAGCAGGGGGTTGTATTTGATGAGCCCGTGGGCAGGGTCCCATTCCACAAGCGCCATGTCGGCCCGGTTGGGGCTCTGCTCGGCCCGGATGCCCGTCACCCAGACCGCCGTACCGGCCAGGGCCCGGGCCAGGGGCTCAACCTTGCGGATGTAGCAACACTCTTTGCGGTTCTCAATACTCGCGTAGAAGCTGTGCGGGCCTTTGGCGGCCAGGAGCGCCTCTACGGCCGTAGGCTGTGGGTGGTAGGCTTCGATGGCGATGCCGTAGTGGTCTAGGGTCGCCGACCACGTCTTGTACGTCGCCTCAAAAAGCCGCCCGGTATCGAGGGTAAAGACGCGGATGGGCAACCCGCCCTCGGCCACCCAGTAGGTAAGCAGCTGGTCTTCGAGCCCAAAGCTGGTACTCATGGCCACTTGCCCGGGGTATTCGGCGGCCAACAGGGCCAGCGCCTGGGCGGGGGCCAGGTGCGCAACGCGCTCAGCCAAGGCGGCTAGCTGCGCGTGGGGTACCGGTAGGTTCAACGGTTTGAGAAATATGGGCGTAAAAGTACACCCCGGCGATTACTTGTTCGACCTACTGCTTAGTGCTGCCCACCCCTAAGCGGTGATACCAACCTTTCAGTCCTCAGCTGGCCCGAAGGCCGGATGCTACGGCCCTGGTTACCTACAGTAACGGTGTAAGTTGACTACCAGCCGTTAACTCCACCCGACACTTCGGCAACTACTGCCTTATTCCAATGTATGCGCTGTACCATACGAGTAAAGCGCCCGCACATCCTCCCCAAGGTGCGAGAGTACCGACCGTGGGGGCGCTGGTAAGCCATCGGAGGCAACTGAGGGAATTAGTTTGCCTGTCTCAGCTTCTGTCGGGTTCATTCCGAATAGAGTTGTGCTGTGTACGGTGCACCCGCGCGGCAGTCGGGCCGGGCGGGTGGAAGGCGCATTGAGGCATCGATACTCGGGTTCGCCTCCTAGATTTGAGGCTGAACCGGTATTGCCTTGAACACCTACACCTGCCCCAGCTGTGGCACCCCGCTATCGGTTCGCGGGAAACAGTCGGTGGTTGTGGTCTGCACGTCCTGCCACAACACCCTGGAGCGTACCGATGTGGACCTTAAGCTGCTGGGTGTATTAGCCGAGGTGCCCGAAGACCTTTCGCCGTTTCAACTCTACACCGAAGGCAAACTAGAGGGCAACACGTTCACCCTCATTGGCCGGGTCAAGCAAGGCTGGCAGAAGGGGTTTTGGAACGAGTGGTACGTGTTTGTTGACGATGGCCGGTACGGCTGGCTGGCCGAAGCACAAGGGGAGCTGTTTTTGCTCTGGCACCAGCCAGAAGGCAAGCTACCAAAAGACCTTGCCGCACTTCGTAAACAGCTGGTGGCAGGGCGGGTCGTTGAGATTGACGGGGTGCAGTGGCGGGTGCTTGAGGCACGCGAAACCTCGATAATTGGCCTAGAAGGCGAGCTACCCTACAGCCTGACCCTGGGTTCGAAGGGGTATGCCATCGATCTGGTGGCCCCGGGCGGGTTGTTTGCCACTCTTGATTTTAGAACCGGCGAAAAAGCGGCCGACTGGTTCGTGGGCCACCACTACCACTTCGACCAGCTTCATTTTTCGAACCTACGTGAACTGGAGGGCTGGCGCTTCTAACTCATGGCACTCAAAACCATCGCTTGTACGAAGTGTGGCTCGCCGGTGCCGTTGCGGGCGTTGGGTGTGACGGTAAATGTGGCGTGCGAGGCCTGTGGGTCGGTATTGGACCTGAGCGACCCCAACCGCAAGGTGCTGCTCCAGAACAAGTTCAAAGACGAGTACCCCCCGAAGCTGGCAATGGGCAGCCGCTGCACCTTGGAGGGCACTAGCTGGGAGGTCATTGGCCAGCAGGTGCGCCAAGACCTGCGGTGGCATTTTACCTGGGAAGAATACCTACTCTTCAACCCCCGGTATGGCTTCCGGTGGCTGGTCTGCTCCGATGGGCACTGGGTGTGGGTTAAAACTCAGGCGCAGCTTACTGCGACCCTCAATGCGAATGCAGGGTCGGTGGTGTACCAGTCGACTACCTTCCGCAAGTACCACGCCGGCACTGCCAAAACCGTATTCGTACGGGGCGAGTTTTACTGGCGGCTATCGGCCGGCGATGCGGTAGCGTATGCCGACTACATCGCGCCCCCGCACCAGTTTTCGATTGAGGGGGGGCCTCTGGAGCAAACCGTTTCGTTGGGCACCTACCTGCCCACCGGTGTGCTGGTCGAAGCGTTTGGCCTTGAGCGCTCGCCCACCCGCCCTGCAGGGGTTGCGCCGACGCAGCCAAACCCGTTTTCCCCGGCAAGGCAGCTGGTGTGGCTCTACCCGCTGCTATTGGGCATTTTGCTTGCAGTACAGCTGGTGCTGGATGGGTTGAGTCCGCGTACCGAAGTATTGCGCAGCGAGGCGATTACGGCCCGAGACAGCGCCGGGGTGTTGCCTGAGGCAACCTACGGGCCGTTCCAGGTTGCCAAGGGCCCGGTTAAGACCCAGGTGCAGCTCTTTACCCAGGAAGACAACAGCTGGGTGGATTTCGAGGCCGTGCTCTACAACAGCACCACCCAGGAGGTGCGCAGCTTTTACCTGGGCGCCGAGTACTACCACGGCACCGATGCGGGCGAGTCGTGGAGCGAGGGCAGCACCCGCGCCACGGTCACCTTGGCAGGGCTACCCGCTGGCACCTATTACCTTACCCTGGAGGGGCAGGTAGAGGCCAACGGTATGCCCCACGCCTGGCAGGTGCGTGTTGTCACCGGCGGGGTGTACTGGGGCAACTGGTGGCTTGCCGTGGTCATTTTAAGCCTGGTGTGCGGGGTGTACTACTTGCTTTATCAGCAGTTTGAAGTCAAACGGTGGGCAGATTCTGACTACACTGTATAGCGTACTTTGTAGCCATGCTAAGACGATCGAACACAGCCCTGTATGGAATGGGTGGCCTGGCCGTAGTACTCATCGGCCTGCTGGTGGCAGGTCAGGCCCTGGGGGTGGGCGTGTTTGCGACCCGCGCCCGGCCCGCCAAGTCGTCTGTACACCGCGTACACTATTACCACAAATAACCTCTTTCAGCTATGGGCCAAACGTTACAGAATCTGCTCAATGCCGCCGTGTTCTCGGTTTTCGGCATTCTGATGCTTGTTATCTCGTTTTACATCTTCGATGTACTGACGCCGGGCAAGCTCTGGCATGAAATTGTACACAACAAGAATACTGCCCTGGCCATCACGGCCGCTGCCATGATCATTGGCATGGCGCTGGTAATCGGTTTCGCGATACACGGCTAGCCGTGCCGATACTACTGCTGGTTACGGTTTTCGTAATCGCGACGTGTGGGCTGGTATACGAGTTGGTGGCAGGCGCCCTGGCGAGCTACCTTTTGGGCGACTCGGTCACCCAGTTTTCGACCGTCATTGGGGTGTACCTCTTTGCCATGGGGGTGGGCTCGTACCTCTCCCAATTCGTCAAGCACCAGGTGCTCAGCGTGTTCATCCGCATCGAGCTGCTCATTGGGCTGGTGGGGGGCTGTTCGGCGGCCAGTATGTTCTTGCTCTTCGAGGTTGTGAGCTCGTTTCGGGTGCTACTCTACGGCGAAGTACTGCTGATAGGTACGCTGGTGGGCCTCGAGATACCGCTACTGATGCGCATTCTGCGCGACCGGTATACGTTCGACGAACTCATTGCCCGGGTCTTCACCTTCGACTACATCGGGGCATTGCTTGCCTCGCTGCTTTTCCCCCTGGTGCTGGTGCCCTACCTGGGCCTGATGCAGACGGGTTTTCTGTTCGGGGCCATCAACGTGGCGGTAGGGGTAGGGGTAGTGCTGGTATTCTGGCGCCAGCTGCCCCGGCCCCGATCACTGCTGTGGCTGGGCCTGGTGTGTTTTGCGGTGCTACTGACAGGGCTGGCGCTGAGCGAACGACTACTCGACTGGTCTGAGCGGCAGGCGTACGCCGAGCCGGTAGTGTTGGCGCGGAGCACCCCCTACCAGCGCATCGTACTCACCCAAAGCGGGGCGCGGGTGCGGCTCTTTCTCAATGGCAACCTGCAGTTCAGCTCCGACGATGAGTACCGGTACCACGAGGCACTGGTACACCCGGGTTTGGCGGCCCTGCCCCAGGCCCAGCGGGTGTTGGTGCTGGGTGGGGGCGATGGCATGGCCGTACGCGAGGTGCTGCGCTACCCAGGGGTGCGCGAGGTGGTGCTGGTAGACCTTGACAGTGCCATGACGGGTCTGTTCCACCACAACCGGCTGCTCGCCGACCTGAACGGCGGCGCGTTGGGCAGCCCACGGGTACGGGTGGTAAACGCCGATGCGTACCAGTGGCTACGCACGACCGACGCGCGCTTCGACTTCGTGGTCTGCGATTTCCCAGACCCTTCGAACTTCTCACTCGGCAAGCTGTACAGCACGGCTTTCTACCGGCAGCTGCGGCGGGTCTTGGCCCCCGGCGGGCGGCTGGTGGTGCAGAGCACCTCGCCGTTTGTAGCCCCTAAGTCGTTTTGGTGCGTGGTAGCGACCCTACAATCGGCGGGGCTGCGCACACTACCGTATCATGTACACGTGCCCTCGTTCGGGGAGTGGGGCTTCGTCGTTGCCGGTACCGATTCGGTAGACTTGCCGCGGCAGCTACCCGATGGGCTGCGGTTCTTGAGCCTAGCGACGCTGCCGGGTTATTTCGACTTCCCGCCCGACATGGCACCCGTGCCGGTGTCGGTAAACCGGCTCAACAACCAGGCGCTGGTCCACTACTTCGAGCGGGAATGGGCCGCCTACAGCCGGTGATCAGCCGCCGCGAGCTACTCAAGGGGCTACTGGCTGTAGGTGCCGGGGCCATCGGCACTGCGCTGGGGGTGCAGTGGTGGCCCCGACAGCGCCCTATCGAAGCACAACTGAAGGGCCCCTCGGCCGACCGAGGGCACCGGCTGCGCACCGGGGAGAGTTTCCCGCCCCCCACCCGCACCCGCAGCGTCGCGGTTGCCATCGTGGGCGGGGGGGTTGCAGGCCTCTCGGCGGGCTGGTGGCTGCAGCGCCAGGGGCTCACGGACCTTGAAATCCTGGAACTGGAGCCCGAGGTAGGCGGCAACAGCCGCAGCGGTCGGAACGCGGTTTCGGCCTATCCCTTGGGTGCCCACTACCTGCCCCTACCCAACCCCGACAATGCCCCACTGCTGACGCTGCTCGCCGAACTTGGGGTCATCACGGTGTACGACGGCGTGCACCCACCGGTGTACCGCGAGGAGTACCTGTGCCACGAGCCCGACGAACGGCTCTACCGCAACGGCATCTGGCAGTCGGGCTTGGTGCCCCGGCTGGGGCTTACGGCCGCGGAAAAAGAGCAGTTCGCACGGTTTTTTGGCTTCGTCGAATCGTTGCGCCACACACGGGGCAACGACGGAAAGTACGTGTTCGGCATACCACTGGATAGCTCCTCGACCGACCCGCAGTACCGCGCATACGACAGCATCTCCTTCGGTCAGTGGCTTACCGATCAGGGCTACACCGCCCCCGCACTGCTTTGGTACCTGGAGTACTGCTGCCGCGACGACTACGGGGCTACCCTGGCCGATACCTCGGCCTGGGCGGGGCTGCACTACCATGCCAGCCGACGTGCACAGGCTGCAAACGCCGATCCGGATACGGTACTTACCTGGCCCCAGGGCAACGGCTGGCTCATTGAACGCCTAGAGGAGCGGCTTTCGGGCTACCTGTCACCCAACCAACTCGTCCATTCGGTCGCCCAAACCGCTGGGGGTGTCGAGCTCTTGTGCCTGGACTGCATCACCCAAGAAACGGTGCGCATCCTGGCCCAGGCGGCCATAGTAGCGGTACCCCTGAGTGTGGCCTGCCGGATATGCACCAACTACCCCGCTGGGGCCCCACGGCAGGTGCGGCAAACCCCCTGGTTCGTGGCCAATGTCACCATAAGCCGTGCCCCCCAGGGCGCGGGAGAGCCGCTGGCCTGGGACAATGTGAGCTACCATAGCCCCTCGCTGGGTTATGTGGTTGCCACCCACCAAACGTTGGGTCAGTATGCCGGCCCCACCGTCCTGACGTACTACCTGCCCCTCACCGAGCAGCCCCCTACCACGGTGCGCGCCTGGGCCCAGGCCCAACCCTTGGCCTACTGGCAGGCGCGTGTGCTTACCGACCTGGAGCAAATCCACCCGGGCATCGGCCAAACGGTGACCGCGTTCGAGGGGTGGTTGTGGGGGCACGGTATGGTAAGCCCGACCCCGGGCTACATCTGGGGGCCCGAGCGGCAGGTGCTAATCCGGCACACCGGTTCCATTCAGTTTGCGCACACCGATTGCAGCGGGATTTCCATTTTTGAAGAGGGCTTTGCCCAAGGCCTACGGGCAGCCCAACACGTGATGCGGTATGCAAACCCTGCCTGAGCGTCAGCCGTGGCTTGGCGCCCCCTGGGCCGAGCGGCTCGGCATCCTTTTGCCGCCCTTTCTGGTGTGTGCGCTCGTAGCCGTTCTGCCCACCGAGGTAAGGGGCGGCAGCCTGCCACCCTGGGTGTGGCTGCTGGTGGTGGTGGGTATCGACGTAAGCCACGTTTACGCCACGCTGTTTCGTACCTACCTGCACCCAACTGCCCGTGCGCGGCTGAACTGGCTGCTGTGGCTTGTCCCCGCGCTGGGGCTGGTGGTTTCGGTAGGCTTGTATGTGGTAAATCCCCTGGTGTTTTGGCGAAGCCTGGCCTACCTGGCGGTCTTTCATTTTGTACGGCAGCAGTACGGGTTTTTACGGCTCTACAGCCGCCACGAGCGGCAACGGCCGGTTTGGTCACGGCGGCTGGATGCACTGGCCATCTACGGGGCCACACTTTACCCGATGGCCTACTGGCACCTGAGTAGTCAGCGCAGTTTCGTTTGGTTTTTGGAGGGCGATTTCTGGGCGCTGACCTACCCCCAGGCCCTCCCGTATGCCCAGGGGGTATGGCTTGCGCTCCTGGTAGGGTACTGCGCTAAAGAATGGGTGTACAGCCGCCGCGAGGGGCGGGTAAACTGGCCCAAGCAGGCCATACTGGCAGGTACAGCGCTCAGTTGGTACCTGGGCATTGTGGTTTGGAACAGCGACCTGGCTTTTACCCTGACCAATGTCGTTTCGCATGGGGTGCCGTACTTCACGCTGGTGTGGCTCCGCAATCGGCAGGCAGACGGCGCTCGTGTGCGCCGGCTAGGCTGGCGTGCATCGCTGGTGGGTATTGTTGGTCTCTGTATGCTGCTAGCCGTAGTGGAAGAAGTGCTGTGGGACCGCTGGGTGTGGGCCGACCACGCCCACCTGTTTCCGTTCTCAGGCTACCTGCCCACTGTTTCCGATTCGGCGTGGTTCCTGTTGGTGCCCCTGCTGGCCTTGCCACAGCTGACCCACTACCTGCTCGACGGCTTTATTTGGCGCAGAAACGCACCTGCGCCATGAACCCTGTGGGCACCTTGCAGTTGTTTCGGGCCGAGGGGCTGTCGTTTGACGTGCTCGATACCCCCACACTTCTGATGGCCGAGCTTCGCAGTTGCCTAGCGCAGGCGGGGGCAACAGTGGTTGCTGAGCTTGTGCATCGGTTTGAGCCCCAGGGCGTTACGGGTGTATTTGTGCTGAAGGAGTCGCACTGCGCGTTTCACTCGTGGCCCGAGCTGGGGGTGCTTACCGTGGATGTGTTTACCTGTGGGCCTACGTTCCAACCGAAGGCCTTTGTAGGTCTGCTTGAGCTGTCGTTTGGCTGCCACTTTTCCACGACGGGCACTATTCAGAGGTAAGGGTACTGGCAGCCCCAGGCAGGGTGGGTATACGCCCACTGACGGGTGGCACCACCACGCAGGCCGTGATTTCGTGGCGTGGCGGCCCTTTCACGCTCGCTAAGTTTGCCCCATGACCCCCTACCCGCGCTGGCAGGCCGTGCCCCCACCCGACCCCGCCGCCACCCAGCGCCTGGCCCAGGCCCTGGGCCTGGATAGCGTAACCGCCGGGGTGCTCGTGGGCCGGGGCATCGGCACCTACGACCAAGCCCGCAGCTACTTCGCCCCCGCCTGGGCCGACCTGCCCGACCCCTTTTTGCTGCTGGGTATGGCCGCGGCCAGCGAACGACTGGCCCAGGCCCTCGAACGCCAGGAAACCGTGGTCATCTACGGCGACTACGATGTCGATGGCACGACGGCCGTGGCGCTGGTTGCCCACTTCCTCAGCCGCCACCGCACCCCCCACGAAACCTACGTGCCCGACCGCGCCACCGAAGGCTACGGCCTCTCGGCAGCGGGCGTTGAGTTCGCCCAAAGCATTGGGGCCCACCTACTTGTAGTGCTCGACTGCGGCACCCGCGACCTGGCCGCCGTTGCCCAAGCCCGCACGGCGGGTATAGATGTCGTGATCTGCGACCACCACGAGCCTGGCCCAAGCCTGCCCGAGGCCGTGGCCCTGCTTAACCCCAAACAACCGGGCTGCCCCTACCCCTTCAAAGACCTGTGTGCCTGCGGCGTGGCCCTGAAGCTGGTACAGGCAACGGCCACACGGCTCAACCTGGCCTACGACGCTGCCGAGGTGCTCGACCTGGTCGCCCTGGCCATCGCCTGCGACATCGTGCCCATGCACGGCGAAAACCGCACCCTAGCCCACCTGGGGCTCGATCGGCTGATCAACCACCCTAGCCGCGGTTTGGCCGCCCTCATGCGCCAAAGCGACAAGGCCCGCCGTTGGCAGATCTCAGACCTGGTGTTCTTTCTGGGCCCGCGCATCAACGCCGCTGGGCGTATCGGGCACGCCAGCGCAGCGGTAGAGCTACTCCTGGGCCGTGTACCCGATATAGACGCCCTGGCCGCCGACCTTGAAGCCCTAAATACCGAGCGCAAAGCCCTGGAGCAGGCCACCACCCTAGAGGCCCTTGCGCAGGCCGAAAGCCTACCCCAGACCCATGGCCTGGTGCTTGCCGGGGCGGGGTGGCACAAGGGCGTGGTGGGTATCGTGGCGGCCAAGGTCGTCGAGCGGTACCACCGCCCCACGGTGGTACTTACTCTAGGCCCAGAGGGCTGGGTGGGCAGCGCCCGCAGCGTGCCGGGCTTCGACCTATACCAAGCGCTCGAGGCGTGTAGCCCGTACCTGGGCCGCTGGGGGGGGCACCGCCATGCGGCCGGGCTGCAGGTACCCGCCGATGGACTGGCGGCCTTTCGCGCAGCGTTTGAGGAGGTGTGCCAGGCCAACTTGCAGCCCGAGCAGCGCCAGCCGGTCCAGCTCATCGATGCCCCGCTGGCCCTGCGGGATGTTACGGCCAAGTTTGCCCGACTACACCAGCGCATGGAGCCTTTTGGGCCTGGCAACCGTCGCCCGGTTTTCGTGGCCTACGACGTAGCGCCCGAACGCCTGCGTATCCTGAAAGACGAACACCTACAGCTGGAGCTACGCCAGGACCACACCGTACTGCCCGCCGTAGGGTTTGGCCTGGCCCCACGGCTGGCTGCGCTGCCCAAAGGCGAGCCGCTGGCAGTAGCCTTCTACCCCGAAATCCACCATTGGAACGGGCGCAGCACCCTGCGGCTCTACCTGAAAGACCTGAAAACCAGTGCCCAGGCCACCCAGGAGCTACTGGGTGGCCTGGGCTAATCGGCGCGTTATTTAACGGGGTACTCGGCGGGGGTGTGTAGGATGCCCAGCGACTTTTTCAGGTCCACCTGCGCGATGTAGGCATCGAGCAGGGCCCCCAAGTAGTTTGTCTGGGCCTCTTTGAGGGCCGACTCGGCATCGACAACCTCCAGGCTGCCGCCTACGCCCTCGGCGTACTTCACGCGGCTTACGCGCAAGACTTCTTCGGCAAGTGCTACGTTGCGCTCCTGCAGTTCGAGGCTACGTATGGCGTTGGTCATGCTTACGCGGGCGTTCTCGTATTCCAGCGCCAGGGCATTCTCGGTGTCGTAGAGTTGGTTCTCTACTTTCTGTAAGCCTACACGCGCCCTTTGTATTCTACTGTCTTTTAGAAAGCCATCGAAAATCGGGATGTTCACCCGGAGGCCGTAAGCCAAATATCCGCTCCAGTAACTAGAGTTAACCACTGGCAACTGGCCTGAGCCCGTGTTGGCCCCACCGTTGGCAAAGAGGTATACGTTAGGGTAGTACCCCACCTGGTACTGGCGTACGTCTTGTTCCAGAAGGGCGCGGTTGGCTTGCAGCACCTGGTACTCGATACGTGTTGTGTAGTCGAAAGCCTTGGTCAGATCCTCGCGGAAGTTGGGCAGGTTGTCGGGGGTAATACGCTCGGCGAGGGTGAGGGCAATGTCTTGCCGCAGGCCCATCTGGTACTTGAGTTGGTTGAGCGTGAGGTTGGCGAGCAACTCGGCGTTATCGTACTGAGTTTGAGTGTTGTACAGCTGAACCGTGATGCGGTCTACATCGACCTTCTCGCCCAGGCCGTTTTTGTAGGTGGCTTCGGCATCGGCCACCTGTTTTTCAAGCCGCTCGATGTTGGCTTGTACAATGGCCAGGTTCACGAGGGCCACCTGCGCGCTGTAGTAGGCCTTGGTAATGGCTTCGGCGGTTTGCACCTCGGTACGCTGGGCTGTACGGGCCGTGAGTTCGCGCAAGGCTTTGCTGGCCTTTAGGGCCACGAAAAACGTGCCGTCGAAGACCATCTGGCTGAACGATAGCCCAAGGGTTGAAGTGTAGTCGGTACCAAACTCGGCAGGGACCACAGCCCCAGGGGTTACATCGCCTACAAAGGTCCCGGGCAAGAATATCCGTTGAATAACCTCATTGCGGGTCAGATCGAAGGTGGCATCCAGGTTGGGCAGGCCTCGGCTCAGGGCTTCGCGCTCACTCTGGTAGGCGTCATCGATGTCCAGTTTGGCCGTGCGCAGTGCCAGGTTGTATTGCAGGCCGTACTCAATGCACTGCGCCAGGGTAAGGTTGAGTTGGCTGGGCACCTCTTGTTGGGCCAAGCCAACCAGCGGGAGGCACCCCAACAACAGGCCCACCAGTAGCGATTTCGGTTTGCGTGTGTGTGTGTTTGAAAAGGGCTGCATGACAGGGGTATGGGTAGTGTGTGTTTGTGCTAAAGGTTCGCCAGGTGCGTCAGCAGGCGCTGACGGCCCTTTTCGGTAACCAGGCTGTACAGGAACATGCGTTCGTACGCCTCGTACCGCTGCGAGAGACTGTACCGGGCCAGCTGGGGGTTATCTGAAAAAATTACAGCGTCGAAGCCCGCGGTGTGGAGCATGGCGAGGAGTTCGGCGTCGAGGTCAGGGTAGAATAGGCCCTCGGCCTGGCCTTTGCGTATGAGCTCTACGTTGAGGCCTACCCAAAAGTCGCACTCGTAGTTGTGCAGCTGGGCCCAGGCGTCGGGGTAGTGCTTCTTGAGCTCGGTCGGCAGGGCCGGGTTCATGGCCTCGAACATTTGCAGGCTGTAGCGGGTGCAGTCGAGCAGGGCCTTGATCGGGTCGGCCTCTGCTGTCAGAAACGCACGCATGGTCGCCTTCTCTTCGTCGAGGTGCTCGTGCACCACGGCCACGATGATTTCGTCTTTGTTGGGGAAGTGCTGGTAGATCGTCTTCTTCGACATGCCCAGGGCATTGGCGATGTCGTCCATGGTTACGCTGCGCACGCCGTACTTGAAGAACAGGTCGTGGCAGGCCTTCAGGATGCGCTGCCGCAGCTGCTGGTCTTTGTCCCCGAGGATAGGCGGCTGAGTCACGGGGGTAAAACTACGGAAACTCAGGAAAAGTTCTGAGTTTCTAGCGGTAACGATTTGGTAACCTTACCGCGACTGTCTAAATAGGTTAGAGGTTCACGCTACTTTAGTGAGGAAAGAAGTAATACAAATTCCTAGTTTTTATTTTCATCTAGCCAGCCAATGGGGTACAAAGGGCCCAGATACCCTCGGGTATGCTGAAATTTTGCGACAGTACCATCAGGTTTAGTAATCGATAGTTGCTCTGGTCCAAATTCTCCAATCTCATACTTTATTTTGTGCAATCCAGGGCTCCCGGGAATCTGAAGGACCCATTGCCGGTCCAAATCAGAATAAGACACTATGGAGCATCTGATAGAATCTTTTTTAGAAATATCTGCTTGGTAATACCAAGCAATACCCCCTTCCTCAATCGAAAGCGAATAGGATTCATCCCTACCCCGGTACGCACCACCTAACTTATATCCTAATGCAAGTTCAGTTTTGCCAGTCGTTAAAATAAGTGGCCCACACCATACAAAAGTTTGATTATATTTTTCACCCTTGCCCTCTGCCTTGCATATAATCCCATACCACTCATAATGATGGAATTGCAAAAGATAGACTTGCGGAGAACTGTTAAAACGAATTCGAACTGCCGGAAGCGAGTCGTTGATATCATCAGTCCACCCACAATGCATCATGAAGGATTCCAATATTTTTACTGAAATGAAATCCCCTTTTCCATTAGAGTACTTTACATCAGTGGCAACACTTCCCTTGAATTGAATTGTCAGAATCTCTCCAGATATTTCATCTAGAAATGTGCCATGCCAATCCTTCGATTGCCCGTTGCATGGCAAAACCCAAATAAAGGCCACAAGCAGCCTACACGCTCTCGAGCACTTCATCGGTGAGTTCGAGGTTGTGGAAGACCTTGGCTACGTCGTCGTCGTCTTCGATCTTCTCGATGAGGCCCAGCACTTTTTCGAGCGCCTCGCCCGTCAGGGGCACGCTCGTCATGGGGATACGGCTCAGCTCAGAGCTCTCGGCTTCCAGCTTCAGGGCTTCGAGCTTGGCGTTTACGGCCCCGAAGGCCTCGAAGGGGCACGTGATGGTGTAGAACTCGCCATCGGTCTCAATGTCTTCGATGCCCGCCTCGAGCAGTTCGAGGGTGAGCATTTCTTCGTCCATTGCCGCCACGGGCAGGGTAAAGACGCCTTTGCGCTGGAAGAGGTAGTCTACCGAGCCCGACACGCCCAGCGCCCCGCCGCCACGGCTGAGGTACATGCGCATGTTGGCCACGGTGCGGGTGGGGTTGTCGGTGGTGCACTCAATGAGGATGGCCACGCCGTGGGGGCCGTAGCCTTCGTACACGACCTCTTGCAGGGTGGCGCTGTCGGCATCGCCGCCTTTGTTCACGGCCCGTTCGATGGCGTCTTTGGGCACGCTGCTCTTCTTGGCGGCCTGAATGGCAAGCCTCAGGCGTGCATTGGCCTCGGGGCTGGGGCCGCCCAGCTTGGCTGCCACGGTAACCTCGCGTAGCAGCTTGGTGAACACTGCGCTGCGTTTGCTATCGAGGGCGGCCTTTTTGCGCTTGATGGTCGCCCACTTACTGTGCCCAGACATACCGAAAACGAATTGGAGTAACGAAGGGCAAAACTACAGCCCGCCGTGCAACCGTGGGTGGGTAGCGGCTAGATGGGTTCCTGCTCGCCCAGGAAGCGGGGCTCGGTGCCCAGGATGTAGCAGTCGAGCACGGTTTTGCCACGGGCCAGCACCTCGCGGGCCTGGATGCGGACCATGGTCCAGAAGCTGCTGGGGTCGTCGGCCACAAAGCCGTGGGCATCTATGCCCTTGGCATTGGCGATGAATACGGCCCGCTCGACGTGAAAGCGCTGGCTGATGACCACAAAGCTGCCCTGACCGAAAACCTTGGCCGCGCGGACGACGGAATCGAAGGTGCGGAAGCCGGCAAAGTCCATCACAATCACGCTGTCGGGCACGCCTGCCTTAACCAGAGCGCGGTGCATCTCGCGGGGTTCGTTGTAGCTCACGTGCCGGTTGTCGCCCGAAACGATGATCTTGGCCACCTTACCACTTTGGTAGAGCGCAACGGCAGCGTCTATACGTGTACGAAAAAACTGGTTGTCGGTGCCCCAGCGGGTACGCGCCGAGGTGCCCAGCAGCAGTGCCGCCCGCACGGTAGGTATGTTGGGCAGTGCGTGGTGTACCTGCCGGGCTGTGCTCCACGACACCCAGCCGTAGGTAAGCAGTGGCCCAACAACCCCCACCACCACGCCTGCCCAAACCCAGCGGAGCCAGCGGCGGCGGGTGCGAGGGGCTTTGGCGCGGGGCATAACGGCAAGTAGGGTTACACCCCCGCTACCTTAAACCGGTAGCCCAGGCGCTTGAGTTCGTCGGTTACGCGTTGTAGGTGGTTGCCTTGGATGAGGATTTCGCCGTTTTTGGCGCTGCCGCCCACGCCACATACCTGCTTCAGGTGACGGGCCAGGGCCTCGAGGGCGCTTTCGGGGCCTACGAAATTGTACACCACAGTGGCCACCTTGCCACCCTTTAGCTTCTTGTCGACCGTCACGCGCAAGTCTTGCTGGGCAGGGGGCACCTCGGCCTGTGGTTTGGGCTTGGCCTGTGGCTGGCTACCGGGATGGGTGCTGTACACCAGGCCGCCCGTGTGCTTGGGTTTTGCCATTTCGGGTTGCAAGATGCCACTTTGTTGATGGCCTGAAACGGTTAGGGGGCTACCCGCTGTGCCAACTGCTGCCCCAGGGCACCAAACGCAGGGTGCGGGGGGTACGTGCGCTGCCCCAGGGGGCCATGTACTTCGGCCACGGCGACAGGGCCGAAGCGGGCGTTGCTCACGGCCACAGCCTCTGCGGCCCAGAGCGCTTCGGGCGTCAACGGGCCTTCTACCAGCGGCACCTGCCCTGCCTCGGCCAACGCCAGCAAGGCCGCCCGTACGGTGCCGGCCACTAGCCCCCCGGCGGCAGGGGGGGTCACCCATTGCTGGCCGGTGTAGGCGTACAGGTTGGCACGGGCAGTCTCGGCCACATACCCGTTGGCTGACAGCAGCAGGGCATCGTCGTAGCCCAGGGCCTGGGCCTCGGCGGCGGCCAGGGCGTAGTGGGCAGCACTGGTGAGTTTCAGGCCCTGGAGGGTGCCCGTGACAGGCGAGTAGCCCATCTGGCACGAGAGGCGCCAGGCGGGGGCCTGGCCCCAGGGGTCGGTGGGTTCGGGCGTGATTGCTAAGAGGGTCTCGGTGCCGGCAGGGGCGGGGTACACGCCCATGGGGCCCGTAGCCCACACCCACAGGCGTAGGCTGGCGTACACCGGCGGGGGCTGCAGCGACCCCAGGGCATGTCCGATCTCGGCCCAGCGGCCCGCCACCCACGCTTCGGCCGCTGGAGGCGTAAACCCCAACAGCTTCACGAGCCCCTGGGCTAGGCGGGCCTGGTGGAAGGCCGCCAGGCGGATGCCGTGGTGGCCTGTCCAACCCAGCGTTTCGAAGAGGCCCAACCCGTAGCGCAGGCCCAGGTGGGTGGTGGGGTCGAGCACCAGCGCTGGGCCCGCCAGAGGGGCTCCGTTGTGCCACAGGTGGGTCGCCATGGTCGCAAATACGCACCCAAGGGTTAACAGGGGTGTGCTACCGGCGGCATCCGGGCCCGGCGGCCTATCTTTGCGCCACACGATACTTCGTTTTTCACCTCACGATACATGGCACTTTTTGGGCTTTTGCCCTCAAAATCGAGCCCCGCAGCCCGCACACAAACTCTGGTCGTGGTCGACTGGGAGTTTGCCCGCCGCCGGGGCGAAACCTTCGGCTTCGTCGAAACCCTGAAAAAACCTGAGCTCTGGATGGTGTACCAGACCCTGAGCCAGGACGAGCGCTGGAAACAGCTCGCTGACCGCTACCGGGTCAAGCCGCTGCAGGCCCCCAACACCGAGCGCAACCTGAGCATCTACCTGGCCGCGAAACTGGCCCACACCCTGGGCGGCGATCACCCCTACGCCGAGGTCGTCATCGTTGGCAGCCGTTCGCTCTATACCGGGTTGGCCGACTTCTTAAGCCTGGAGGGCACCCCCACCCGCCTGGCCGAAGGCCAACGCAGCGAGCGCCCTCAGCCCGAAACCCGCGAGCGCAAGCCCCGCCCCGACGGCCCCCAGGGCCGTGAGAACCGCGACAACCGTGAGAGCCGCGACAACCGCCGCAAACCTGACACCCGCCGGGGCGACAAAGAACCCCGGCCCGAAGGGCGCCCCGAACGCACGGGGGAGAAGCTGACCTGGCCCGAAGACCAACTGCGCACCTACGCCGACAAGCTGGCAGCTTTCTTCGAGCGCAAGTACCAGTTGGGCGAGGTGTACCAGCGTAGCTACTTCGGTATGGCCATTAAGCAGGCCACCGGAAAGAGCACCTACGAGGTGTTCCGCACGCGCAACGCCGGGCCCTACCTGGCGTTCCTGCAAAACTCGGGCTGTGTCGCGGTCATTGAAGGCGAACAGTGGCGCCTGGAGCGGCACCCAACCGCCGAAGAATTCTTCGCCCTGGCCTTAAAAACCACCCAGCGCACCAGTAGCCCACACGGGGGCCGTGGCGAACGGCTGGCACCCCCCACCAGCGAGACAAGCCTGTCGGAAGATACAAGCCTGGAAGACCCCTTCGGCGAGGAGCTCAAAACCGCTGCTGCCCCGCCGGCCAAGCCCGTGGCCCCAGAGCCCGATACCGAAGAACTGGTCTGGGACGAGCTGAAGTAGCCCTAACGGCTACCCTGCAAGAACCGCTGAACGGCTACGACCGAATCGGCGGCCAGGATGTCGGCCCCTTGTGCCCGTAGCCGGGCATAGACGGTCGGGCCTTGCGTTGCAGCCAGTTTGTCGAGGTTGCCCAGCGTGCCCACATCTACCCGAATGCCGCGCGCGTGCAGGGTATCGACCAGCGCCAGGGCCGGGGGTTGGGTGCCCACCCAGGCGACCACCCGCTTAAGGTCGATGCCGGGATAGGTCTTGAGGCGGGCCCACTCGTCGAGGCTGCGGGCGTTGACCGAGAGCCAGAGGTCGGGGTCGTGGCGGTGCAGCCATTCGGCTACCTCGTAGTCGTTGGGGATGATGTGGACGTAGCGCTGGGCATCAAGGCTCACAATGTGGGAAAGCAGCTTTTCGGCATCCACATCGCGCTTGATATCGAGCAGCAGCACAGTCTTGCCCTTGGCCCAGGCCATGGCCTCGTCCAGGGTAGGCACTTGGTAGGGGGTTACTTCGCCGCGGTTGTCTTTGAGCTTTAGGCGTTTTAGGTAGGCCAGGGGGCGTTCGGCGACATAGCCCGTGCCAGTGGTGGTACGCTCAAGACGGGCATCGTGCATGAGCACAAAAAAGCCGTCCTGGGTCTGGCGCACGTCCACTTCCAGTAGGGCAGGGCCGAGGGTAAGGGTGTTGGCGAACGTTTCGAGGCAGTTCTCGGGGTACCCGGGCAGGGGGCCACCGCGGTGGGCGCTTACCAGGGGGGGGCAGCCAGGTTGGTACCGGAATAAGGCTGCCATCGAGTCGTTCGTCTTGAACGCCAGGTAGTTGGAATTCGAGACTTCGAGCGCGGGGGTCGGTGCCGAGTGGCGCGGGGCTGTACGACAACCCGTTTGCACGACCAGCCAACAACCCACGAATACCCCAAGGAGCCAAAGCGACAAGCCAGCACTACGCATACGCATGGTCAAAACTAGATAAGACCACCGACGCGCCCGGCCCGGTAGCGAAAACGTAACACTGGGGCAAAGAAGCCCCAGGCACTACCTTGCACCCCGAAATGGCAGCTGCACACCCGAGCCTTTCTACGGCGCCCACCACCCTAGCCACAGCCCAGAAGCTGGGCCTGCTACCCGAAGAGTTTGAAGCCATCGAACGGCTGCTGGGCCGGGCACCCAACTTTACCGAGCTCAGCGTCTTTTCGGTGATGTGGAGCGAGCACTGTTCGTACAAAAACTCAATTCTTTGGCTTAAAAAACTACCCAAAACCGGCGCCCGCGTACGGGCAGCGGCCGGCGAAGAAAACGCGGGCCTGCTCGACATCGGCGAGGGCTGGGGCGTCGCCTTCAAGATCGAAAGCCACAACCACCCCTCGGCCATCGAGCCCTACCAGGGCGCGGCTACCGGTGTGGGCGGCATCCACCGCGACATCTTTACCATGGGCGCACGGCCCATTGGGGCGCTCAACAGCCTACGCTTCGGCGACCCCAGCCTACCCAAAACCCGCCACCTACTCAAAGGTGTCGTGCGGGGTATCGGCGACTACGGCAACAGTTTTGGGGTGCCCACCGTGGGGGGCGAGCTGTTTTTCGACCCCTGCTACAACACCAACCCCCTGGTCAACGCCATGTCGGTTGGCATCGTACGGCTTGAAAAGACCGTGCGGGCCATTGCCGAGGTGCCGGGCAGCCCCGTGTTCATTGTGGGCGCAGCCACGGGCAAAGACGGCATTCACGGGGCTACGTTTGCCTCTGAAGACATTACCGCCGCCAGCGCCGACAAGCTTCCCTCGGTGCAGGTGGGCGACCCCTTTACCGAAAAGCTGCTCCTCGAGGCCACCCTCGAGGTCATCGACCGGGCCCTAGTCATCGGCATCCAAGACATGGGGGCTGCTGGCATTGCCTGCTCCACCAGCGAAATGAGCGCCAAAGGCGGGGTAGGGATGGACCTGTGGCTCGACAAGGTGCCCCTGCGTCAGGCCGACATGGTGCCCTTCGAAATCCTGCTCTCCGAAAGCCAAGAGCGCATGCTCATCGTGGGCAAGGCCGGCACGGAGGCCGAGCTGCAGGCGGTGTTCGACAAGTGGGATCTCAACTGCGTACAGATCGGCGTCGTCACCGAGCGGCCCACCTTGCGCTACCACTGGCACGGAGAACTGGTCGGCGAGATTGCACCCGCCAACCTGGTGCTCGGTGGCGACGCGCCCCAGTACACCCGGCAGGCCACCGAACCGGCGTACCGTGCGGCCATCCTGGCCTTCGACCCGGCCCAGGTGCCTGTGCCCGACGACCTAACCGCTGTCACCCGTGCCCTGTTGGCCTACCCCAACATCGCCCACAAAGGCTGGGTACGGCGCCAGTACGACAGCATGGTGGGGGCCGCCACCCTGACCGGCGACCGCGTCGCCGACGCCGCCCTGGTGCACCTGCACGGCACCCAAAAGGCCCTGGCCATGACCGTAGACTGCAACCCGCGCTACGTGTGGGCCGACCCCTACCTGGGCACCGCCCACGCCGTGGCCGAGGCAGCCCGCAACCTGGTGTGCACCGGCGCCGAGCCCTTGGGCGTGACCAACTGCCTCAACTTTGGCAACCCCTACAACCCCGAGGTATACTGGCAATTCCAGTACGCCATTCTGGGCATGAAAGCCGCCTGCGAAGCACTGGGCCTGCCGGTAACCGGGGGCAACGTAAGCTTTTACAACCAGGGCCCCGAAGGGCCTGTCTACCCCACGCCCTCTATCGGCATGGTGGGGTTGGTCGAAGACGTGGCGCTGCGAATGGACCTTGGCTTCAAGGCCGAAGGGCACCTGATCTACCTCCTGGGTGCCACTGGCGACGAAATTGAAGGCTCTGAGTACCTGCGCAGCTACCACGGTGTGACCCACAGCCCCGTGCCTCGGTTAGACCTGGAACTTGAAGTCAACCTACAGAGAGCCGTCCTAGAGCTTATTCAGACCCGGATAATTGCCTCTGCGCACGATGTGAGCGATGGCGGGCTGATGGTAGCCCTGCTCGAAAGTGCGTTTGCGCACGGCCTTGGCTTCGATGTCACTTCACGGCCCGGCATCCGGAAAGATGCCTTCCTCTTTGGCGAGGTCGGCAGCCGGGTCGTGGTAAGCCTCCCGGAACACCTTGCCGACGACCTGAAGCGCCTGTGCGCCAAGCACAATGTGCAATTCGACCGGCTGGGCCGCGTCGCAGGGGCCGCAGCGGTAGTAGATGGCCAGTCGCACGGCACCCTCGCCGACCTGGAGGCCCTGTACCGAAGCGCCCTGGCGGCGCACCTACAGGTCTAGCGCATGAAGAACCGCACCAGGCGGTTTTTCGTAGCCGTGTAGGGTGGGTAGCGCACCGGAAGGTCGAACCAGGTGCTTTTGTAGTGCACACCCCGCAGGTGGCTGAAGGTCTCGTAGCCGTACCGGCCGTGGTACTGGCCCATACCGCTCTGCCCAACACCACCGAAAGGCAGTCGGCTATCGGCCAGGTGCATCACCGTCTCGTTGACACAGGCGCCCCCGGAGTGGGTGCGCTGTAGCACGTGTTCGGTAAAGTCGGGGCGTTCCCCAAAGATGTACAACGCCAGGGGCCGCTCGCGGGCATTGACAAAAGCCAGGGCCTCGTCATCGGTGCGGTAGGTGAGCAGTGGCAGGATGGGCCCAAAAATTTCGGCCTGCATGACGGGGCTCTCGGGGTCTACGCCCCTTAGTACCGTCGGGGCGATGTATCGGGTGGCGCGGTCGTGCTGCCCGCCAATGGCCGGTGTGCCATCGGTGAGGTAGCCTACCAGGCGGTCGAAGTGGCGTAGGCCAACGATGCGGGCCAGGTCGGGGCTTTGCTGGGGGTCGGTGCCGTACAGGCGCGAGATGGCTTGGCCCAGGTACCCGATGAGTGGCTCGGCCACCCGCTCGTGTACCAACAGGTAATCGGGTGCCACGCAGGTCTGGCCTGCGTTGATGAATTTGCCCCAGGCAATGCGCTGGGCGGCAAGCGCCAGGTTGGCACTGTGGTCTACGATGCAGGGGCTTTTGCCGCCCAGCTCAAGGGTGACGGGCGTAAGGTGTTCGGCGGCGGCGCGCATCATGATGCGCCCTACCTGCGTAGAGCCGGTGTAAAAGAGGTAGTCGAACCGTTCGCGCAGCAGCTCGGTCGTCTCCTCAACCCCGCCCTCAACCACCGTTACGTAGTCGGGCGCGAAGGTATCGGCCACTAGGTCGCGGATGGCGGCCGAGCTGTGCGGGGCGACCTCGCTGGGCTTGAGCACCACACAGTTGCCCGCCGCCAGTGCGCTTACCAGGGGGCCCAAGGTGAGGTAGTAGGGGTAGTTCCACGCCCCAACGATCAAAACCACGCCGTAGGGCTGGCGCATAACCCGCGTGGCCCCCAAAAACGAATGCCACTGCGAGAGCCCCCACCGCGACCGCCCCCAGCCGGCAAACCTGCGGCGTACGTAGCTCAGCTCGTGGTGGGTGGGGCCCAGGTCTATGCCATAGGTTTCGGCGGGGCTGCGGCGCAGATCTGCGTAGCTGGCCTCGAGCAAACGGGCCTCGTGACGCTTCAATCCGTCTTGAAAGCGCCGTAGGGCCTCACGCCGGAAGGCTACCTCGCTGGTAGCGCCGGTGGCGAAGTACGCCCGCAGCCGCGCGAGCTGCTCGGCATACGAAGGGCTGTCGGCAAACGGGCTGGGGGGTGCGGTTATTGGCTGCATCCTTCTAAACTACAACCCCAGGGCCAGCTATGCTAGACCTGCAGGCTGGGGTCGATCTCGGCTTGCCAGGCCAACGTGCCGCCAACAAGGTTACGCACCTGCCGAAAGCCATTGCTGGCCATGAACGAAGCCATGGCGCTACTGCGGCCCCCACTGCGGCACACGAGCACGACTTCTTTGTCTTTGTAGCCCGCCAGCTCTTCAAGCTGCAGGGGCAGCTGGCCCATGGGGATGAGCTGCGCGGTGGGGATGTAGCCCAGGGCCGTTTCGTGCGGCTCGCGCACATCGATAATCAGGGGAGCAGTACCGGCTTTCAGGCGGTCGCTCAGTTCGCGTACGGTGATATCAGCCATGGGGCAAATATCGCGGATTCTTTATACGTTAAACCGGAAGTGCATCACATCGCCGTCGTTCACCACGTACTCTTTGCCCTGCACGGCAAGCTTGCCTGCTTCTTTCACGGCAAGTTCTGAGCCAAACTGGACGTAGTCGTCGTAGCGAATGACCTCGGCGCGGATAAAGCCCTTCTCAAAATCGGTGTGGATGACCCCCGCCGCCTGCGGGGCTTTGGCCCCCAGCGGGATGGTCCAGGCCCTGACCTCCTTCTCGCCAGCCGTGAAGTAGGTCTGTAGGCCCAAGAGGGTATACGCCGCCCGTATCAGGCGGTAAAGGCCCGGTTCGGCGATGCCCATGGCTTCCAGGAACTCGGCCCGTTCTTCGGGGGTAGGCAGTTCCTGTATCTGGGCTTCGATAGCGGCGCAGATCACCAGGTGGGCGGCCCCCTCTTCGGCAATGGCCTCGGCCACAGCGGCCACGTGTGCGTTGGTGCCCTGGGCAAGGGCGGCTTCATCGACGTTGCAGACGTAGAGCACCGGTTTGGCCGTCATAAGGAACGAGGTCGTGAGCCACTCGGCTTCGTCCTCGCCCGAGGTCGCAAAACTGCGGGCCGAGTTGCCGCCCTGCAGGTGGGCGTATAGCCGCTCGAAGAAGTCGGCTTCTTTGAGCTGGTCTTTGCCACCGGATTTGGCCGCCTTGCGGGCTTTGTCGAGTCGCTTGTCGAGGGTCTCGAGGTCCTTGAGCTGCAGTTCGGTATCGACAATACCACGGTCGCGCACGGGGTTGGCCCCGCCCTCTACGTGCACGATGTTATAGTCGTCGAAGCACCGCAGGACGTGCAGAATGGCGTCGCACTCGCGGATGTTGGCCAGAAACTGGTTGCCGAGGCCCTCGCCCTTGCTCGCCCCACGCACCAGCCCGGCAATGTCTACAATCTGCACCACGGCGGGCTGTACGGCCTGGGGCTTGACCAGTTCGGCCAGTTTGTCGAGCCGCGGGTCGGGCACGGGCACCATGCCCACATTGGGCTCGATGGTGGCAAAGGGGTAGTTGGCGGCCAGCGCACCGGCGTTGCTCAGGGCATTAAACAGGGTGCTCTTACCCACGTTGGGAAGGCCGACAATTCCAGCTTTAAAACTCATGGGTACAGTAGAAGTGGGGGCAAAGATACGGGGCCCTAGCTTCGTACCCCGTGGTACCCGATGCTCCGCTCTGGCTCATCCCGCTCACGGCCCTGGTGGCCGGAGCGCTCACGCTGTTCTCGGGCTTTGGGCTCAACACGTTGCTGCTGCCGGTGCTGTTGCTGTTTTACCCGCCCCAAGTAGCGGTGCTCCTCACTGCGTGCGTACACCTGCTCAACAACGTCTTTAAGAGTGCCCTAGTGGGCGGGCACATCCGCTGGGCCGTGGTACTGCGATTTGGCCTGCCGGCGGTTGGGGCGGCCTACCTGGGGGCCTACACGCTGGGCGCACTCGCGCGCACCGATACCCTGGCGTACCGCATGGCCTGGCCCGGCGGGCACGTGGCCGAGGTAAGCTGGCTAACTGTTGTATTCGCTACCCTGGTCGCGCTGTTTGCGGTGTGGGACCTGGTACCTGCCCTGAGTAAGCTATCGGTTCCTGCACGGTACCTGCCGGTGGGTGGGCTCTTAAGTGGCTTTTTCGGGGGGCTTACGGGGCACCAGGGGGCGCTGCGCAGTGCCTTTTTGCTACGCCTGGGGCTACCCCCCCTCGCCTACGTAGCCTCCGGGATCGCCATTGCCCTGGGCATAGACCTGGTACGGATTGGCCACTACCTCTACGCCCAAGGTACCGGCGCGTTCAGTGCGCTACCCGTTACCTGGACCGTGGCCACGGTCTTGGCGGCCTTCACGGGGTCGTACCTGGGTAGTCGGCTGGTCCGCAAAACGACGGTAAAACACCTGCAGCGGCTGGTTGGTGGCCTGCTCATCGCCCTGAGCCTGGCTATGCTGCTGGGGTTGGTGCGTTAATCGGCACCCAATCCTTTCAGGGCATCGGTATCGGAGGGGGCCTTCTTCACCCCCTCGCGGAAAAGCCCAATACCTAGCGTAAAGCGCAGGTAAAACCCGCCCAGTGTGTGAGGGGCAACGCCTTCCACCTCGCGCCCACCCAGGTCGTCGTTGGTCCAGGGCTGGCTGCCCAGCGGTAGCGCACCCCCAAAGTCTAGGCCCACGAGCACCCCCCCGCTCTCCGAGAGCATGTAGCGCACGCTGCCGCCGAGCTCGAGCTGCGCCACATCGGAGCGGAACGTGCCCGTACGGGCAATGTCTACCGTATCGCCACCAAACTGAATGGGCTGCGAGTCGTAGTTCTGTAGCTCGAGCCGGGTGCTACCCACACTCAGGCCGGCGTATGGGAAGACCAGCCAACGCTTCTGGTTGTACACCAAGTAGCCAACGTGCGCGCCAAGATTCGAGGTACGAGTCTGTACGCCACCCTTAAACGTGGTGCTGGTGGCGCTCTGGGTAAAACCGGCAAAGCCACGCAATACAAACCGGCGGTAGATGCCCGCCGCCTGTAGCCCATAGGTGGTGGTCGAGGGGTCGAGGGCAAACTCGACGCTGTCGACCCCAATCGAGGCGCTCTGTATCAGGTCTTGCTTCAGGTCGCCGTACCGCGCGACACCCGGCCCGGCGTAGGCCTGCACGAAAAACCCCTCGGTTACGGCTATGCCACTGGTAAGCCGTACGTCTTGGAGGCCCTTCTGGCCCTGCGCCCCCAGTGTGCCAATGGCTACCAGCAGCACACACAACCCGCCCCTCTGCAGCAACATGGGCTCAATATAGCAGCGAATTGAGCCTGGGCGGGCATCCTTTACTTTCAATCGAAAATGAAAATTGCGCCCGCGCTGTTACCTTTACGTATTGAGAACGCTCTGACCCTTTCATGGACGCTCCTGCTTTAGACCTCAACCGGCTCGACTACTTTCAGCGCCACATCTACGCCAAGGTGGTAGCAGCCGAGCGGCTTACCGACGCCGACGCCCTGGCCCTGTACCAACAATCTGATCTGGCCTTTTTGGGCGCACTGGCCACATACGTACGCCAGAAAAAGCACGGGCTACGCACCTATTTCAACCGCAACTTCCACATCGAGCCCACCAACATCTGCATCTATACCTGTGCCTTCTGCGCCTTTGCCCGGCGGCCCGGCGAGGAGGGGGGATGGGAGTATACGCTGGATGAAATCGAGCAGATTGTTCACAAATACGACGGCAAGCCCATCACCGAGGTGCACATCGTAGGTGGGGTACACCCCAAACGGGGCGTAGAGTACTACGGCGAGATGATCCAGCGCATCAAGCGCATCCGCCCCGATATCCACGTCAAGGGCTTTACCGCTGTAGAGCTTAAAGTCATGTTCGCACGTTCGAAGATGAGCATGACCGAGGGGCTACTGGCCCTGAAGGACTACGGCCTGGATTCGATTCCTGGCGGCGGGGCCGAGATCTTCCACCCCGAAGTTCGCAGTCAGATCTGCGACACCAAGGCCGATACCGATACCTGGCTCACGATCCACGAAACGGCGCACACGCTGGGCATCCCCAGCAACTGCACCATGCTCTACGGCCACGTAGAGCGCTACGAGCACCGGGTAGACCACATGCGGCGGTTGCGCGAACTGCAAGATCGAACGGGGGGCTTCAATACGTTCATTCCGCTCAAATTCCGGCACGAGAACAACGAGCTGAGCCACATCCGCGAGTCGACGGTCATCGAAGACCTGAAGAACTATGCCGTGGCGCGCCTGTACCTGGACAACATACCCCACCTGAAGGCCTACTGGCCCATGATTGGCCGCGCCACGACAGCCCTCAGCCTCTCGTTCGGGGTGAACGACGTAGACGGCACCATCGATGACACGACCAAGATTTACTCGATGGCCGGTAGCGAGGAGCAGACCCCCGTGCTCAATACCCCCCAACTCATCGACCTCATTACCCGCGCGGGTTACACCCCCATTGAGCGCGACTCGGTGTACAACGTACTGCACGACTACAGCGTAGAGCCCTTCGTTGCCGAGACCGACGTGGTAACCGCGCTCGCCTAATCTTACCCCGTGCACTCCTACCCCGATCCTGCCGTCGGCCGTGCAGCCACAGCCTACCAGCGCATTTTTTTGGTACGGCACGGGGAGACCGACCCCAACGCCCAAGGCATTGTGCAGGGCGGGGGCATTGATGCCGACCTGAATGCGAACGGCCACGAACAGGCCGAGCAGCTCTACCAAGCCTACGGCTGCGAACCTTTTGTCGCGGTGGTGGGCTCGGGGCTACGGCGCACGCACCAGACGCTCGCGCCCTTCGTCCGCGCCGGGCACGCACTGGTCACCCACCCAGGGCTCAACGAAATGAGTTGGGGTGTGCTTGAGGGTGCCGCGACCGACGAACGGGTGCGCGCCTACTACCGCGAGATCAACGACCGCTGGGCTGCTGGCGAGCTCGATGCCCGTATCGAGGGGGGCGAAAGCCCGCTAGAGGTGGCCCAGCGGGCGCAAGCGGCCCTGCGCGAACTACTGCTGCAGTACCCTACGGGCGACCTGTTTATTGTAAGCCATGGGCGGCTGCTGCGCATCCTGCTTGCCGAACTTTTGGGCTACGGGCTGCAGCGCATGCACTGGTTCGGCCACAAAAACACAGGCGTAAACCTGCTGCTCCGAGCGCGCGATCGCTTCGTTGCCCTGAAACTGAATGACACCCTACACCTGAACTGATGCGCATCGCCGCCGTATCGTACCTCAACACCAAGCCCTTTACCGAAGGGCTTGAGGCCACGTTTGCGCCCCACGAGCTCACCCTTACCCTCTTACCGCCCAGCCGATGTGCCGAAGCTTTTGCCACCGGACAGGCCGACCTAGCGCTGGTACCGGTGGGGGCCCTGCTGGGCTACCCAGAGGTGCACCTGCTGGGCCAGTACTGCATCGGTGCGGCCGGGTCGGTCGATTCGGTATTCCTGGTCGCCCAGCAGGCCCGCGAGACGCTCACTACAGTGTACCGCGACCCCCAGTCGCGCACCAGCAACGGTCTTGCACAGGTGCTGTTCGCCAACCACTGGCGGCAAACCGTAGCTTTTGAAACGGCGCCCGATTACCTAGACCAGATTGGCGGAACAGCCGGCGGGGTGGTCATTGGCGACCGTGCCATCGCCGTACGCGACCAGTTTGCCGAGGTAATCGACCTGGCACAGGCCTGGTTCCAGTACACCGGCCTGCCCTTTGCCTTTGCCGTGTGGGTGTACCGGCCCGAGGCCCTTCACCCCGCAGCGCTCGAGCGTGTGCTAGGGGCCTTTGAGCTCGGGATGGCCCAGCGGCACCGCGTGGCCGCAAAATGGGCCAGTGCATTCGAGATGAGCCCTCAGGCCGCCGAACGCTACCTCACCCAAGCCATAGACTACCCCCTCAACGCACCCAAGTGGGTTGCGCTCGAGCGGTACCTGACCGAACTGGCCGCGCTCAGTGGCCAGGTACCCCCCCGTCTGAAACGCTGGCAAACCGTCGCCTCATGAGCTCTACCCTACCCCACAGCGTAACCCCCTATGGCAACGAGGCCGGCTCGAAAAAGCAGCAAGTGGCCCACATGTTCGATGCCATTGCCCCGACGTATGACCGGCTGAACCGCATCTTAAGCCTGCGCATTGACGTGCTCTGGCGCAAACGGGCTATCGCTATGTTGCGGCCCGAAAAGCCCCAGGTGGTGGTAGACCTGGCCACCGGTACCGGCGATTTCGCCCTCTTGGCCCGCACGCTGCGGCCCCGCCAGATTATTGGGTTAGACATTTCGGAGGGCATGCTTGCCAAAGGGCGCGTCAAAGTGCGCCGCAAAGGGCTCGAGCAGCTCATCGAGCTGCGCACCGGCGATGCCGAACACCTGCCGCTGGCCAATGGCTCGGTCGATGCCATTACGGTGGGTTTTGGCGTGCGCAACTTCGAGAACCTCGAGCAGGGGCTCAGCGAGATGCTGCGGGTGCTGCGGCCTGGCGGCGTGGCTATTGTGCTGGAGCCTGGCTTCCCGCAGAACCGGGTGCTGGGTACGCTCTACCGCTGGTACTTTGGCCGGGTGCTACCCCAAATCGGGCGGCTCCTGAGCCGCGACCGCGCGGCGTACGCCTATCTCTGCGAGAGTGTGTCGGCCTTCCCGAACGGGCCCGATTTTGTCGCTATCTGCAAACGGGTGGGGTTTACCTTTGCCACATGGCACCCGCTCACGTTCGGCATCTGCTCGCTGTACCGGCTACAAAAATCGGCGTAGCGTTATTCCTGTTTTGGGGCTTGGGCGCCCAGGGGCAGCTCAATACCCGCAGCTACCATGCGCGGGGGGTCGATGCGAGCGTGCTCTCGTTTGGCTTTACCATTGGCATGAACCTTGCCGATGTGCGGGCCGAGTTTGCCACCTTCCCGCTTGTGGTACCCGCCGACGCGTTGGGCCGGTCGCTGGTCAACATTGCGGTGGCCTCCCAGCCGGGGCTCAACCTGGGGCTGGTCGCGACGGCCAAACTGGGCGACCGGCTGGATCTGCGGGTGGCGCCCCAGGTGTCGCTTCAGCAGCGCAACTTCACCTTCGAGTTCGACAACGGCGATGCCTCGGTGCGCAAGCTGGAGTCGTCGTACCTACAGGTGCCCATCTTACTGAAGTACAAAAGCGCCGTGTACCGCGACTACCGCGTGTTTGTAGCCCTGGGCCCGGTCATTAGCCTCAACCTGGCCTCTGACGAAGACGTGGCCAACGACCCCGAGCTACTCAAGATTGAGAAGACCGACTTCAGTTGGCAGTTCAGCTTCGGCTTCGACATCTACGGCGACAAGGTCAAACTCACCCCCGAGCTTTTCTACCAGATCGGCACCCGCGACGTGTACGTGCCCCTCAACGAAGAGGTGCCCGGCGCCATCCGCTCGGTCTACACCCAGACCGTGGGCATCCAGCTCACCTTTGGCGGATAACTAAGTATAGTTAGCGCTAATTTTTATTAGCTTCGCGCCTACCCCGCAGTAGGCGTAGTTTGCGGCATGACACACGGCAACTGGGCCCTGGTGACCGGGGCCACGGCAGGCATTGGCAAGGCGACACTGCTGGCACTGGCCCGTGCGGGCTGGCACGTGGTGGGTTGGGGCCGCCGCGCCGACCGCCTGGCAGCTTTAGCGCCTACCGTAGAAGCCCTCGGGGTGCAGTACCACTACCAGGCCGTAGATGTGCGCAGCGCCGATGCCGTAGCGCGTGCCCGCCAAACCTTACCGCCCGAAGCCCAGGTGCCCGACCTCTTGGTAAACAACGCAGGCCTGGCCCGGGGGCTTGCCCCGCTCGACCAGGGCCTGCTGAGCGATTGGGACGAGATGATCGACACCAACGTCAAGGGCCTGCTCTACGTCACGCGCGCCTTTGCGCCGGGTATGCGTAGCCGGGGCCGGGGCCATATCCTCAACATCGGCAGCATTGCGGGGAAAGAGGTGTACCCCAACGGCAACGTCTACGTGGCCACCAAGCACGCGGTGGATGCCCTGACACGTGCCCTGCGGATAGACCTTGTCGGTAGCGGGGTGCGCGTGGGGGCTATCCACCCCGGCATGGTCGAAACCGAGTTCAGTGAGGTGCGCTTTCACGGCGACACGGCCCGTGCCCAGAAAGTGTACCAGGGTCTCAGGGCCCTTACGCCCGAAGACATTGCCGAGGTTATTGTCTGGGTGGCCAGTCAACCCGAGCGCATCACTATCGCCGATGTGGTGGTACTGAGCACCGACCAAGCCTCCAGCACGGTAGTCCACCGCCAGTAGGGTATGCCTGCCCCGCCACTGCCGCCCCTGGCCGAACGGATGCGCCCCCAGTCGCTGGACCAGGTGGTGGGCCAGGGCCATTTGGTGGGCCCTGGCGCGCCCTTGCGCAGGCTGCTGGAGGCAGATACCCTCGCAAGCCTTATCCTCTGGGGGCCACCGGGGGTGGGCAAAACCACACTGGCCCGGCTGCTGGCCCAGGCGCTACGCCGGCCCTTTGCCACCTTAAGTGCGGTTTCGAGTGGGGTGCGCGAGCTGCGGGCGATTCTTGAGGCCGCCGAGACGACACCGGGCACGGTGCTGTTCATCGACGAAATCCACCGCTTCAACAAGGCCCAGCAAGACGCGCTGCTGCACGGGGTAGAATCGGGCACCGTAACCCTGATTGGGGCCACGACCGAAAACCCCTCGTTCGAGGTCATCGGGGCGTTACTCTCGCGCTGCCAGGTGTACGTGCTCGAGGCCCTGAGCCGCAGCGAGCTGGAAGAGGTGCTGCGCCAGGCCCTTGCGCGCGATGTGGTGTTGGGTGGGCAGGCCATTGAGTTACTGGAGACCGAGGCGCTCTACAACCTCAGTAGCGGCGATGCCCGCCGGGCCCTCAACCTGCTGGAGCTTGTGGTCAGCAGCAGCCCCGCCCGCCCCCTCGGCATCACCGATGCCGCCGTCGTGGCCGCCGCCCAGCAGAAAACCACACGCTACGACAAGGCCGGTGAGCAGCACTACGATACCATCTCGGCCTTCATCAAGAGCATACGCGGCAGCGACCCAAATGCCGGGCTCTACTACCTGGCCCGCATGCTCGAGGGCGGCGAAGAGGTGCGCTTCATCGCCCGCCGGCTCGTCATCCTGGCCAGCGAAGATATCGGCAATGCCAACCCCAACGCCCTGCTGCTGGCCACCGCCTGCTTTCAGGCCTGCGACGTCATTGGCCTGCCCGAAGCCCGTATCATCTTGGCGCAGGCAGTCACCTACCTAGCCACCAGCCCCAAAAGCAACGCTGCCTACCTGGGCATTGCCGCCGCCCAGGCCGCCGTGGCGCGCCAACCCGACCTGCCCGTACCGCTGCACATTCGCAATGCCCCCACCCGGCTCATGAAAGAGCTGGGCTACAACCGGGGCTATAAGTACAGTCACGACTACGCCGGGGCCGAGGGCAACCAGGACTTCCTGCCCCAGGCCCTTAGCCGCACGGTCTTTTACCAGCCCAAACCTGTGGGCAAAGAGAAAGAACTACTCGCCTTTTTGCGCCGCCAGTGGGCTGGCCACTACGACTACGGCGAGCCCACGCCGTAGTTTTGTACCCCAATGAATACGACGGTGTGGGATGTGGCCGTGATAGGCGCGGGGGCCGTGGGCCTGAGCGTAGCCTACCGGCTGGCCGAACGGTACCCCAGTCTGGGGGTGGTGGTGGTTGAAAAGGAAACGCATGTGGCGGCCCACCAAACCGGGCACAATTCGGGCGTCATCCACTCGGGGGCCTACTACAAGCCCGGCAGCCTCAAGGCGCGGCTCTGCGTGAGCGGGGTAGAGCAGCTGTACGCCTTTGCCCGCGCCTACCAGGTACCCCACGAAAACACTGGCAAGCTCATCGTAGCGACCCAGGAGGCCGAGCTGCCCGGGCTAGCCAAAATCAAGGCCACCGGTACTGCCAACGGCATTGTGGGCATCGAAGAGGTGGGGCCCGAGGCCATACGCGAACGCGAGCCCTACTGCCGGGGCATTGCCGGTCTGTTCATCCCGACCACGGGTATCATCGACTACCCCGCGCTGTGCCAACGGCTCGCCGAGCGCTTGCCCGCCCTAGGCGCCAGTAACCAGGTGGTGTTCGGGCAGGCCGTGCAGGGGCTTACCTACGACACGGCCCAGGGCTACTACCGCCTACGCACCCCCGGGGGTGAGCTTCGGGCCCGGTACCTGGTGAGCTGCGCGGGGCTGCAGTCCGACCGGTTGGCCCGGCTCGAGGGGCTCAGGCCCACGGCCCGCATCGTGGGCTTCCGCGGCGACTACTACGACCTTACCCCCGCCGCGCGGCACAAGGTGCGGCACCTGATCTACCCCGTGCCCAACCCGGCCTTCCCGTTCCTGGGGGTACACTTTACCCGCATGACCGACGGCCGGGTGGAGTGTGGGCCCAACGCCGTGTTCACCTTCAAGCGCGAGGGCTACGGCAAAACCGACTTTAGCCTGCGCGATACGGCCGAGGCCCTGGGTTTTAGCGGCACCTGGCGGCTCTTCGCCCGCCACTGGCAATTTGGCCTGGCCGAGTACCGGCGGGCATTCTCGAAAGCCCTGTTCCTGAAGCAGCTGCAACGGCTGGTGCCCGAGCTAACCGCCGCCGACCTGGTGCCGGGCCGGGCCGGGGTGCGGGCCATGGCCCTGGGCCCCGACGGGGCCATGCTCGACGACTTTGTATTCGCCGAAACCGAGCGTTCCATCCACGTGCTCAACGCGCCCTCGCCTGCGGCTACAGCGTGTCTGGCCATCGGCAGCGAGGTTGTTGAGCGCGCGGCCCGTCAGTTTTCGCTCTAATTTGGCCCGATGCAGCTTACCGCCAATGCACTGGGGCTACTCTACGGCAAACGGCTGTTTGTAATGCCCCCCGCCGCTGCCAAGGCTACAGCTGCCGCACCCGTGCCCGTCGCCACCGAGGCACCCGTAGAAGTGCCAACGGGCCTCGCCTGGCAGCTACCGTCCACGGCGCGTCTGGGCATCGCGGTGCCCGAAGCAGCGCTCGTAGACCCAGGCCAGCGCGAACTGCTGGAGAAGATCGTCGCCGCGATGGGGCTCACGCTGGGGCAGCAGGCGCTCCTGGCCTGGCCCGAACCGCCCGCCCCTGCCCCGCCGCCGCACCTTACCCTGCCTGTGGTGTGTTTTGGCCAGCCCCCCTGGCCGGCGCCGCTCACCACCGGGGCCGTCTTTCGCCTACCCACCTTGGCGGCCCTGCACTCAGATGTAGCCCTGAAGCGCAGCGCGTGGGAGCAGATCAAAACCTTTAAAGACACCCTCTAGCCGTGGAACTGCTCTTTGGCACCTTCAATACCGACAAGGCCCGCGAGGTGCAGGCAGCCCTGGGCCCCGGCTTCGTGCTGCGCACCTGCCGCGACGTGCCCGGCCTGGGCGAGGTCGATGAAACCGAGCCAACCTTACAGGGCAATGCCCTGCTCAAGGCGCGTACCTACGCCGAGGCCAGCGGCCTACCCACCTTCGCCGACGATACGGGCCTCGAGGTAGCCGCCCTGGGCGGGGCCCCCGGCGTGTATTCGGCGCGGTTTGCAGGGCCTACCGCCAGTTACGCCGACAACGTGCGCAAGCTGCTCGATGAGCTGGGCACAGCCACCGACCGCTCGGCCCGCTTCCGCACCGTCATCGCGTACTACGTGGCGGGGCAAAAACCCCGCTACTTTGAGGGCATACTGCCAGGGACCATCGCCTACTTTGCCGAGGGCGAGGGCGGCTTTGGCTACGACCCCGTCTTCATCCCGCAAGGCGATCGGCGGACGCTGGCCACCTACCGGCTCGAAGAGAAAAACGCCATTTCGCACCGGGGGCAAGCCCTGCGCAAACTCATCGAATTCCTCAACGCCCAATGAAGCCCTACGTGGTCGGCATTGCGGGCGGCAGCGCCTCGGGCAAAACCTACCTGCTCAGCCAGTTACTGGCAGCGTTCACGCCCCAGGAGCTCACCCTCATGTCGCTGGACAACTACTACAAACCCGCCAGCGAACAGCCCAAGAGCCCCGAGGGCGAAATCAACTGGGACCAGCCCCAGGCCCTCGACCTCGAGCTGTGTAAACGGCACCTCAGTCGCCTCATCAAAGGCCGCCGCGCCAGTGTACAGGAATGGACCTTCAACAACCCCAACGCCACACCCCGCACCCTACAGTACCTGCCCGCCCCCATCCTGGTGCTCGAGGGCCTGTTTGTGTACAACGACCCCGAGCTGCGGCGCCTGTTCGACCTTAAAGTCTTCATTGATGCCGAGGAGCACGTGAAGCTCAGCCGGCGCATCCGCCGCGACCTGGTCGAGCGCAACATCCCCCTCGAAGAGGTTTTGAACCAATACGAGACCCACGTGGTGCCCATGTACCACCAGCACGTTGAGCCCTTCAAATACGCCTGCGATCTCATTTTGCCCAACAACAGTGTGCTGGGCAAGGGCGTAGAAGTGCTCGTGAGCCACCTGCGGCTACACCTGCAAGGGCGCCCGGCGTACGAGAGCCTCGCCGAAGGCAGCGAGGACTAGTTTAGTCGATGCCCTTAAAGATGCGGTTCCACCGCACCTTGTCTTCGCGGCTGAAGAAGATGAACAGCGGCTTGCCCACGATGTGGCTTTCGGGCACAAAGCCCCACACCCGGCTATCCTGGCTGTTGTACCGGTTGTCGCCCATCATGTAGTAGTAGTTCAGCCGGAAGGTATACTCCTCCAGGGGCGCCTCGCCCAAGTAGGCTTTGCCATCTTTTACAGCATAGTTGGTATTGCCTTCGTACACCTGTATGCAGCGCTGGTAGAGCTTGGCGTTTTGGGGCGTGAGCGCTAGGGTCATACCGGCCTTGGGCAGCACAAATGGGCCCACGTAGTCGGTGTTCCACGGGAACTGCTTGGGGTCGTAGGGGAATACATCGTCGGCGGCAATACCGGCCTTTAGGCTCGTATCGGCCACAAGCTCTACCACATTGCCAAACTTTTTAAGCTCCTCGGCCACCGAGGGCGGCACCCGGAACTGGTAAAGCTTCCGGTCGTAGGGGTTCACCACGTAATCGCCGTTGGGGTTCATCGGTGCTGGGTCGGGCCGGATGCCCAGCCGCTCAAGCGCCTTGCGGTTGAAGGGCTCGCCGTTGGTGCGCACCAGGTACAGCGCCTGGTACCCCGCAGGGAAGGGCTGGGCCTCGCCGTTGACGTACACCACCCCGGCCCGTACCTCCAGCGTATCGCCGGCCACGCCGGTGCACCGTTTGATGTAGTTTTCCTTGACGCTGGCAATGTCTACGGGCCCCAGCTGGGGGTTATTGGGCTGGATGTCGTCGGCCGGGTAGTTGAACACCACCGCATCGCCCCGCTTGATCGAGGTAATGCCCGGTAGGCGCGCGTACCCGAATTCGATCCAGTCGAGGTACGACTTGGTGTTGGTGCCCGGAAGCCGGTTGTGCACAAAGGGCACCGCCAGGGGCACCATCGGCAGGCGCGCCCCGTAGTGAAACTTACTTACGAATAGGTAGTCGCCCACAAGCAGCGAGCGCTCCATCGAAGCCGTCGGGATGACATACGCCTCGATGAGAAAGGTTCGGATGAGGATGGCCACGCCCGCCGCCCACACCAGGGCATCGAACCACTCGCGCAGGAACCCTTTCTTTTTTTTGGGAGCCTTGGGCTTTTTACTAAAAAAGGGCAGGGTAAAGTTGGCCATAACGGTAGCGTGTGGGGCCACGCAAGTGTGCGTGGGCGCGCAAAAGTACAGACAGCGGCACTACCTGAAAGGTTACAGCCCGCCGCCGGGCGGCAATACGGCCTCGAGTTCGGCCTCCAGGTCGGGGCCCAGGATGTCTTCCAGGTCCAGTTCCAGCTCAAGCTCACCGCCCAGGTCGCGGCCCAGCAGTTCGGCATCGAGCACCCCTTCGAGCTCATCGTTTAGCACCTGGTCATCGAGCGGGGTGTCGTCGAGCCCGTCGAACAGGTCTGGGAAGCTCAATTCTTCGCCCAGCGCCCCGCAGGTTTGGCAGTCTGTTGTATCCAGGATGGCCCTAAGCCGTTCGCTGCAGCAGGGGTCGAGCAGGGTTGGCAGGTAGCTTACCTCATCGCCCACGGTATAACCCATGTCGGTAATCAGGGCCACGAGCGAGGCCTCACTCACGAGCACCGAATCGAAGTACACGGTGAGTTGCTGCTGCTGCTGCGCCCGCCGAAGCTCGACGACGCCACGCACCTGGCGCAGGGTGGTGTCTAGCCGCTCGGGGGGGCAGGCGGCGCAGGTGCCCTCCACCAGAAACCGCAGTTTGGCGTTGCCGGGTGTGCAGCTGGTAAGCCCCGCACAGGCAACTACCGCCAGCAGTGGCAGCCCATACACCCACCCACGGGCCCAAGAACAGGCTACCCCACGCATCGGCTGTAAATATGAGCAAAATACGTGCCCTGGTTCCTGGGTGCTAGCCGGTTAGGGCCCACCAGGGGGCACAACCTGGGCGCCTGGGGCCGCAACCCGGCCCAAAACTTTGGGCCGACGGGGTATGCGATTGCCTACCACGCCTTCGTTTAATCACGACTTACACCCCCCGCAGAACCCAAACCCCATGCGCACCCGCCGCCGTACGGCGCCCCGTATCAACATCGTCACCCTTGGGTGCAGCAAGAACCGGGTCGATTCCGAAAACCTGCTCACCCAACTGCAGGCCAGCGCCCTCGATGCCCGGCACGAAAGCACCGAAGCTGCCGAGGTAGTGGTGGTGAACACGTGTGGGTTTATCGACAAAGCCAAGCAGGAGAGCATTGATACCATCCTGCACTACGCAGCGGCCAAAACGGCGGGCGACATCGAAAAACTGTACGTAACGGGTTGCCTCTCTGAGCGGTACCGCGACGAGCTGACGGCCGAAATGCCCGAGGTGGATGCCTTTTTCGGCACCCTCGAGCTACCCGCACTCGTGGCCCGCCTGGGCGCCGATTACAAGCACCACCTGCTCGGCGAGCGCATCCCGACCACGGCCCGTCACTACGCCTACCTCAAAATCGCCGAGGGCTGCAACCGCCCTTGCGGCTTCTGCGCCATCCCGCTCATGCGCGGTGGCCACGTCTCGCGGCCCATCGAAGCGTTGGTCGACGAGGCCCACTGGCTCGTCAGCCGTGGGGTGAAAGAGCTACTCCTTATCGCCCAGGAGCTCACCTTTTACGGGCAAGACCTCTACGGCCGCCGACGGTTGGCCGACCTGTTGCACGCCCTGGCCGAGGTAGACGGCCTGCGCTGGATACGCCTGCACTACGCCTACCCGGCGGGCTTCCCCCTCGATGTAATCGATGCCATGGCGGCCCACCCGAACATCTGCCGGTACCTGGACTTGCCCCTGCAGCACGCCGCCGACAACGTCCTGCAGCGCATGCGCCGGGGCATTACCCGCGCCAAAACCGAAGACCTGCTCGCCACCCTGCGCGCGCGCCTGCCGGGCATTGCACTGCGCACCACGCTCCTGGTGGGCTACCCCGGCGAAACCGAAGCCGACCACCAGGAGCTACTCAGCTTCATCGAGCGCATGCAGTTCGACCGGCTGGGCGTTTTCACCTACAGCCACGAAGAGGGTACCCACGCAGGCAAAACCTACCCCGACGATGTGCCCGAGGCCACCAAGCAGGCCCGCGCCGAAGAGGTTATGGCCCTGCAACACGACATCAGCCTGGCCCACAACCAGCGCCGCATCGGCCAGATCCTTCCCGTGGTCATCGACCGGCAGGAGGGCCGCCAGTGGGTAGGGCGCACCGAGTACGATTCGCCCGAAGTAGACGGCGAGGTGTACGTAACCAGCCCCGAGCCCCTTACGGTAGGCGCGTTCTACCCCGTGCGCATCACCGGCGCCGAGCCCTACGACCTCATCGGCGAGGTGACCCAGACCACCCCCCTAGCAGGCTAGCCACGCGCCCCACCAACGGGCAGGCCAGAACTGCTAGTTTTGGTGGCTGCATGCCAAAACCCGTCGCCCCGCGCCGCCCCCGCCGCTCCGTTAAAGCCAGTTGGCTGGCCGGGGAGCCCGACTTGCTACCCTTTTGTGGGTACCCGCCCTTCGCCCCCGATTGGCGTGCCATCGCCACGGCCCGCGGCCAGGTGCCGGTAGACCGCAGCACGCTCGCAGCCACCCTGACGCGCCAGTACGCCGGATTTGACGGCACCGAGGCCGTCGCCCAAAACATCGGCCTGCTGGGCCAGCCCACCACCTTTTGCGTCACGACGGGGCAGCAGCCGGGCCTATTCGGGGGGCCTCTCTACACCCTGTACAAGGCCATTTCGGCCATCCGCTTGGCGCGGGCGCTTACAGCTGCCCTGCCCGGCACGCCGGTCGTGCCCGTGTTTTGGGTGGCCAGCGAAGACCACGATGTGGCCGAGGTGAACCACACCTACCCTGCCTACGACCGCCGGGTGGCATACCCCGACCTGCCACCTGGGCCCGTCGGTCGGCATATTCTCACCGATGCCATCCGGCCCCTCACGGCGGGTAGCCCCCTCCTCGAAGCCTGCTACACCCCGGGGCGCACCTGGGGCGAGGCTTTTCGGCGGCTGCTGCACGGCCTGTTGGGCCACCATGGCCTGCTGGTGCTTGAGCCCGACGACCCAGCCCTCAAGCAGCTCATGGCCCCCGCTTTCGGGCGCGAACTCGCTGAGCCCGGCACCGAGGCCGCCGTACACGCTACCACCCAGGCGCTACAGGCCCTGGGCTACCCCGCCCAAATCCACCCCCGGGCCGTTAATCTGTTTTTCTTCCACCAGGGCCTGCGGCTGCGCATTGAGCGCACTGCCCAAGGCACCCTCACGGTGGTGGAGGGCCAGCCCGGCGACGATGCCGCCCTGGCCGCAGCCATCGCAGCGGGCGACTGGGCCGCCTTTAGCCCCAACGTCGTCCTGCGGCCCGTGTACCAGGAAACCGTGCTGCCCAACCTGGCCTACATCGGGGGCTGGGCCGAGGTCGCGTATTGGCTGCAGCTCAAGGGCGTCTTCGAGCGCTACGGCACGTTTTTGCCGCCGGTACTGCCCCGCGCCTCGGCGCTACTGCTTACCGGGGGCCAGCAGGCCGCGCTCGCCGGGCACGACCTGCCGCTCGAGGCCCTGCTCCAGCCCACAGCCCCGCTGCGGCGCACACTACTGGCCCGCCACTGGCAGGGCACCGAACTGGCCGCGCCCCTGGCCACACTTGCCACGGGGTACCAGGCGCTCGAGGCGGCCGTACGGGGCCTCGACCCCGCCCAGGCGCGTACCGTAGCCGCAGGGGCCGCCCGGCTCGACCGCCTGGCACGGCACCTGCGCCATCGGCTTGAAAAAACCCAGGCCCAGCAGCACCCCGAGTGGTTGGCCCCTGCGCTCGCGCTCCGCGACCAGATCCAACCGCCCGGCCACGTGCAAGAGCGTACACTGGGCTGGCTGGCGTTTGGCGAAGCCGCGCCGCTTCGGTTTGCCGACTGGCTGCTCGATAACCTCTTGGCTAGTCCCACCACCCAGCCATTGGTTTGGCCCGGGTAGCAACCCCAGCGGCCCCGCACCTGTCGGCTCTGGCCTACACGCCGTAACTTACCGCCACGCAACGATACGCCATGCAGAACAACCCCCAGACGAACGACATCCTGAACTACCTCAACCTCCAGGAGCAGGTGAACCCCACCGCCCAGCGGATGGAGGAGATCAATGCCCTCTTGAGCTACAGCCGCGAGCTCGAAACCCAGGAAACCAACCGCCGCAAGCGCAACCGAAACGTATTTCTGTTCACAGGGCTAGGGCTCTTGGGCGGAGCGCTAGGGGCCCTTTTCCATAGCACAGGCGGGGCTGTGGTAGGGCTGATGAGCCTAATCATTGCCGTGTTCTACTCGCTCGGGGCCCTTTCGGGCAACCCGCTGGGCAAGCTACAGGCCAAAATGGACGAAATGCACGCCCGGCTGGTCAAACCCGTGGCGCGCAGCAAGCGTCGGGGCATCTTCAAGAGCAAGCGCGACAAAATCATTGCCGGGGTGGCCTCGGGCATCGCCGAGCGCCTGGGCGTAAGCCCTCTCGCTGTGCGGCTCATGCTGCTGGCGCTGATCCCCATTTCGGGGGGTGCGGCCATCTTCATCTACCTGCTCATGGCGCTGGTACTCAGCTTTCTGCCCCAGAACGACGGGCCCGAAACCCAGGGCTAGTGCTTACTTACCCTTCAGCGCATCGGTAACGGCCTGGGCCGCTTCCGAGAGCTCAATGGCCGGGATCACGTTCAGGCCCGAGTTGCGGATGATTTCGGCGGCCAGGTCGGCGTTGGTGCCCTGTAGGCGCACAATAATGGGTACTGCAATGGTGCCGATGCTCTTGTAGGCCGCCACCACCCCGTTGGCCACGCGGTCACACTGCACAATGCCCCCAAAAATGTTAATGAGGATAGCCTTTACGTGCGGGTCTTTCAGGATGATGCGGAAGGCCGCCTCGACTGTCTGGGCATTGGCGCCACCGCCGACATCCAAAAAGTTGGCCGGCTCGCCGCCCGAAAGCTTGATCATGTCCATCGTGGCCATGGCCAGCCCTGCGCCGTTGACCATGCAGCCCACATTGCCGTCGAGTTTGATGTAGTTCAAATTGTTCTCGCGGGCCTCGGTCTCGAGGGGTTCTTCCTCGCTCAGGTCGCGCAGCTCGGTGTAGTCGGGGTGGCGGAAGAGCCCGTTGTCCTCGATGTCCATCTTCGTGTCAGCGCAGATGAAGCGGTCGTCGGCGGCCTTGAACAGGGGGTTGATTTCGAGCAGCGAGGCGTCGGTCTCCTGGTAGGCGGTGTACAGCTTTTCGAGCGTGGCGACGAAGCTCTTGAACGCCGCACCACTTAGACCCAGGTTGAAGGCCATGCGTCGGGCCTGGAACGGCCTCAGGCCCAGGGCGGGGTGTACCCACTCTTTGATGATTTTGTCAGGGTGGGCTTCGGCGACCTCTTCAATGTCCATCCCCCCTTCGGTGCTGGCCATGATCACGTCGCGGCCCAGGGTGCGGTCTAGGGTAATGGAGAGGTAGTATTCTTTGGGCTGGCTGGGGCCAGGGTAGTAGATGTTTTCTTCCACCAGCACCTTGTGCACGGTTTTGCCCTCGGGGCCCGTCTGGGGCGTCACGAGCTGCATACCCAAAATGGCCTTGGCGTATTCTTCGACCTGGGCAAACTGCTTGGCAATCTTTACCCCACCCCCTTTGCCGCGCCCCCCGGCGTGGATCTGCGCCTTTACGGCCCACACCCGGCCTTCGGTCTCACCGCCGTATACCTTCTTGGCAGCCTCCACGGCCTCGGCCACCGAATGGGCCAGCACCCCGGTGGGTACAGTGATGCCGAAGCTGCGCAGCAGCTCTTTGCCTTGGTACTCGTGCAGTTTCATGGCGCGTAGCGAAAGTGGGTTGGGGAGATGGGCGAATATCGGCACCACCAGCTCTGGCGCAAGGCCCGACGGCCGCAAAAAACCACCGCTACCAGGGCCAGTCTACCTATACCGACGTAGCTGAAGCCAGCTGGCAGCGCCCCAAAAAACAAACTGCCCCGGTTTCGGGGCAGTTGGGTAGAGGCGACAGGCGGAGTCGAACCGCCGTAAAGGGTTTTGCAGACCCGTGCCTAGCCACTCGGCCATGTCGCCAATCAGCCTGCAAAGATACGCGCATTCTCGCTCGTTTACGCACCCGCCAGGGTACTTCCCCATACGTGGGGGGCGAAGGCCCCCGCCGCCGCACGGGCACGAGTTTGCGCCGCTGCCCGGAAGCCCGGATCGGTGAGTAGCTGCCGCACGAGGGCCTCCAGCTCGGCCTCGGTGCTGTAGCGCAGGGCGGCAGCTTCGTACCCGGCCAGGTCGGGGTAGCTGCTGCCCACGAGCAGGGGCACCCCGGCGCGGATGGCCATGTGCACCGTGCCGCTCTCGGTGGTATGGCCGTAGCGGCTGCCGCGCGCCTGGCCGGTGCGCGCTAAGCTGAGTACGGCCCCCGCCTGGGCCAGCTCGGTGTCGTAGGCAGCGTTGCTGAGCGGCGCCTCGTACTGGCGGATGGCGAAACCCTGGGCCCGATAGGCCGCCACCTGGGCCAAAATGGGGTGCGCGCCCTCGGTGGCCTGCACCCGGCCCAAGAGGTCAAGCTCAAACTGGCCCCGCAGGTCGGGTAACCTGTCGAGGAGCCGAAACAGCACGGCGTAGTCGCGCCGCTGGGCCGAAACACTGCCCGGCACACAGAGCCGGAGTGGGCCACCGGCAGCTGTGCCCGGCCCCGGCAGGCAATGCACCGTGAACGGCAGCACCGTCGGCATGCCGTTGGGGCGCACACGCTGTAGCTCTTGGGCCATGGCGGGGCTCGAAACCAGCAGCCGCCCACCCGAGCGAGCCACAGCCCGTAGCACAGCACCCCGCTGCAGCGGGTACAGAAATGCCTGCTTGAGGTGGTAGCGGGCCACTGGCGCCAGCCAGGCACGGGGGGGAACGGTGGCGCTAAACCGCGCCCAGCCGTTCTGCACCGAGTGCTCAAACCAGCGGTCGGTGTTGTGCACCAGCAGGTCTACTGGGCAGCGCCAGGGCACCCGGGCGTAGGCAGCAAAGTCGCGCTCAACGGTGCAGAGCACTACCCTGCCGTAGCCCTCGCGGGCCAACTGCCGCAGCGCCGGGGTGGGGTCGGTGCTGGGGCCCACGCGCAGGGTTACGTTGGGCCGCTCGGCCAACAGCCCCTCAAACCGCTCGCGCGAAGCGGGGCTGATGACCAGCGTAACCTCTGCGCCAGGCACGCTGGCGGCCATGCGGCACAGCGCATCGGCCACGAGGTCGTGCCCTGGCACCTGGTATTCGACGATGGCTATGCGCACGGTGGGCAGCAAAGGTGCAACCCGGCGTCCGTTCTAGGCGGTGCTAAGCCGCGCCCATTTCGTGGAGTACCGACGCCAGCACGCCCATTCCCTTGTCGATATCGGCGGGCTGGATGACCAGGCCGGGCCGGAAGCGAATAGTGCGCTGGCCACAGCCCAGGAACAGCACGTTGTGCTCCATGCCCTTGGCAATCAGGGCGTTGCGCTGGGCAGGTGTCGGTAGGTCGAAGGCGCAGAGTAGCCCACGGCCCCGTACGTTGGCCATGAGCTTGGGGTGGCTGCGGGCCACGTCGTGCAGTTGGGTCAAGAGGTAGTCGCCCGTGCGGTCGGCGTGGGCCACCAGGCCATCTTCTTCGATGATCTGCAGGATCTTGTCGGCGCGGACCATATCGACCAGGTTACCACCCCAGGTGCTGTTGATGCGTGAAGAAACGCGGAACACGTTCGTCTCGACCTCGTCCAGCTTGGGCCCGGCCAGCACGCCGCAGATCTGCATCTTTTTGGCGAAGGCAATGAGGTCGGGGCGGGCGTTTTCGCCAAAGTGCTCGTGGCACCAGAAGCGGCCCGACACCGCGACACCGGTCTGTACCTCGTCGTAGATGAGCAGCGCCTCGTTTTCGTCGCAAAGCTGGCGCAGCTGCTCGAAAAACTCTTTCCTGAAGTGGTGGTCGCCGCCCTCGCTCTGAATCGGCTCTACGATAATGGCGCAGATCTGATCGGTGTGCTCGCGGAAGGCCTGCTTGATCTGGTTGATGGCCAACTGCTCGCGCCGCAGCAGGTCGTCGTAGTTCGTATCACTGAAGGGGTGTACGATGTAGGGGTTGTCTACCCGGGGCCAGTCGGTAAAGCGGGCGAACCACTTGGTCTTGGCCGGGTCGGTGTTGGTCAGGCTCATGGTGTAGCCCGAGCGGCCGTGGAAGGCGTCTTTGAAGTGCAGCACCTTGTGGCCCACCTCGCGGGTGTAGCCCTTGGCAAAGTTTTTCTGCACTTTCCAGTCCATCGCGGCCTTGAGGCAGTTTTCGACCGCGAGAGCGCCGCCGGCGATGAAGAATGCGTAGCGCATGTAGCTCGGGATAGCCACCCGCTCGAAGGTCTCGAGGAACTGGGCGTACTGCTGGGTGTAGATATCCGAGTTGCTGGGGTTGATGAGTGCGGCCTTGAGCAGGCTGGCCTTAAAGGCTTCGTCGCCCAGCATTTTGGGGTGATTGTACCCGATGGGGATGGTCGCGAAGCAGGTAAAGAAATCGAGCAACTCGCGTTGGTGGGCACTGTCGTAGACGTACACGCCGTGGCTCTTGTCCAGGTCCATCACCATGTCGTAGCCGTCCTTCAGGATGCGGCGCTTCAGTACGCTGGCCACTTGATCGGGGGCCACTGCCAGTTGGTAACTCATAG
>JANRLA010000071.1:0-7086 GCA_033763015.1 Bacteroidia bacterium
ATTCAACTTCTGTTCTACAGGTAACAACCAAGCGTATGACACCTGAAATCGCAAAAAAGCCTAAACGCACCCTCGTCGCAATCAACTGCGAACACCTCGAACACAAAAAGTTCGACCTGACGTACCTGGAAGGAAACCAGCGGCTTACGCTGTTCCTGTTTTACCGTGGCGAGGTCTTCTTTTGGTTCGACATCCGGCAGGACTTCCAGTCGCGCACCTTCTTGGTGCCCGATTACGAGTCGGACATGTCGGATTACCTGACCAAAATCGTCACCTACGAAGTCGCCCGCCGCAGCGAGTACCGCAAGGTCATCTTCATTGACCCGGTACCCGAGCGCCTCAAAACGGCCGTGCAGTTCCTGCGCGACCGGGGTGTGCTGGCCGAAGCCTACGACTTCCAGGCCCGTGCCATGGACCCCAACAAGGTCGTCGAGCGCGTTACCTACAAGAGCGGCAAGCCCACCCGCGTTGAGCCCATCATGCCCAACGTAGACCCCGTGACCGGCAAGCGCCGCCGCCGCCGCAAGGTGAAACTGCCGACCAGCCGCGCCAACATGGAGATGGTGCTCCGGGCCCTGCTCAAGAACATCGTCCCCGGCGAGACCTACAAAAAGACCCAGATCAGCCCGATCATCCACCGCGAGACCGAGCACAATGTGAAGGATCTCTTCCCGTACAAGAACCTCACTGGGCTTTACCGCTACCTGGTCGCCAACGAGATCATCGAAGAAATCGACAAGAAAACCTTCCGGGTACTGACCAACGAATACGAGTTGGGCCCAGATGAAGAGATGCGCCCCACCACAGGTGCCCGCCGTGGTCGCAAACCCAAAAGCGAAACGACCCCGAAGTAACGGCTAAACGAAGCCATCGGTCACGGCCTCTGGGTGAGTACCCAGAGGCCGTTTTTGTTACCCGGCCTGCGGGGGGTAGCGCAACCGCCAGTCGTTGAAGTAAAACTTGCGCCGTTGGTCGTAGCTCACAGGTCCCAACTGTTCAAACTCGGCTGCCTGAAGCGCGTAGGCCCCGGGCTCGGCGCGTTGAAACGCGGCAGCATCGATCTTCTTTTTGGTCAAAAAGGCTTCGAAGGCAGTGGGCTGGGTCGTTTCGGTGGTCATGGCGCGGCGGTAAACACGGCTGAGGCCCCCGCAGTGTTGTACACCAGGTAGATGGGCTCGGGCGTGAAGCAGAGGACAAAGAGAGCGATACCCAGCCACCCCAGCCAGCGCTCCTGCCGGGTTAGGGGCCGCTCGCTGGCGGCCCGGGGGTGATCCAAGCCTATGAACCGTGTGCCCAGCAGGGCCCAGAGTAGCCACATACGGTTGCCTTGAAACCCGGCGGGCAAGAGCAGTTGTAGGCCCTGCTGCACCGCCAAAAACACCAGCAGAAACACCACGATGGGTTGCCAGCGGCGGGTGCCGAGCAGGTACGGTGCCAGGCCCGTAAGCAAGAGGGCAAACCCACCCAGGTACAGGTTCCAGTACGGCTCGCCGTACGTGACCAGGCCCAGGCCCCCGTAGAGCAACAGGGCCAGGACCGTAAGCCGCGCCACCAGGCCCGCGATGCGCCAGCCAAACAGACCGTACACCACATGCCCCCCATCGAGCTGGCCGATGGGCAAAAGGTTTAACGCCGTAAAGAACAGGCCCAGAAACCCGGCCCAGAGCAGGGGGTAGTGGATGAGCTCGAAGCGGTTGGGCAGGCGTTCTGGGTCGGCCAACTGCTGTAGACCCTCAAAAAGTAGCGAGGTGCCCACGGCCAGCAGCGGCCCTTTGGGGTCGTCGGCGCGACCGGTGCCGGCGTAGTGGGCCACGGTTTCGGCGTCGGTGGGCAGGCGGCCCAGGTCGGTGGCGTATTCGGGGTGGATGCCGTAGAGGTAGCTGGCATCGGGCAGGTGCGTAAAGCCGTACACCAGTATGAGTAGCGATACCACAAACCCGGCAATGGGCCCCGCAATGCCGATCCGGAACATCGCCCGGCGGCTCTGGGGCACCCCCCGCAGGCGAATGACCGCCCCCAGTGTGCCGATGTTTAGCAGCAGCGGCAGGTACAGCGGCAGGTAGTAGGGCAGGCTGCTGGGAACCTTTAGGCGACGGGCTGTGAGGTAGTGCCCAAACTCATGCACAGTCAGGAACCCCAAAAAGCAGAGGGCATAGGCCCCGCCCAGCCACAGGTCGCGGGGGTAGAGCTGATGGGCCAGGCTCTCGGGGGTACCCCCCAGAAACGCCAGCCACGAGCGGTTGCTTACCAGCTCTGCGCCCGCCATGCAGGTGGTAAGAAAGGCCAATAGGAACAGCAGCAGGTGCAATCCGTAGCGGTCGCGGGGGCCGCTGGGCAAGCCCGAGGGCGGGTGCTGCAGTTGCGGAGATGTGGCTTGGGAGTGGTCTTCCATCCAGAATCGGTGGGGGGCTGGGGGCCAAAACTAGTACCTTTGCGCCTGCCGAGTGGGTACCTCTTGCCCCCATCGGTACAAACGAACACGTATGGCAGAACGCGCCTGGGCTACGGCCCAAACCCTCCCGCAGGTGTGGGAGGCGGTGTACCAGCGGGTAACCCCCGAGCATACCTGCCTGGAGATTCAGGACCACGACAAGCTGCATCCGGTCAGCTACCGCGAGCTCAACGCCAAGATCCAGTGCCTTACGGCCTACCTGGTGCACCAAGGGCTCGCCAAAGGCGACCGGGTACTCATCCTTTCTGACAACAGCCCCAATTACCTGGCCTTCGACCTGGCCGTGCTCAGTGCCGGAGGCATCGGTATTACTCTCTCGCGCCAGTACAGCCATGCCCAGCTGCGGGCCATCCTGCACGACACCCAGCCCCGATTTGCGCTCTTGGCCAGCTACGCGGCCTACCGCCAGCACGCTGCCTTCCTAGACGACCTGGCCGGGCAGATGGAGACCATCTGTTACACCGACCGCCTGGACGATCTGCGCGAAACCGACCGGGTGACTACCCTGGCCAGCGCCATTGAGCAAGGCAAGACCTACTGGCGCACCGAGACCGAACGCCTGGCAGCCGTTCGGGCCAGCCTCACACCCACCGACCCCGCCACGGTGGTGTACGACCGTAAACGCAAGTCGCTGGTGGGTGTGGTGCACACCCACGCGACCCTACTGGCCCAGCTCAGGCTCATGGCCGAGGCCCTACCCAACCTGTCGCCCGGCGAAACGGTGCTGAGTGTACTGAGCCCCAGTTACCCCCTGCAACGCTACCTGGGCCTGTACCTGCCCATTGCCCTGGGGCTGAAACCCATCTTACTGCAAACGGTACGCACGGCCCCTCAGGCCATCCGTACGTGTAAGCCTACCCACGTGTTGGCGTGCCCCAGCCTACTCCAGGCCCTGCTGCGCAGTTGGCAGCAGCAGAGCGGGATTTCGCTTAAGCGGTTTCGGCGCGCCTGGGCCCAGGTGGTCGCCTACCAACACCGGCGCCTGACGGGCCAGAAAGTGGCCTGGCTGGTCGGCTACCGGTACAACCGAGCCCGTAGCGGGGTGTTTGCCCCGCTCCAGCGGCGGTTTCTACCAGGGGTGAAAACCGTGTGGTGCTACGGCGAGGGCCTTTCGGCCAGTGTAGAGCACGCCTTTGCGGCCTTGCAGGTGCCACTGGTGGCTGGTTTTGGGCTCATCGAAACGGCCGGGGCTTTCGCGCTCAACGACCCGGCGGCCCCCAAGCTTGGGGCTCTGGGCAAACCGCTGCCCGGGGTTCGGCTCAATGACCTGACCAATGGCGGTGAGCTCAAGGTAACAGCACCCTCGCTCAGCCCCGGCTACTGGCCCCACGCCCCCATCGACCCGCCGCTGGCTACGGGCAAGCAGGCCAAGACCTACAACGGGCTGTTGTACCTCGAAGACTAAGCCCGGCTGGGCGGCACCTGCCATGGGGCGGCTGCGTTATTGTATACTCGTACCACTCACGGCCGGTTCGTTCGGCATCACTCAACCCACGTGCCCACATCACCTATTACCCCCGAGGCCGTTGTAGCCGCCCTGCGCCAGGTAGAAGAGCCCGACCTGAAGCAGGACCTGGTCACCCTGAACATGGTGCAGGACATCCGGATCGATGGGCTGGCCGTCAGCTTTACGGTTGTGCTCACCACACCGGCCTGCCCCCTCAAAGAGCTTATCCAGAACGCCTGCATTACCGCCATCCGGCACCTGGTACACCCCGAGGCCGAGGTAACCGTTAACCTCACCGCCCGCGTCAACCGCAGCGCCGAGCGCCCTGGGTTGCCCGGTGTGCAGCACCTGGTGGCCGTGGCCTCGGGCAAAGGCGGGGTGGGCAAAAGCACCGTCTCGGTCAACCTGGCCGTGGCCCTGGCCCAGACGGGCGCACGGGTAGGGCTGTTAGATGCCGATATCTACGGGCCCAGCATCCCCATCATGCTGGGCCAAGAAGACGCCCAGCCCCTGGCCGAAACCGTCGGTGAGCGCACCCTCATGCACCCCATCGAGCGCTACGGCATCTACCTGATGAGCATTGGCTTTCTGGTCAGCCGCGACCAGGCCATCGTCTGGCGCGGGCCTATGGCCAGTAACGCCTTCAAGCAGCTCGTGACCGATACCCAATGGCCCGACCTGGACTACCTCATCGTAGACCTGCCCCCGGGCACCGGCGACATCCATATTACCCTTTCGCAGCAGTTCCCCCTCACCGGGGCCCTCATCGTCACCACGCCCCAGGCCGTCGCCCTGAGCGATGCCCGCAAAGCCCTGGCCATGTTCCTGGCACCCGCCATCAACGTCCCGGTACTGGGTGTGGTCGAGAACATGGCCTACTTCACCCCGCCCGAGTTGCCCGACAACCGGTACTACCTCTTTGGCCAAGGTGGCGGCACGGCGCTGGCCACCGAGTTCCAGGTGCCGCTGCTGGGCCAAATCCCCATCGTAGAAGAGCTGCGCGAGGGTGCCGACCGTGGCGAACCCGCCGCACGCGTGCCCACCAGCATTGCCGGCGAAGCCTTTGCGCGGCTGGCGCGTTCGGTTGCGCAGCAGATCTCGATTCGTAACTCAGGCCGGGTGACTCCACAGCAGGTGGCACCAAGTGCCTAGTGCGCGCGTTTTACCGTAACTTAGAATTGGTATGAGTTCACCCGACGAAATCCTGAGCCGCGTAGAAAAAGCGCTGGACACCATCCGCGACTACCTGCACAGCGATGGCGGCGATGTACGGGTGCACGGCCTGAGCCCCGACGGCACGCTCGAAATCGAGCTTCTTGGGGCCTGCAGCAATTGCTCGATGAGCGAAATGACCCTTAAGGCCGGGGTGGAAGAGACCGTCCTGCGTGCCGTACCCGAGGTGCACCGGGTGGTGACCCTGAGCCTCTAGCACGGCCAGGCCCCCAGGCCTGTTGTAGGGCCATTAGCCAATACATGCCCAGCACAACGGCCAGGCTCACGACCAAGGGCCACCCCAGCCGTGTGCGCCACGAGCGCGCTGCCCCGTTTGTCACATCGGCTGCAGCGGGTACCCGTAGTACCAGCGACCCGGCCTCGGGGGTACTGGTGTTGCCTGCCGCGTCTAGGGCCACAAGCCGCAAGCCATACGTTTGGCCCGGTACCAAGAAAGGTTCTTGCTGGCAGGGCACCAGGGGCAGGGGTACCAGCCCCAGATCGGTAGGCAGCAAGGGCCAAAAGAGGCGCGCCACGCCACCGGGCAGGCTATCGCCGGTGGCTTCCCAGTACACTGCCAGGGGCCCGCTTTCGCGTATAGGGCACCAGAGCCAGCGGTGGGGCTGTGGGCCACAGGCGGTTTGGGCGTCGGTGGTGCGCACCTCGGTGGGTTTGGCGCTCCAGTACGGGGCGGTGGTGTCTGGGCCCGCACCCGTGGGCCAGGTGGCAGCCTGCAGCTGCCCTGCCCAGGCGACTGCCTGTGCCGTGGGCAGGGTGCCGGGGGCTACCCGCACCTGCAACCGTACCCGGCGCTGGGGGGGTAGCAGTTCGGCGGCGCCTACCAATGTGTAGGTGTACCGGCCGCCAGATACCTGAAAGCGTCGCCGAAGCACCAGCTCGCCACTGCCGGTTACCGCTCGCAGCTGGCCCTGCGCCACCTGTTCGGCTAGCCACGGGGTGGCTGGGCCTGCGGTGCGGACAAGCCATGCGGCATTGGTGGGCAGCTGGGCACCCGCGGGGGGCCATACGCCCACGGCCTCTTGGCCCCGAGCGGCACTAGGACCCCCCAGAACAGCTAGCAGGACGCAGGCGTACACTAGTCGCACAGGCGGCGCAGGTAGGTGGCGGCTTGGGCATGGCCCAGGGCTGCCGCTTTACCAAAGTAGTAGCAGCACGTCTCGCGCTCGCCGAGCTGGTGGTAGGTGTAGCCTAGGCTGTAGAGGGCATCGCCGTAGGTGGGGTCCAGGGTCAGGCAGTTCTGGTAGGCAGCCACGGCGGCCGAAAAGTCGTACTGGTAGAGCTTGGCGGTGCCCAGGCCGTAGTGGTAGCTGGCGTCGGCAGGGTTCAGCTGAATGGCCCGGCGGAAGTCGGCCTCGGCGGCGGGGTAGTTGCCTGCGTACCCATAGGCCCGGCCACGGTTGTACCACACGGCGTCGGCGGTGGGGCGCTCTGCCAAGACGGCCCCAAAATCCTCAAGGGCCGCTGCATACCTCTGCTGGTCTAGGTACACCAGCCCCCGGTTCACCCGGGCCTCCCACAGGGTGCTGTCCAGGGCTAGGGCGTGGTCCAGGTCGGTTTCGGCAGCCGGCAGTTCGCCCAGGGCCAGTCGGGCCATGCCCCGGTAGTGGTAGGCCTGTGCGTACCGGTTGTCGTAGGCCAGGCAGCTATCGAAGTCGGCAATGGCGCGGGCGAAGCGCTCGAGCGCGAAGTAGGTGCGGCCCCGGCCATAGAGCACGATGGCTTGCCCAGGCGCCCGCACGGCTAGGCTATCGTAGGCCAAGAGCGCACCCTCAAAGTCGCCCAGGCGGTACAGCTCTTCAGCACGTTGCGTAAGCCGCGCAAAGTCATGCTGCCCATTGGCAACGAGTACCAGGCCCGTGAGTAGCCCTAGCAGGAGTAGGCGTTGGCGCACAGGGTGCAAAACTAGGGGTTGCAATAGCGCGCCAGGTAGGCGGCGGCGTTGGGCTCGCCCAAC
>JANRLA010000072.1:0-27650 GCA_033763015.1 Bacteroidia bacterium
CGAGCCTGTATGGGGGTTCAGTACCCATCCGTGTTGTGTTCGATAGCCTTCACTTTACGCTCTATAACCGAGCCTACGAAGTAAACCCAGGCCCTACCGAAGGGACTTTCGACTTCCGGCCCGCAGGCAGTTCTGCCGAAGGGCAAGTGGTGCGGTTTGGTGCGCCCTTTAAGCACGAAGGCAATACCCTGCGCATTGAGCTACTCCCCGGCAGAACAAGCCTTGGCGGGAGTGGAATTCGGTTTGTGGTGCAAAGCCTCCGGCGGTGTGAGGCAAGCCTGTACAACCGTATCCGGCTGCAGCCTGGGTTTGGTGGCGCAAACCTGGTGCGGGTATCGTTTACCGACGACCTGCCCAACCGCGCCTCCGATATCGTAAATCAGCTGCTTGCAGAGTTCCTGGTACAGGATTTACAGACCCGCCGACGGAGCTACGACCAGGTGATTACGTTTCTGGACTCAATCTCGCTCAACGTAGCTAAAGACGTCGAGCGCTCACGCGCCGAGCTTTCGCAAGTTGAGCGGAGCCAGAATGTACCCATCCTTTTATCGCAACGCGAACAGAAGCTGGAGCGGTTGACGGAGGTTGAAGTACGCATTGCGGCTATTGCCGACCACCGAAAGTGGCTCCTTGCACTTTCAGATGCACTTCGTGAGTTGTTCAGCGATTTTGAGACCCGCGACAACTTCACCCCCCTAGTGTACCTGCCCAGCTTACGCAACGCACAGTTTTCGGGGTTAGAGAATCGCATTGTCGAACAGACAAACGCAATCAACACATTGCTAAACCAGCGCAGCGACTTACTCCAGCGCCAGAAGGAAAACAGCCCGCTGTTGCAGGAAAACTTACGCGCCATAGAGCGGAACCGAGAACTGCTTCAGGAAACCCTAACTACCCAACTAAGCCAACTGGTAACTGAAGACAAACTGCTGCACGAGGAATACCGTACGCTACGGGCCGAGTTGGGCAATTACCCCGTGATCGAAAGGAGCCTGGAGGCCTCAAGCCGGACGTACGACAACAGCCTGGAGTACTACTACCTACTAAAGCAGAAGAAAACCGAAGCCGAAATCAGCCGAGCGGGTGTTGTGTCTGAGCACGTAGTGATTTCGCAGGCCGACCCGCCCGGCGTACCCGTGTCGCCAAAACGAAACTTGATCTCGATAGTCGGGCCGGTGGCCGGCATACTCCTTGGCCTGTCATTAATTGTTCTGCGGGAATTGGCGCGGATAAAGATTCGTGATCGCTTCGACGTAGAGCGGCTTACCCAAGTGCCCATCGTGGGCGAAGTGGTCGAGTACCGTGACAGGGGCAACGGGGTGGGCATCCAACTGTTTCACGAGACGAATAGCCCCTTCAATGAGTCGATGCGCTCGCTGCGCTCGAACCTCATGTTTCTGTCGGCCAACAAGTCGCACCGGGTAATTGCTGTAACTTCTACCATTAGCGGCGAAGGCAAGTCGATTACGAGCCTGAACCTGGCGGCTGCCTTCGGCATGCTGGGCAAGCGTGTGCTGCTGGTCGATGCCGACCTGCGCCGGCCACGTCTAAACCAACACCTGAACATGGCCAATAGCCCGGGCCTGAGCGATGTGCTGGTAGGGTATGCCACGCTACAAACCGCCGTGGTGCAGACCAGCTACAAAGACTTCGATTTTTTACCCGCCGGTACTTTAGCCCCTAACCCAACTGAGCTGTTTGCCTCGTCCAAATTCCCAGAGCTTCTAGAACAACTGAAGCAGGAATACGAGTGCATCGTCTTCGATACCTCTCCCGTGGGGCTGGTTGTAGATGCTATGCACGTACTAAAGTTGGCCAGTGTGGGGCTCTACGTCGTACGGGTGGATTATTCGAACCTGCACTTCCTGCGGGGGCTCAACGAATTGGTGGCCGAACACCAGCTTAAAGACCTGGCCATTTCGCTCAATTGCGTCAACTTCAACTACCAAGGCTACGGCCATGGGTATGGCTATGGCTACACAGCACTGGTGGATGAACCCGTGGGCTGGTGGCCCCGGCTGAAACGCGCGGTAGGACTAGCGAAATGAGTACCCACAACCCAGCCCGTGGCAGCCGCTTAGTGGTGGTGCTGGCCGCATCGGCGGTAGTTGCGCTGGCCACGCTCTGGTGGATGCAGCAGGCCGCTTACCGGCAAACAGCCGAGGCGGGTGGCCCGCGTCAACTAGCCTTATCGGCAGAGCTTGGCAAATCACTGGGGCCTGAGTATAGCACGCTGCCGCCCCGCGACCTAAACGGTGACCAAGACCCCGACTACCTGGGCTACGTACCGATGGACCTACCCAAAGGCGACAGCCTGCGGGTGCGAGCCTTTGCCATCGCGGCACTACCCAAAGGCAAGCCGCGTTTGCTCCTCGAGCTAACCCGCGAGGGCCAGATCCTGTCGATGGGAAAGCCGGTAGTGCCTACCGCAGGCACCCACGCAGGCTACTGGGTCGAGTTTGGGCCCGACCAGCGCGCCCTGACGATCACCCTTGTCGATGCGCAGGGGCAGCCCGTGTCGGACGGCTTGTCATTGGTATGGGATAGTACCGCAAACCGGTACCAACCCCATTAGTTTTTCTTGCGTGTGCCCTTAGGTGGGTCTATGCTCACCCCGGCGGCCTGCATGATTTCTTTGGCCTCGGTCATGGTGATACGTACCCCATCGCGGTAGGGTACAATCCAGGCGTCGCGGATGCCCATCTTGGCGATGTCTTGCCGGAAGGCCTCGGCGATGTTGACATCGCGGAAGTTGCCGACGGTGTACTTGTTCAGGCCATCGGCACTCTCGCCTTCAAAGTTCTCGGTATCCTGCAGGTACTGGTTGATGTTGAACTTCTCGAAGGCCCCGAGCTGGACTTTAAAAATGAGCCCCTGGGGTGTTTGGGTTTGCTGCGCGTTTTTGAGCGCTTCGTATGCGGTTTTGAGTGCTTCGTTCTCACCGGCTACGCGGCGCAACTCGGCGGCCTGGCGCTCAATCTCGGCCTGCTGGCTCTTGATTTGGTCTTTGAGCTTCTTGTTTTCGGCCTCCAGTGCAGCGATGCGCTCTTTGTTGCCCTCTTCATAGCTCTTGAGCGAAAGGGGGTCTTTGGAGTACTGTTTTGCTTTGGCTTTCCACTGCTTTTTCAGGGCTTTCTCCTGTTTTTTACTCAGTTGCTGGCCATACGCGGTGTGAGTTGCAGCGAAACTGACAAGTAGCGTAGCCGAAAGGAGGAGCAGAAGGATGCGTTGCATACGGGGGCCGAGTTAAGACGCTGCTAAAAAGGGAAAAACGGGCCTTGGTGTCGCGGCAAAAGCCTGTATTTTGGGCCATTATTTCTCAACACCTACCTTTTCTCTCAACCCCGATTTACCCCCAATGAGCAAGATTACTGTAGTGGGTGCTGGCGCCGTGGGCGCAACGTGCGCCGATGCCTGTGCCCGCCACGAGCTGGCGACCGAGGTCGTACTGCTGGACATCAAAGAAGGCCTTGCCGAAGGCAAAGCGCTCGACCTGTTCCAGGTAGCGCCTATTGAGAAATACGACACCCGCCTGGTGGGCTCGACCAACGACTATGCGAAAACGGCCGGTAGCGACGTGGTGGTCATCACCTCGGGCCTGCCGCGCAAGCCGGGCATGAGCCGCGACGACCTGATTGCGACCAACGCCGACATCGTAAAGTCTGTGACCGAAAACGTGGTGAAGCATTCGCCCAATGCCATCATCATCATCGTTTCAAACCCGCTCGATACCATGACCTACCACGCCTTCCGGGTGGCAGGCATCCCCAAGCACCGCATTATGGGCATGGCCGGTATTCTAGACACTGCACGCTACCGCGCCTTCATTGCCATGGAGCTCGGCATTTCGCCCAAAGACATCGAGGCCATTTTGATGGGCGGCCACGGCGATACAATGGTGCCGCTGCCGCGCTTTACCTCGGTGGCCGGTATCCCGGTAACCGACCTGATCCCCGAAGACCGGCTGACGGCCATCGTTGAGCGCACCAAGGTGGGCGGCGGCGAGCTGACCAAGCTCATTGGCACCTCGGCCTGGTACGCGCCCGGCACGGCAGCGGCCCAAATGGCCGAGGCCATCCTGCGCGACCAGCGCCGCATCTTCCCCTGCTGCGTGCTGCTGGAGGGCGAGTACGGCCTGAAAGACATCTGCGTGGGCGTGCCCGTCATCCTCGGCCGCAAGGGCATTGAGCAGGTGCTCGAAATCAAGCTCAACGCCGACGAAATGGCCCTGCTGAACTCAAGCGCCGACAAAGTGCGCGAAATGAATCAGGTGCTCTACCCAGCGTAACCAATCGCCTGACGCCGTTACGGAAAACCCCTGGCCCTACGGCTGGGGGTTTTTTGTATTTACTGCTTAGGAGTGGTGGACATGTCCACTACTTCAGTCTTGGGTTTGTTTACAGGTTTAGGCGGTGGTCCACTCGTGGGACGGTTACTCTCGGGTTTCACGCGAGAAAGATTTGACCAGCGGGAAGTGGTTACCACACTGACCCGGAAAGCGTTAATCTGTGGTGGTTTTTTCATCGTCTGTAACTGGTACAACTTCGATCGTCATACTTGTTCTAGAACTACAAACGTAAACCAGCGGTGCTTGGTACAAGAGCTCTCCTTCGAAATTGTATACATAAACATCTCGCAGAACAACTTCCAGTTCTTCAACCTGGTCGGAGTAACTAGCCACTTGACCGTGATAAACCTTTTCAGTCTGATAGTTTCTGACATATACTTCATTTACCTCTTTAGTACTGAGGAAATACATAAACAACGTGTCATCCCCGTACTTGTCTGTAATACTAAGCCACTGACCGAACCGATTTAGCCATCTCTTCTGGGTGCCTTTGGCGGTTAACACCGCTACCAGCAAAGCAAGAAGGCTAGCCAGTGTTACTTCTGAAAACTCAATTGAAGAATCATGCCCTGTGAGCCAGCCCCAAGTAGAAAATGTTCCGCCCAGAACCTCGTACACTAATCCCAACAGTAAATAGCTGACCAGTGAATGGAATATTGCAGATAGCAAAAACAGAAAAGGCTCTTCTACCCGACGAAGAGTGAGTCTATTGAGCAGAAGTGTTGCCAACCCACCCGGAATCAGCAATATGATTAGCTTGATACTTTGAGTAGAGAGATCCACAGCTTCTGGTTACAAACTTTGCCAACAAGTTAGCGAATCGCCCAATAGACCAACCGGACCCCTATGCCCACCCTTACGACCCTCGAAGAGTTCATCATTGCCCAGGAGCGGCTGCAGCCCGAGGCCCGCGGCGAGTTCAGCCAACTGCTGCGCGACCTGGTGCTGGGCGCCAAGGTGGTGCACCGCGAGGTGAACCGCGCCGGGCTGGCGGGTGTGCTCGGCGAGTACGGCCACATCAACGTGCAGGGCGAGGTGCAGCAGAAGCTCGATGTGCTGGCCAACGAGCAGTTCCTGGCGGCCCTGAGCCGAGGCTGCCAAGTGGCGGCGGTGGCGAGCGAAGAGTCGGATACCATCCTCCCGCTCTGCGATACGGGCAAGTACGTGGTGCTTATCGACCCGCTTGATGGCAGCTCGAACATTGACGTCAACGTCTCGATCGGCACCATATTCGCCATTTACCGCCGGCTGAGCCCGCTGGGCACGCCCGCTACGGTCGCCGACTGCCTGCAGCCCGGTAGCGCCCAACTGGCGGCGGGCTATGTGCTTTACGGCAGCAGCACAATGCTGGTGTACACCACGGGCAGTGGCGTGAACGGGTTTACGTACGAGGCGTCGCTGGGCGAGTTCTTCCTTTCGCACCCCAACATCCGCATACCGGAGGCGAGCAAGTACTACTCGATCAACGACGCGGCGTACGAGCGCTTCCCGGAAGGGCTGAAGGTATACCTGTCCGATTTAAAGCAGCGCAATACCTCGGCCAAAAAGCCGATGTCGCCGCGCTACATCGGTTCGTTGGTGGCCGACTTTCACCGCAACCTGTTGCAGGGCGGCATTTTCATCTACCCCGGCTCGGTAGACCGGCCCGAGGGGAAGCTGCGCCTGCTCTACGAGTGCAACCCCATGGCCTTCATCGCCGAGCAGGCCGGGGGACAGGCCAGCAGTGGCAGCCAGCGCATCCTGGCGCTACAGCCCACCGAGCTGCACCAGCGCTGCCCACTCTACATTGGCAGCCCCGACGAAATGGCACGGGTGGCGGCCTGCCTGGCAGCCCCAGAATTTGCTACATTGGCACACTAAGCCACTTCTACCCCACTACACCAGTTACGCCCTATGTGGAAGCGTTTCGTCCGAGCCATACGTGCCCTGTTTGGGGGTGCTATTTCGGCCATTGAAGACCCCCGCCTCATCCTCGAGCAAAACATCCGCGAGCTCAACGACCAGGTGCCCAAAATGAACGAGAGCATCGCGACGGTGAAAGCCAGCGTGACGCTGCTCGAGAAAGAGCACAAGAAATACCAGGCCGAGTACAACGACCTCATCAGCAAGATGAAGGCTGCCATCAACGCCGGCCGCGACGACATTGCCGCGAACTACGCCGTGCGGGTTGAAAGCCTGAAGGGGCACATGGCCAGCACCGAGCAGCAGCTCGAGACGGCCAAGTCGGCCTACGCCAAGGCGCTGGAGGTCAAAAAGGCCTTCATGCGCGAAAAAGACCGCAAGATCTCCGAAGCCCGCGAAGCCCTACGGGCCCACGAACGCGCCAAGTGGCAGGCTAAGATTGCCGATACCATGGAGAGCTTCGAAGTGGGTGGCATTGACCAGACCCACGAGGAGATGCTAACCAAGGTGAACGAGCAGACAGCCAAAAACGAAGCCCGGATGGAAATGGCCCTCGACAGCGTGGATACGACCTCGATGAAAATCGACGAAGAGGCCGAAAAACTCCGCGCCCAGGAGCTGGTCAAGCAGTTCAAGCTCGAAATGGGCATGACCGGCACCAGCACCGATGTAGGCGGCGGTGGTGGGCAGAACCTGGGGCAACAGAACAAAGACCAACTGCTCTAGCCCCCGTGCAACGCTATTTCCTCAAACGCCTGGTAGCCCTACTGCCAGGCGTTTTGCTAACCCTTACTGCCAGTAGCCAAATGACGCCCCATGTCGCCGAAGGCACCTTTGTGGTACAGATGACACCCGTGGCCGATACCACCGCCGGGCCCCTCACGCTGGGTGAGCTTCAGGTCACCAAAACGTTCTCGGGCGGCTTAACGGGCACCGGTACCGGCCGTATGCTTACGGCCCTGACACCCGAAGAGGGCTCTGCGGGCTACGTGCTCATTGAGGTGGTTACGGGCACTTTGCAGGGCAAAACCGGCGGGTTTGCGCTCCAGCACAGTGGGCTCATGGACCTGGGCAGCCCCGCGCTCACCATCGCCATCGTGCCGGGCTCAGGTTCGGGCGAGCTCGTGGGCATTCGGGGCACCTTTGGGCTGGAGATTGTGGGGGGCGAGCACCGCTATACCCTGCGCTACACCCTGCCGGGGTAAGGCACTACCTGCCCCAAACGGGTAAGTTACCCGCGGGCTGACCCGAGCGGCTGTGGCAGGTGTACACAGCCAACGGTTGCAGGTCACAGCTTTGGTTCGTAAGTAGCTCTACCGGTCGGCAACTGTTTTCGTAGCGTTGCACTACCGGGTAGCCTTACTGCCATGAACGACGAGCCCAACGATACCCCCCAAAAACTCAGCGGTGCCGAGCTGCGGGCCAAGCTGAAAGAAGAGTACAAACGCGAACTGCTGGCCCGGAAACAGTGGCTGGAGCAGGCCAAGCAGGCCAACCGTACGGCCAAACTGGCCAACGAGATGAGCAAACTTGAGCAGATGGCCAATCTGGGCGACAGCGACGACACCGACGAGTGGATCCGCCGCCTGAACGAGGTATCGGCCCTCTCAGAGGCCAAGCTGGAGCTGGCACTCGACGCGCCCACCCCTGAAACCGCCACCCCGCTTGCCCCACCGCCCACCAGCAAAAGCCAGGGCGATGAGCTGCGCACCGACACCCCGCCCACCACGAGCCCAACCGAGGGCCCCGAAACGGGCGCCGACCTGCACCGGCCCACCAAAAGCCTAGGCGACACCGAACTCTGACGACGCTACCCCTCAACGCCTCTCGCCCGATGAACGACTCGAAATTCAACGCGCTGATTGCCCTGCTCGACGACCCGGACCCCGAGGTGGCCCGCCAGGTTGAAAGTGAACTGACCACACTGGGTATTGAAGGCATCGCCCGGCTGGAACAGGCCTGGGAGGCCGTAACCGATACCACGCTCCAACAGCGGCTCGAAGAGCTCATCACCCGCCTGCAGGTGGGCCACTTCACCGAAGAGCTCTACACCTGGCGCCAGGGCGGTGGCGCCGACCTCTTCGAAGGCTGGCTGCTGCTCACCCAGGTGCAGTACCCTACGCTCAACGTACAGAAGTACCGCAACGAACTGAGCCGCCTGGCCAACCGCACGTGGCTGGAAACCAACAGCGGCATGAACGACCTGGAGCGCCTCTCGGTCATCAATCGGATGCTGTACGGGCGCGAGGGGTACGGCGGCAATTTTGCCGACCCCGACAAGCCCGACAACCTGTTCCTGAGCCAGCTCATCGACAGCAAGCACAGCAACTCGCTGGGTCTGAGTGTGTTTTACTACATCCTGTGCCAGCAACTGCAAATCCCGATGCAGGTGGTGCACTTTGGCGGGTACTACGCCCTGAAGTACTACCAGCCAAACGCCCACTTCTACATTGATGCCTTTAACAAGGGTATGTTCTTCACACCCAAACAGGTGCAGCAGTTTTTGCGCAAGATGAAGGCCGATGAGAACCTGAACCACTACAAGCCCCTGAGCCACATCTACATCGTGCTGCACCTGGTAGACCGGCTGGTGGAGGCCTACCGCACGCTGGGGCTCACGACCAAAGCCGATACCTTCGCTCAGCTACGCAAAGACATCGACATCTCGTTCGAATAGGGCTGAGTGGCCGTCTAGCCCGCTCTACTGCTCAGCTTCGAAGGCCCGTAACAAGTCGCTGATCAACTGACGACTGTTAAAGGTTTTAACCGGATTGGCCTGGTTGATGTTGGCGCAGAACACCAGTTTCTTTTCAGGGCTATACATCACTTGGCTGCCCCAAAAGCCACTGTGGCCATAGAAAACTGTTTCGTTGTAGGTGTACCGGGTTATGCCGAGCCCATAGTTGGAAGTTTTGCCGTTCGGGAAGGAATGTGGGGTATCGGCCAGCATCCGGGCCAGCGTCTCGGGCTTCCGAAACAGTTGGTTGGCAAAGAGCCCTTCAAGAAAGCGTGCCAAATCGTTGCAGGTGGATACAACCCCACCACCGGCCCAGTCGTACGACGTATTGAGTTTATGGGTTGCGTTTACGCGCCAGAGAAACTGGTGTGTGGTGTGGCCATTTGGCTGAGCGGGCTCGTAGTACTCGAAATAGGTGGCGTTGAGCTGAAGGGGGGTGTAGATGCGTTCTCGAAACAGCTCTGGCAGTTGCTTGCCAGTAACCGTCTCGGCAAGCAGGCCGAGCAAAAAGTAGTTGGTGTCGGAATAGCGGTAGCCCTCACCGGGCTTGAAGTGAGCCTTTTTGGGCAGGTTGTACTTGTAAAACCTGGCAAAGAGTTTCTCGGGGCTCCAGCTACGCTGTTTGTGCAGATAGACACTGAGGTAAAACCGAACGGCTGCATCGTCGAACAAATCGGCAATCCCACTTCGGTGGTTGAGTAGCTGCAGTACGGTCACCTGGTCGCCGTACAGGGTATCGTTGTACCGGTGTATGTCTTGTATGCGTACAAACGGAACCGCCTTGAGGTAGAAGGCAACGGGTGCTTCCAGCTCGAGAGCCCCTTCTTCTGCGAGCTGTAGGATGACGACGGCGGTCATGGTCTTGGTGATACTGGCAACCTTGAACTGGTCGTCGGGGTGGGCCCGAACAGTATCGCCATCGGCGAACCCAACGGCCAGCCGCGCTACCCGATCGTTTTGTGCGATGTAGGCCTGAATGGCGTGCACGGGCCGCTTGCCCGTCGGCTTCAGTTTTGCTGAAAGCAGCCCAAGTAAAACTGTATCGGCGGGCTGAGACAAGGCAGCAAAGGGTAGCAGTAGGGCCAGCAACTGAAGTAGAAGCGGGTAGACTCGTTGCTGAAGCATCTGGGTCTGTGTCTGAAAGTTCCCATCAAAGAGCAGGGGCCATTACAAGAGTTGCACCGGGTACACCCCGCGGGTCGTACACTTGTACCATGCCCTACGACCGGCCCGACCACTACGCCAAAAAGGCCCAGCAGGCGGGGTTTAAGGCCCGATCGGTATTCAAGCTCGAGGAGATAGACGCCAAATACGGCTTGCTGCGCCCAGGCCAACAGGTGCTCGACCTGGGGGCGGCGCCGGGGTCGTGGAGCCAGTACATCGCCCAGAAAATCGGGGCCAAGGGGCGGCTCCTGGGCATCGACCTTACGCCCATCGCCCTGGCGCTGCCCAACGCGTTGTTTGTGGTGGCCGACATTGAGCAGGCCGACTACGGCGCCCTCTTTCACGCCGCGGGCATCACCCCCCCACTCGACCTGGTGGTTAGTGATATGGCCCCCAAAACCAGTGGCCACACCTTTACCGACCAGGCGCGCTCGTACAACCTTTGCGCGTTGGCGCTAGTCACGGCCATGCGGTACCTACGGCCGGGAGGCGCGTTTGTGTGCAAAATGTTTGATGGGCCCGACGTGCAAGAATTTCAGCGCGAGCTGCAGGCGTGCTTTACGAAGGTGGCCCGGGTGCGCCCCAAGTCGGTGCGCAGCGAGAGCAAGGAGTTTTTCTTTGTCGCGACGGGGTTTCGTAGCCTTATGCCGTAGCCATCAAGGCCGCGTGGATGGCCAGAAACGCCTCGGCGTCTAGGCTGGCGCCGCCCACCAGGGCACCGTCGAGGGTGGGCAGGGCGAAGAGGTCGGCGGCGTTGTCGGGCTTTACACTCCCCCCGTAGAGGATGGTAAGCTCCTGGCCAATAGGCCCGGCCAGCCGGCGGATGTAGTCGTGCACCTCGGCAGCCTGGGCAGGTGTGGCGGTTTGGCCGGTGCCGATGGCCCACACGGGCTCGTAGGCCACTACCGTCGCCCGTTGCCGCTCGGGTGGCAGCGCGAGGAAGGCGGTGGTGAGCTGCTGCTCAATAACGGCCTGCCAGTGGCCGCTAGTGCGCTCCTCGAGCGTTTCGCCGACACACAGGATGGGCCGCAGCCCCTCGGCCAGGGCACGCTCTACTTTGGTACGCACGGTGTGGTTGTCCTCGAAGAAAAGGCTGCGGCGCTCGCTGTGGCCCACAATCACGTAGTCGGCGCCGGTACTGCGGAGCATCGCCCCACTAACCTCGCCGGTGTAGGCCCCCTGGGCATGTGCACTGAGGTTCTGGCCCCCCACGTACACCTCGCCCGTGGCCTTGGCGAAGCGAGCGGCAACCGTCAGGTACGGGGCGGGCACACAAAGCACCACCGGCACGGGGTTGGGGTTGGGTAGGCCTGCACACGTGGCCTGGAGCAGGCGCTCGGCCTCTGCGAGGGTGAGGTGCATCTTCCAGTTGGCGGCGAGGAGCTTTCGCATGGGCAGCGAGTTGGGCATTGGCCCGCGAAACTACGCCCAGAAGCCGACTAGCTTTGCCTACGTGCTTGCGCTCCTTGCCGCTGCCGAAGACACCATTGTGGCCCTGGCAACCCCCAACGGCGAGGGTGCCCTGGGCCTACTACGCCTATCTGGGCCACGGGCCATAGCGTTGGCAGGGCAGGTGTGCCGGTGGCTGGGCCCCGACCCTACCCACCAGCAGGCGCGCTACGGCACCCTGCGCGAGGCCGATGGCACACTGGTAGACGAGGTGGTCGTCACGCCCTACCGCGCCCCACGTAGCTACACCCGCGAAGAGGTGGTCGAGATCAGCTGCCACGGCAGCCCGTACATCCTGGGGCGGGTGCTAGAGCTCTTGGTACAGGCGGGTGCGCGGCTGGCCGAACCGGGCGAGTTTACCTACCGGGCGTTCCGCAACGGAGCGCTCGACCTGAGCCAAGCCGAAGCCGTGGCCGACCTCATCGCCGCCCGCAGCCGGGCCGCCCAGCAGGTGGCCATCCGCCAGCTGCGCGGGGGCATTGCCCACAGCCTGGCCGATGTTCGGGAACAACTCATCCAGTTTGCGGCCCTGGTGGAGCTGGAGCTTGACTTTGCCGAGGAAGACGTCGAGTTCGCCCAGCGCGACCAGCTCAGTGCCCTGCTCACCCAAGCCGACAGCCGCCTTCAAACCCTCATCGAGAGCTTTGCGGCCGGCAACGCCCTGAAACACGGCTTTGCTACTGCGCTGGTGGGCCCGCCCAACGCCGGCAAAAGCACCCTGCTCAACCGGCTGCTGGGCGAAGAGCGCGCCATTGTAAGCCCTATTGCCGGCACGACACGCGATGTGATTGAGGACGTGGTAAACCTGGGGGGCTACCCCTTCCGGCTCATGGACACCGCCGGGTTGCGCTCCAGCGACGACCCCATCGAGGCCGAGGGCGTCCGCCGCAGCCGCGCGCGCATGGCCGGTGCGCAGTTCGTGCTCGTACTCCTCGATGCTACCGCTACCCAACCACCCCAGGCCGAGGCGTACCTGGCCGAGCTCGGGGTGCCCGAGGGGGCCCACGTACTGCGGCTGGCCAACAAAGCCGATGCGCTCACGCCCGAGGCGCTCGCCGCCTGGCAGGCCGCAGGCTTTGTGCCGCTCTCGGCGCAGACGGGGCTGGGGCTAGAGGCCCTGAAGCAGGCCCTGGTGAGCCAGGCCCAAACCCTAACCCAGTACGACACCATCGTAACGAGCCAGCGCCACGTGCAGGCCCTGCAAGCGGCCCAGGCCCGGCTCCTGGCCGTGGGCCAAAGCCTGGCCCAGGGCCTGGGCGGCGAGCTCCTGGCGCTCGACCTGCGGCACGCGCTCGAGGCCATGGGCCAGATAACTGGGCAGGTGACCAGCGACGACGTGCTGGGCGCTATCTTCTCAAAATTTTGTATCGGTAAATAACTGCTTCCACATGACTACACCCGACGAATCGCTACGCTACCCCATCGGCCGGTTCGACCGCGACGCGCCCCTTGCCGCCACCGACACCGAGCGTCACCTGCACACCCTAGCCACCTTCCCGCAGCACCTGACCGAACTGGTGGTGCCCCTTACTGCCGCCCAGCTCGATAGCCCCTACCGCCCAGGGGGATGGACCCTGCGGCAAGTGGTGCACCACCTGGCCGATAGTCACCTCAACGCCTACATCCGCCTCAAGTGGGCCCTCACCGAAGACAACCCCACCATCAAGGCCTACCACGAAGCCGCGTGGGCCGAGCTGCCCGACGGCAAAACCGCCGACATTGCCCTCTCCCTGCCGCTGCTCGCGGCCGTGCACACCCGCTGGGTGACCGTAGGACGGGCGCTAACGGCCGCCGAGTTTGACCGTACCTGGTACCACCCCGACCGCAACTTCACCTACACCGTGCGGCAGCTCTTTGCCCAATACGACTGGCACAGCCGCCACCACTACGCCCACATTGCTTACTACCTGGGCAGGCCATTTTTGGCGTAGGCCGCACAAAAAAGCCCCCAGCAGAGGCCGGGGGCTGGGTACATGGGGGCAGCAAAAGCACCTTAAAAGCTCTGCCAGCCGCCGTTGACGTCGAGCACGGCGCCGGTGATATAGGAGGCTTCGTCGCTGGCGAGGAAGAGGTAGCTGTTGGCCACGTCGTGGGGCGTGCCCAGGCGGCCCAGGGGGGTGCGCTCCTTGATTTTGTCGATCACCTTTTCGGGCATGGCCATGACCATGTCGGTGGCGATAAAGCCGGGGGCCACGGCGTTGATGGTGATGCCCTTGGGGCTGAACTCTTTGGCCAGGGTCTGGGTGTAGCCAATGAGGCCCGCTTTGGTGGCAGCGTAGTTGGCCTGCCCGAAGTTGCCGTAGCGGCCTACGCACGAGCTCACGTTGACGATGCGACCGTAGCCTTTTTCGACCAGGGTGGGCATGACGGCCTGGGTGCAGTGGAAGGTGCCGGTGAGGTTGATGTCGAGCACCTCTTGCCAATGTTCGGTGCTCAGTTTGAGAAAGCCCTTGTCGCGGGTAATGCCCGCGTTGTTCACCAGGATGTCGATGGTGCCCCAAGCGGCGAGCACCTGGGCGACGGCGGCATCGACCTGGGCCCGGTTGGCCACGTTCACCTGTGCGATGCTGAGCATGCCGGGGTACTGGGCGCTGAGCGCAGCCGACCAGTCGGTGCAGTTGTCGGGGTTGGTGCACCAGGCCGAAACACGGGCGCCTTCTTCGAGGAAACGTTCGGTGGCAGCGGCGCCAATGCCGCGGGTACCGCCGGTAATGATGGCCACTTTGCCGGCCAAGCGTGGGGTTGCCATAGGGTTTGCGTGGGTTTTGCGGTTAGCGTTTGGTAGCCGTAAGCTACGAGAGATGTGGCGCTTACGGGGCAAACGTGAGAAAACGCCGTAGTTTCGGGGCTATGCACAGAAGCGTTTTGCAGCTTGTTTGCAGGTGGGGCGTGCTTGCCCTGGTGGTAGCCGGGTGCCGCAACCCAACCCGCACAGCCGAGGACCCCAGCCGAGGGGTCACGTTGCGGATGCCTGCCGGGCTGCTCGAGGTGGGCCTGCGGCCCGAAGACCGCGTGTATGGCTTGTTGGCCGCAGGGCCGTTTGCCCACACGAGCTGGGAGTACCCGCGGCTGTGGAGCAGCGCCTTCTACTGCACCGGTGGCCTGCTCGATTCGATCTTGGCCGCGTACCAGCGGGGCCAGCTACCGGGGTATACCCCCGATAGCAGCCGCCAGCCCCTGCCCTACGCCACGTTCGAAGCCCAGCAGGTGACCTGGAGTGGCGCCACCGAGACCGAGCCCCAGGCGCTGCGCAACTGGGTCGACTGGTCGGGTCAGGTCGTAACCACAGACAGTGCCTGGCACTTCGAGGCCCGCACCCTGCGGCTGTACCGGGTGGACGTGACCGGTCGCCGGACCGAGCAGCCAGCCGTCGAGTTTAGCGTTACCGAGGTGGCCAACACCCTGCGCCACCCCCATTGGCCCGCGTTTGCCCAGGCCCTGCGCGAACTACAGCTGCTGGGCTTCCCGAGCCAGATTGGCCCCCACCGCTACACCGGGTTCGAGGAGTCGCTGGTCGCGGCTCACTTCCTTCTGCGCGGCGACTGGGCCAGCCTCGAGGCAGGGCATGCCCTAGCACCCGAAGAAACCGACTCCATGCTGGCCGTACTGCCCCGCTACTGGTTCAGTGTCGGCGGGTACCGCGCCCCCGCAGTACACCAGTTTACGGTACTCAAAAACCCGGCCCAGGCCCTACAAGGCGAATTTCAGCAGGTACGGCAGTACCTACCCACCCCGTTAGCCACCGCAACCGAGCGGCGCTACCGTACCGATGCACTGGCGCCCGAAGTGGTAGCCGGGCTGCTCGAGGTGTTTCAGTTGGGCCTGGTGGCAGCCACCACCGGCCCCACCGACGTGCCGCTGACCTACCCCGAAGCTCTGGCCGACCTGCAAGCCTACCTCGCCAGTGCCGGTGCTACGACTGCCCTAACCGAAACGACCACCTGGAGTGTCAAAAACCCAGTGCTGCCGTACTACTGCCAGCTGCTCACCCTGGGCGTGGGTATTGACAGTGGGCGCGTGGCCCCGCTGTACCTGGAACTGCAGCCCTATACGCCTGCAGCCCAGGTGCTACCCAAAACGCCCATCCGGTTGCCGTGGGCGGCTACTGCCCAGGTGCTCGAGTCGCGCTACGGCCTGTCGCTGGAGGCCCTGTTCGACCACGGCATCTACACCGGCACGGCCGACCCCGCGTACCGGGGGTGCGGGGTGTTTGCTATACCCAGCCTGGTGCTGGGGCTCGTCCAATGGGCCGACCTTGTGCAGCCGCCAGCCCCCCAAACCCCGGCCTACCTCTACCGGTACGAACCCGAGGTACTGGGGCACCTGACCGACGACCAACTGCGCCGCCTGGAGGCCGCCCTGAATCCTGCGCCGAGCTATTCGGGTATGTAAGGCGCTTACGTAACTTAAGCTCCCGTATGGCGGGCGTTGTTGAAGTTATCCAGTTTGTGGTGACGAAGCACCGGGAGCAGTTCATCCGTGACCGGCCCCTGATCGACGCGTACCTGCACAGCGTTACCCCAGGGTTCAAGGGCTCTGAGCTGCTGGAGGCCGCGGGGAATAAATTCTATTTGCTGGTGTACTGGGAGGACGAGGGCACCGTGGTTGCAGCCCAAGCCTTTACCGAAAATGCCCCCGACGTAAAAGCCTGGGCAGGTCTTGCCGACCAGTTTCTGGCCTTCGATACGGCCGTGGTGCGGCATTCGAGCCGGTAGCACCTAGGCAGGCACAGGCGCCGGGCTGCGGCGCGCTGCGGCGGGCAGCTCGCGGAAATTGTACTGCTGGTCGCGGAGCTGGGGCACGAAGCCGGCCTCCTCGATGCACTGCTGGATTTCCTGGGCCGTAAACCGGAACGGGGCACCGGCAGCCGAAACGACGTTTTCCTCGATCATGATCGAGCCCATGTCGTTGGCCCCGCCGTAGAGGCTTACCTGGGCCACTTTGGGCCCCACCGTGAGCCACGACACCTGGATGTTGTCAATGTTGGGCAGCATGAGCCGCGAAAGGGCCAGAGTACGCAGGTACTCGTCTGCCGAAACATGGTTCGAAATGCCCTTTACACGCTGCAGGAGGGTGCCATCGTCCTGGTAAGGCCACGGGATAAAGGCCCGGAAGCCAACGGTGCCCTCGGGCCGCTGGGCCTGTACGGCACGGATGCGCACCAGGTGGTCGAAGCGCTCTTCGAGCGTTTCGATGTGGCCGAACATCATCGTGGCCGAGGTGGGGATGTCGAGTCGGTGGGCTTGGCGCATGACCTCGAGCCACTCTTCGCCGAGGCACTTGCCGTTGGAGATGAGCCGCCGGACGCGGTCGGCCAATATTTCGGCCCCAGCACCTGGCAGGCTATCGAGCCCCGCGGCTTTCAGCCGACGCAGGGTTTCGTGGTAGGTAAGGCCCGAGAGTTCGGAAATGTGAACCACCTCGGGGGGGCCCAGCGCGTGCAGCTTGAGGTGGGGGTACCACGACTTGAGCTTTTGGAAGAGCTCCTCGTACCACTCGATGCCCAGGGCCGGGTGGTGGCCACCCTGCAGCAGCAGCTGGTCGCCGCCCAGGGCGAACATTTCCTCGATCTTTTGGTGGTAAGTGGCGTCGTCGGTGATGTAGCTCTCGGGGTGACCGGGTACCCGGAAGAAGTTGCAGAACTTGCAGTTGGCCACGCACACGTTGGTGGTGTTCACGTTGCGGTCTATCTGCCAGGTCACAATGTGGTTGGTGCCCGCCTTCTTCTCCAGCCGAACCTGGTGGGCTGCCCACATGAGGTCGGGCAGTTGGGCCTCAGCGTAGAGCTGTAGGCCTTCGTCGAGGCTCAGGAAGTCGAGGGCCAGGGCCTTTTCGAGCAGCGCGGGGACGGTCATTGCAGAAGGGTAAGCGCCAATACAACGCCCCCAAATCTCGAAAGATTTTCAATTGAAATTGAAAGTTTGCCGTCCTTCGGGGTGTGCGTGCCCGTGGGGCTAGCGCTCAGGTGGTTTTCCACACCCCTACACCTACCGGTGATAATAATACAAGGTTACGCCCTATTGTGTAGTTTGCGGGCGTTACCCCTTCAGAGCCCACCGGCAGCCGCCTATCGAAACGACGCTACGCTGAAGCTGAAGCCTATGCGGTTTACCCGCTATTCCTACTCAAAGCCAGTACAGTTGCTGCTGCGCCAGACCCCGTATGCCCTCTGGAAGGTGGGAGCCTTCTGCCTGGCCCTAGGCGCAGGCCGCGTGTACGCCCAGCCCACCCTGGAGGCCGACCGTGAGGTACTGGTCACCTTCGCCAATGGGCGCGTGATCACGCGGGCCGAGTTTGAGCACGCGTACCTCAAGCGCCACGGGCAGCCACGCAATACCCAACGCCTGCTGCGCGAACTGCGCGAGGAACTGCGGGCCTATATCAACGTAAAGCGCAAGGTGATGGAAGCCGAAGCGCTGGGCCTGGACACCACGCTGAATTTTCGGGTGGAATACGAAACCTACCTGGGCCAGCTGCGCCAGAGTTACCTGGCCGAAACGGAGGTGCTCGACCAGCTGGTCGACGAAGCCTACGAGCGGAGCCAAGTAGACGTGCGCGCCGCGCACCTGCTCCTGCGCCTGCCGCCCCACCCCACCCCCGCCGATACCGAGCAAGTGTACCAGCGGTGCCTGCTGCTACGCGATAGCCTGTTGCGTTACGGGGTACCGTTTCATGCGCTTGCCCATCGGCACACCCAAGACGCCAGTACTGCTGCCGTTGGTGGCGAGCTGGGCTACTTCTCAGTACTCGAAATGGTGTACCCCTTCGAGACGGCGGCCTACCGCACACCCGTGGGCTCGGTCTCGCTGCCCATTCGTACACCCTACGGGTACCATTTGGTCCAGGTGCTCGACCGGGTACCGAACCGTGGAGGGAAACGCGCGGCACATATTCTGCTGCCCGGCCCCAGCCTGAGCGATGCCACCGCCGAGGCCGATACCGCCCAAGCCCGCCAGTTGGCCTACCAGGTGTACCAGGAATTGAAGGCCGGCAAACCGTTCCAACAGTTGGCTGCCGAGTATTCGCAAGACCCCCAGACGGCAGGCCGGGGGGGCGACCTAGGGTACGGTCGGTTAACGCCCGCCCTCGAAGCCCAAAAGGCGCGGTTGAGCCCAGGTGAGTTTTCGGCACCGTTTCTCACCCCACACGGGTGGCACATCCTGGCCGTTACCGAGCAGCGGCCCATGCCGCAAGCCGCAGAACTGCGCTCGTTACTCAAGCAGCGACTGCGGACCGATGCCCGATTTGAGCTGGCACAGTCGCGCTTCGTCGAGACCCTGAAACAGACCTACAAGTTCAAGCCCACCAAAGGCGTGGCCCAACGGCTGGCGCAGGCGCTGGGCAGCCGGTACCTGCGGTTGGGGGCATCGGACGTAAGCCTTTTAGACCCCGAACTGCTTTCGACACCCCTGTTCGCATTCGCCGACCAAAACACGTCGGTCTTTGAACTCCTCGAAGGTCGGGTGAACAGTCGGCAGGTGCTCACGGGCGAAGTCTTATCCCTCATTGAGCGCGACATCAACCTGCTGGCGTACCAGAAGCTGGTCGCCTACGAAGAGGAGCAGTTGGCCATTCGTTACCCCGAGTACCGGGCCCTGGTGCGGGAGTACCACGACGGGATTCTGCTCTTTGAGCAGATGGAGCAACGGGTGTGGCGCCCGGCAACCGAAGACACCGCCGCTGTGCGGCAGTACTACGAAACCCACCTGACCGACTACACCCGGCCGGTGACCCTGCGCATTGTCAAGATCGAAGCCGAGACGCTCGAGGTACTTCAACAACTCCTCGATCAGTTGGAGACGGGCGGCAGCGGGCCAGCCCCGACTAGCCACCCCGCGGCCCTGAACCTATCGGCGGGTACGAGCCACTCGGTATCGTACCGGGTATCTACCCGGTTGGTGAGCACACAAACGCCGACCGAACTCAACGAATTTCTGCGGCACCAGCCCGGCTGGCGAACCCCGATTGCCGAAACCCCAACTGGCGGCTTCGCTGTCGATTACTACGCCGAAATGCTGCACCCCGGCGGCATTGTGCCCTTTGCCCGTTGCAAGGCCGAGGTTGTACGCGCCTACCAGAGCCACCTGGAAACCCGGTGGGTACGCGCCCTGGCGCGCGAATACCCTGCCGAGATTGACGAAAAAATTCTGCGCAGGCTCTTTAAACGGTGAGGCAGCGTGTGGCCAGGTACTGGGCAGTAGGCCTCTGTGTAGCAGGGCTCTGCGTACTCCTGGCGGGGTGTTCTGAGCACCCGATGCGCGAAGCCGTGGTGAGTTACAAAGACCGGGTACTGACGCGGGAGGAGTTGCTGGCCCACCTACCCAAAAACCTAACCCCCGCCGATAGCACACGGTTAAGCCAGGACTACATCCGCCGGTGGCTGCGCGAACAGTACGTGCTCGACGTGGCAAGTGACAGCATTGCCGACCTGGAAGGGCGTATCAGTTGGCAACTGGCCGACTATCGCCGAAAACTCATCCAACTTGAGCTCGAACGCTACCTGGTGGGGCGGCACCTCGATACCCTGGTCACACCTGCCCAAATTGTTGCCTACCAGGCCGAGCACCCCGACCTGTTCCTCGCCCGCGACTATTGCTACCGCGTACGGTACGCCGAGGTGCCTGCCACGGCCGTAAACCCTGAGGTGCGCACAACGCTTGCCAGCCCCGACTCGGCCACGGTAGTCGCCCTGGCAGCCCAGTTGGCCCCCGAAGCCCGCGCCCTGGTACTACCCGAGCAATATGTACCTGCCGACAGCCTCGCGCGGTGGCAACGGGCCGCCCCAGCGGGGGTTGTGCTGGCTAACGCCCGGCCCATGGGGCCTGTGTTGGCCTACCCCGGACGGGGGAGTACCCCGGGGTCATTTCATTATTTCTACCTTCTTGAAGTAATTCGCCCCGGCAATACGTTACCCTTAGCCCTGGTAGCAGACGACATTTACCTGCGGATCCTGACCGAGCGCCGCTACAAACTGCTGCTGCAGTATGAAACCAAATACACCCAAGAAGCCGAATCGCACCCCGATAGCCGCCAGTATTAGCCTGCTGTTTGTGGCTTGCATGGCCGGGCTCCCCGCCAGGGCCCAGACCGACCTCGTAGAGCGGGTAGTGGCCGTGATCGACAACGAGATCATCCTGCACTCAGACATCGAGGGCCAGTACCAGTATTACCTCAGCCAGGGCCAGACCGACGACGGCACGCTGCGCTGCACGATTTTCGAAAACCTGCTCATGGAGAACCTGCTGCTGGCCAAAGCCCGGCTCGACTCGCTGGAGGTTTCCGATGACCGGGTCGAACAGGAGCTCAACCGGCGTTTGGAGCGCATCATTACCCAAATGGGTAGCCAGCAACAGGTAGAGGCCGTGTACAAGCAGAGCATCTATGCCCTGAAGGCCGACCTGCGCGAAACGATCCTGAAGCAACTCTTGGCCGAAGAGCAGCGCAAAGCGATCTACAGCGGCATCTCGGTTACCCCGCGCGAGGTGAAGGAGTTCTTCAACAACATACCCAAAGACAGCCTACCGCTACTGCCCGCCGAGGTCGAGATCAACCACATCGTTATCAAACCCACGGCCAACGAGGCGAGCAAGGCGGCGGCCCGCGCCAAGCTCGAAGAAATCCGGCAGCAGATACTGCGCGGCGAAGAGCGCTTTGAGGCCTTGGCCAGCTACTACGGCCAAGACGGTACCGCCAAACGCGGGGGCAGCCTGGGCGAGTTTGGTCGCGGCGTGATGGACCCCGACTTTGAAGGCGTGGTGTTTAACCTGCAAGACAACGAGCTGAGCGAGGTCTTTGAAACGCAGTTTGGTTACCACCTGGTGCGGCTAGACAAACGCCTGGGCGAACGGGTGCAGGCGCGGCACATCCTTATCATCCCCGAGATAACGAAAGAAGACCAGGAGGTGGCCAAGCGTCGGCTCAGCGAAATCCGCACCCTTATTCTCACCGACTCGCTGACCTTCGAAGAAGCTGCGGTGAAGTACAGCGAGGACGAAGGCACCAAGAGCGGTGGCGGAGCGCTCATCGACCGCTCGGGTGAGCCGCGCATCCCGCTTGACCAACTGGATGCCGAGACCTACCTCTTGATCGACCCCATGAAAGTGGGCGACATCAGCGAACCGACCGAGGTGCTGCCACAAGGCGGGGGTGCCACCCAGCCCTTTTACCGGATTGTGTGGCTCAAAAACCGCGTCGCACCCCACCGGGCAAGCCTCCAGCAGGACTACCCCAAGTTTCAGCAGGCGGCCATTAAAGCGAAAGAAGCTACCGCCCTGGACGAGTGGTTCGAAAAGGCCAAACGCCAGGTGTACATCGAAGTAAAAGCCCACGACTGCACACAGGCCCTGAGCAACTGGCAATGACCCTACCTACCGGTGCCCCCGTGGCCTTCGCCAACGACGTTGAAGCTGCCGATGCCCTCCAGGCCACCCATGCGCGCCTGAAGGCCGAAATCGGCAAGGCCATTGTGGGCCAGGAGCCCATCGTAGAACGGCTATTGGTGTCGCTCTACTGCCGTGGCCATGCCCTATTGGTGGGTGTGCCAGGCCTGGCTAAAACGCTGCTCATTGGCACCCTGGCCCGGGTGCTCGACCTGAAGTTTAGCCGCATCCAGTTCACTCCCGACCTCATGCCCAGCGACATTTTGGGCACCGAGATACTGGAGATTGACCAGGAGACCGGTCGGCGGTACTTCAAGTTCATCCCCGGCCCCATTTTCGGCAACGTGCTCTTGGCCGATGAGATCAACCGCACGCCGCCCAAAACCCAGGCCGCCCTGCTCGAGGCCATGCAGGAGCGCAAAGTGACCGTCGCCGGCGAGACCTACACCCTCGACGACCCCTTCTTCGTGCTGGCCACGCAAAACCCCATCGAGCAGGAGGGTACCTACCCCCTGCCCGAGGCGCAGCTTGACCGGTTCATGTTCAACCTGTTCCTCGACTACCCGACGCTCGAAGACGAGATCGCCATCGTGCAGCGCACAACCGGCAGCGAGGGGCCGCAACCGCAGGCTATCCTTCAGGCCGCAGAGCTCAGGGCCTACCAGGAGCTGGTGCGCCGTGTACCGGTGGCCGACAACGTGGTGCGCTACGCCGTCCGGCTGGTCGATGCTACCCGAACCCGCCAGGCCGATACCGTAGCGCCGGGCTCGGTAAAAGACCTCATTGCGTGGGGTGCGGGCCCCAGGGCCAGCCAAACGCTCATTTTGGGGGCCAAGGCGCACGCGCTTATTCGGGGCAAATATTCGCCGGATGTCGAGGACGTGCAGGCCATTGCCGTGCCCAGCCTGCGCCACCGCATCGTGCCCAGCTTCAATGCCGAGGCCGACGGCATCACCGCCGACGCCATTGTCGAGCGGCTGCTGAAAGAGGTGCAGTACTAAGCCAAAGAGACCTGCCCTATGCGCGCACTGCTGATTGTGGATGTACAGAACGACTTCTGCCCCGGCGGGGCGCTGGCGGTGGCCGGCGGCGACGCCGTGGTGCCGGTCATCAACGGGTTGATGGGCAACTTCGAGCACGTGGTAGCCTCGCGCGATTGGCACCCGGCGCAGACGGTCCACTTCGAGAAATGGCCCGTGCACTGTGTGGCCGATACCCCCGGCGCCGAGTACCACCCCGACCTGTACCAGGCCGGTATCCACACCCATGTGCTAAAGGGTACCGACAACCGCGACGATGGGTACTCGGCCTTCGAGGCCACCAACCTGCCGCTGGCCGACCACCTGAAGGCCGCAGGCGTGACCGAGGTCTTTGTCTGCGGCCTGGCCACCGACTACTGCGTGCGGGCCACTGCGCTCGATGCCCGCCGGGCGGGTTTTGCCACGTACCTACTCACCGACGCGGCGATGGGCGTGGAGTTGAAACCCGGCGACTGCGCACGGGCGCTGGAGGACATGACCGCCGCCGGTGTGGTGCCCCTCACCGCCGCCGAGGCCCTGGTGCTGCTCTAGCCCGTCTGAGGCTGCAACCTCCGGGTTGTGGCAGGGGTCTGACCACCGAAAGACGATTGCCATGCACCTCAACCCGCTCGAATGGGTTCACTTTGTCGCCGCCAGTCTAGCTCTGGTGGTGGGCCCGCTGGTTCTCATTCTGCGCAAGGGCACACGCACACACATCCGCCTGGGTTACCTCTACACCACGGCTATGCTGGTAGTGAATGTGCCGGTGTTTTTCACGTACGAGCTCTTTGGGCGCTTTGGCATCTTCCACGGGTTTGCGGTGGTCTCGCTCGTCACCCTGGCCTACGGCATGGGTAGTGCGCTGCTGCGTTGGCCACGCACGCGTTGGCTGCGGCTGCACCTCTCGGGGATGTACTGGTCAGTGATGGGGCTCTACTTTGCGGGTATTGCGCAGATTTTGAGCTCGACACAAGCCTCGGTTCCGGTCATTGCAGTGTCGGCGCTGGCGATGGCCGCGACAGCGAGCTACTTCTTCGGCAGGTACCTCAAGCGCTGGCAGCAGGTGCCTACCCGGTCCTTCCGGCCGGTGGGCTAAACCGGTAGCCGACGCCCAGGTGGGTGCTGCCCCCCCCGGCACCAAAGCCCGCGTAGCCGAAATCGAAGCCCCAGCGGCTGAGTTGCAGCCCGGCGCCGAGCGACAGGCCGGCAAAGCCGAAGCTCTGGCCCTCGGCCCGCAGGTCAAGTCGGCGCTGATGGTTGTAGCCGCCCCGGATGGCATACGCAGACCCGGCCAGGATTTCGAGGCCCACGACCACCCGGCGGGCCAGGTTTTCGCCCAATGAGGTGCGGGTGTCTGTTTCGCCCGTTTCGTAGAGTACCCAGGTGTTGAGGTTCTGGAGCGAGAGGCTGAGGCGGAACGGGGCCTTGGGCACGCGGTACGTAAGCCCAAGCACAATGTCGAGCGGTAGCTCGCCCACCGGCGCGCCCTCGCTGTAGCTACTGAGGGGGGCACCCACGTTGCGGCCCACGAGGCCCAGGTGGAAGTCGCCACTGGGCGCGGTATACGCTACCCCGGCATCGAAGGCTAGGGCACTGGCCGAGAGCCCCGCCAGTTGGCCGCTGACAAACTTGAGGGTGCCCGCCACGCGCACGGGCCCCAGTTGGCGGCGCAGCGAGCCGTAGAAGGCCGTCTCGGCGGCGCGGAAATCGCCCGTAGGGTTGCCGAACACATCGCGGCCCTCGAGCGTACCGTAGCTCACGCCAAATACCCCGAGGCTCAGGCGCCATTGGGGGGCCAGGCGGCGGCTGTAGGCGCTGTGGTAGGTGGTGATGCCCGTGGGCAAGAAGCCCGTGTTGGCCGAAAGCTCGGCGGGCAGGCTGTCGGCAGGCGCCAGGGAGGGGTTGTACCAGGCGCGGTACGGTTCTGGGCCGGGTAGCGAGGCCGTAACGCCCCCCAGGGCGGCCAGGCGGGCGTCGGGGGTGCTGGCCAAACTGGTAAACACCTGCTGGCCTGCCAACTGCCCGAACCCCGCCAGGGGGAGCACTGCCCACAGAAAACCCAGCACCCGGCGCACACCGCAAGATGCAGTAGGCGGCGTAACGGTTGAACCAAACGGAGTAGAAAATGGTAGCAGGGGCATGCGACTACGCCTAAGCACCCGCGTGGCGGGCAACTACCGCACCGTGATGGCGGGCTTCACGCAGGCGTTGTTTGTGGCCCTGGCCCCACCGCTGCCCAAGGTGCAGCTGCGCCGGTTCGATGGCTCTGAAACGGGCGATGAAGTGCACCTAGACATCGACTTTGTCTTCTTCCGCCAGCGGTGGCACAGCACCATCGTGCAGCACGGCGACATCGGCACAGAGGCCTTTTTCGTCGACGAGGGCACCGTGCTGCCGTTCTTTCTGGCCCGCTGGCAGCACCACCACCGCGTTGTGGCCGATGGCCCCGCCGCGAGCATCATCGAAGACGACATCCGTTACAGCAGCGGCACCTGGCTGGGCGATGTACTGCTCTACCCGGGGCTCTGGCTGCAGTTTGCCTACCGAAAGCCGGTGTACCGCCGGTTTTTCGCCCGCCGGGCGTAACCGAGGCTGTGTATCTTGGCAGCAATGGGCAGGCACCTCATCGCCAGCGTGTTGCTGTTGGGGCTGGGCGCCCTTGTTCCCCTCACGGCGTGGGGGCAACGAGGAGCGCTGGAGCAGGGTATACCCCTAGGCCGCAGTTTTACCCCCCGCGACTACAACGGCCATGCGCAGAACTGGGCCATTGCCCAGGCGCCCAGCGGCATGCTCTACGTGGCCAATACCGGCACGCTGCTCGAGTACAATGGGGTGAGCTGGCGCGGCATCAACGTGGGGGGCAACATCCTACGGGCCGTGGCCGCAGGGCCCGACGGCCGGGTGTACGTGGGGGGCGACGGCGTGTTTGGCGTCGTGAGCCCCGATTCGGCGGGCTTTTACCAGTTCCGCAGCCTGCTGCCGAGGTTCCCGAAAGAAGCCCTGGATGCCTTCAGGCAAGTGTGGCACCTGTTTGCCTACGACGAGTACCTGTACATCAATACCGGCACACACATCGTACGGCTGCGGGGAGAGGAGGTGCGGGTGTGGCCCTCGGCCTCGGGCGGCGACGACTTCCACACCGCTTTTGTGGTCAACGGCGTGTTCTACGTGCGCCAGTTTGGGGTGGGGTTGCAGCGCCTGCGCCGCGACGCCCTGGAGCTGGTACCCGGCGGTGAGCTTTTCGCGCAGCCTGCCAACCGAATCGACGCCATGGTGCCCTTCGGTGATGGGGGCGGGGTACTGATTGCGACCCGTACGCTGGGCACACTGCTGTTCCAGGACGGTGGTCTGCGCCCCTTCCCCACTGAGCTCGACGCAGCCTTTGCCCAGTACTCGGTGTACCACGGCGCAGCGTTGGGCCAGGGCCTGTACGGTTTCGCGACCCGGGGTGGCTTTTTTGTCTTGAACCAGCAGGGCCGGCAGGTGCACCACATAACCACCGGGCAAGGCCTGCCCTCAGACCTGGTGCGGTACGTCTTTCCCGATCAGCAGGGCAGCACCTGGCTTGCCATGGAAGGCGGCCTTGCCCGGCTGGAATACCCCTCGCCCCTCACACGCTTCGACCAGACCAGCGGCCTGAAAGGCACCCTTTGGGCGGTAGCCCGGCACGCGGGCCAGCTCTATGTAGGCGGTGGCGGTGGCCTGTACCGCCTGGAAACCAGCCCCGAGGGCACCACCCTCTTTGCACCCGTGCCGGGCCTGCGCGACCAGGTGTGGGACCTACTGCCCGTCGGCGATCTGCTCCTGGTGGCCACCACCAACGGCCTGTACAGCCTAGACGGCAAGGGCCGCGTCGCCCCACAACTGCACACCCCCGATCGCATCGCCCCCGGCGAAGACCCCATCTACTACAGCCTGCTGCAAGACCCCGACGCCCCCAGCCGTGTGTACGCTGGCAAGCAGCGCGACGGCATCCTGGAGCTACGGGTGGCGGGTGGCAAATGCACCCTGGAGGGCAGCATTTTGCCCGTGCTCGAAGACAGCCGACAGGTGCGGTACCTGGTCGCCGACCCGGCCCACCCCCGGATGGTATGGTTCGGCAACGAGACCTTTGGCATCCACCGAGTAGACCTCAGGGGCGCAGAGCCCCAGTTCGGGTTCTATGGCCCCGACCAAGGCCTACCCAACCTGACGGGCTGCCGCCTCTACCGCCTGGGTAGCGACCTCTTTGCCACCAGCCCCGCTGGCGTGTACCGGTACGCCGAAGCCGACAACCGCTTTGTGCCCGACGCACGTTTCGGCAGCCAGCTCTTGGCCGATAGCCTGGCCACCTTTGTGCTTGCCCCCGCCAGCGAGGGCAAGTTGTGGCTCACCTTCACCCCGCGGGGTGGCGACCTGCGGCTGCAGCAGCTTGAGCAGGTGAGCGCCGATCGCTACCGCATCCTGGCCACACCCGTCAACCGGCTGCGCAGCACCGTGGTACGCGATGTGCTTACCGAACCCGACGGCACAAGCTGGATTGCCACCGACCTGGACGGCCTGCTACGCTACGACGGCACCCTGACCAAACCCATTGAGCAGGCCTACACCGCATGGGTGCTCAATGTGGTGGCCAACGACTCGCTGCAGCTGTACGGGGGGGCGTTTCTGCC
>JANRLA010000073.1:0-44942 GCA_033763015.1 Bacteroidia bacterium
GGATGCTGTAGTCGAAGTCGGAGTAGATGAGGGTGAGGTTCGAGAACAGGCGGTCGTTGAAGATGTGGTTCCAGCGGGCGGTGGCGGTGCGGTTGCCCCAGTCGAAGCCAAACTGGTCGCCGAACTTGAACACGTCGCGCCAGAAGTAGCCCGAAACGAAAACCCGGTCGTTGGCCCCGAGGTCGAAGTTGACCTTGGCGTTGAAGTCGTAGAAGTAGAGCCGGTTTTCGCGCACCTCGGGGTCGCTGGAGGCGAGCAAAAACAGGTCGGCGTACGTGCGGCGGCCCGATACGATAAATGACGACTTGTCGCGTACCAGGGGCCCCTCGAACGTGGCGCGCGAAGAAATGAGGCCAATGCCAGCCTTGAAGCCGTACTTCTTGGGGCTACCCTCTTTCATGCGGATGTCGACCACCGAGGCCAGGCGGCCACCGTAGCGTGGGGGTATGCCGGCCTTGTATACTTCGACATCCTTGAGGGCATCGGCATTGAAGACCGAGAAAAAGCCCAAGAGGTGGCTGGCGTTGTACACCGGGGCCTCGTCGAGCTGAATGAGGTTCTGGTCGTAGTTACCGCCGCGGACGTAAAAGCCCGTGTTGCCCTCGCCCCCAAACTGGATGCCGGGCAGGAGCTGGATGGTCTTGATAACGTCTACCTCGCCCAGAAGCGCGGGCAGCTTTTGCACCTGCCCGATGGAGAGCTGGTTGCGGCCCACGACCACGTCGGTCACGTTGTTGTCTTCGGGCTCGGCGACGATTTCGATCTCGTTCAGGGTAACGCCCTCTTCCAGGAGCTCGAGTTCCAGGCGCTGGTTTACCTGTAGCTCCAGGGTTTTGGTTAAGGGCTTAAAGCCCAGGTAGTTCACCTGCAGGGTGTAGGTACCAAAGGGTACGGTGAGGCTAAAAAAGCCGTACTCGTTGGTGTAGCCGCCCCCCACCAAGCCCTGGGCGTTGGAGAGGCTCACGGTAGCGCCTATAATAACCTCGCCACTTACCTGGTCGCGGATGTAGCCGCTGACGGTAGCCTTGTTGGCGCTTTGGGCCCACAGGCCTAGGGCTGGTGCCAGGCACAGGCCAAGCACCAGCAAACGAATGCGATACATACTGTAGGTGTTTGTTGGGTTGTTGGGTTGACTAGGGGTGATGACGCACCGCGGACCAGTGGGAACTAACGTGCCGCGTAGGGATGGCGCACGGGGCAACAGAGCTGCTGCCGCGGCAAAGGTTGCAGCCCAGATATTAAGGCTGGGTTACGAATGGGGGCGCGATGTCGAGTCCACGTGCGTGTTGTGCTCAGCGCAGGGGTGTGGCGGGAGGCGGGTGCAGTTCACGAACTGCCCCTACGCGCACTACTTTGCGGCCCCAAGCTTTCAGATAGCATGTCTGCCGAACCCCAGAACGAGCGCCCGGTCGATAAACTGGCCCGCAAAAACGCCGAAGCCCTCTTGGGTGGGGGCGAAGACCGCATTGCCGACCAGCACAAAAAAGGCAAACTCACGGCCCGCGAGCGCCTAGACCTGCTGCTCGACGAGGGCTCGTTCCAGGAGATTGGGCGGCTGGTGCAGCACCGCAGCCACGAGTTTGGGCTCGACAAGCAGCGCTTTTTGGGCGATGGCGTGGTGACGGGCTACGGCAAGATCCACGGCCGGTCGGTGTACGTGTTCTCGCAGGACTTCACCGTCTTTGGCGGCTCGCTCTCTGAGGCCTACGCCGAAAAAATCTGCAAGGTGATGGACCTGGCCCTGCGCACGGGCGCGCCGGTGATTGGCCTGAACGATTCGGGCGGGGCGCGCATCCAGGAGGGGGTGGTCTCGCTGGCGGGCTACGCCGACATCTTCTACCGCAACACGCTGGTCTCGGGCATCATCCCGCAGATATCGGCCATTATGGGCCCCTGCGCGGGGGGCGCGGTGTACAGCCCGGCCATCACCGACTTTGTGTACATGGTCGAGGGCACCTCGTACATGTTCGTGACCGGCCCCAACGTGGTCAAAACCGTGACCCACGAAACGGTGACGAGCGAAGAGCTGGGCGGGGCGCACACCCACGCCACGAAAAGCGGCGTCACGCACTTTACCGCCCCCAACGACATTGACTGCCTGCGGCAGATACGCCGGCTGCTGAGCTACCTGCCCCAGAACTGCGAGGAGCAGCCGCCCCGCTACGCCCCCCTACCCGATGCCCACCGGCCCATCCCCGAGCTCAATACCCTTGTGCCCGAGACCGCCCTGGCCAGCTACGACATGCGCGAGGTGATTGCGCACGTGGCCGACCCAGACTCGTGGTACGAGGTACACGCCGAGTTTGCCCAAAACCTGCTCGTGGGCTTTGCGCGGCTCGATGGCCGGCCCATTGGCATCGTGGCCAACCAGCCCGCCGACAAGGCCGGGGTCTTAGACATCGACGCCAGCACCAAGGGCGCCCGCTTTGTGCGCTTCTGCGACTGCTTCAACATCCCGCTCCTGGTCTTTGAAGACGTGCCCGGCTTCTTGCCCGGTACCGACCAAGAGTGGAACGGCATCATCGTGCACGGGGCGAAACTGCTCTATGCCTTTGCCGAGGCCACCGTGCCCCGCGTTACGGTCATTACCCGCAAGGCCTACGGTGGCGCCTACGACGTGATGAACAGTAAGCACATTGGGGCCGACCTGAACTACGCCTGGCCCACGGCCGAAATTGCCGTGATGGGCGCCAAAGGGGCCGCCGAAATCATCTTCCGCAAAGAAATTGTGGGCGCCCCCGACCCCGAGGCTGCCTTAAAAGAGAAGGAAGCCGAGTACAACCGCCTGTTCGCCAACCCCTACCGCGCTGCCAACCGGGGCTACATCGACGAGGTGATACTGCCCGAACAGACCCGCAGCAAATGCATCACGGCCTTCGAGCTGCTGGAGAACAAGCACGTAGATCGCCCCAAGCGCAAGCACGGGAATATACCGCTGTAGCTATTTTTTGGCCAGATTGGCATCTAGCACTAGCAGCAAACTATTTCCTTTTCCTAAAGCATTTGATAGGCTCAACTTACAATACAAAAGTTGGTTGTGTAAGTTGACCAAGGATGCGTTCAACTCGGTACCGAGCGAAAATGCTCTATTGACAGAAATACTATCTGGCAGGTAATTGTACCGGTACGAAAAGGGCTCGTTGCCGGGCAGTCGCAGCGGAAGCGGGCGAAGTGTTGCCGTCAAGCGGTTAACCAAATCTGTGGTGGCATTTTGCTTCGTGGCGTAGGTTTCGCGGCAAAAATTCAAGCTATTGTAGTAAAAATGGTGCAGAACCCTCTGCAAGCTATCGGGCAACAAAAACCAGTCCTCGGTGCTCGCGGCGTAGTCGTATGTGGGGGTATTCCAGTCGAAATAGGCCGGGGGCAAGTTGGAGATCAAAAAAATGAAGTCTCTTTCTTTAGCCGTAATGCCTCCTGCTTCTGAGCTTTTAACAACCTGACCTAGGCCTTCTAGCAAAAATTCAACGTCTTGAGAATCGCTTCTCATCTCGGCTATCTTAACTGAGACGTCCTTATATAGAGATTCGATTAGTTCGGTCTTTCTTTTTTCATCTCTGCGGTCTTTTCTCCATTCATCAAAAAAGAAAGAAAGTGTAATGCCGACAAACACAACGAGTATCTCGGCCACGTACCAACCTAAGTTGACTTTAAACAACCCTTTGGTGCCTTTAAGCGGCGAAGACCGAAACAAGTAGAATCGGAACGCACGCTTGGTAGGGAAGGAGCTATCCGCCTCCGCACTACTCGGGGGTGTAATCTCCTCTGCAACACCATCAAACGTCTCCCTATCCACCTTGGGTAAATAATTTACGTGATTTCATTCCCAATATGATGATTTGTAATTTAAAATCAAACATAGTAAGTTGCTATTGACCCTAAATCTCTCAACCATGTCAACTAAATCGCCCATCGTATCAGTTCGTGCCGTTACCGAAACGGCCTCGACCCACCTCCAGCGGATCGAAAGCGTTGACGAGTTCGTAAAGAATTCGGAAAAGGTTTCGAAAAAACTAGAACTTGGCTATCTGTTCTCGCAAGATTTGCCTGAATTTTACCTTTTCCCATTTCCAAATTCGGTCGGAAATGACGAGAACACACAGAACCAGTCGCTTGAAGGCCTCCAAAAGCTAATTCACGGGATCGCGAAGAAGGGCATCTCTTGGGAAGATTTTCAGAAAATACTAAAGCAAACGGAAGCCCACAGTGTGCGCCAACCCATCCCTTTCTCCCTTTCGTGCTTTAAGCTTTCAATGGTCACGCGCTTCTTTGTCGGTAGGCCCGTGGATGTGCATGCCCATGACGATGACCAGTTCCGCCTGGTTATGAATGGCCGGATACAGGTTAAGGTATACAACCGCTACACGGTTAACGACACTACCTACGAGCAGCTTGACACGTACACGCTATCGGCTGGCGACTGGTTCTGGATTCAGGCCGGCACACCCTACTCCTTGGCCGTTGTAGCCAGTCAGACAAACAACCCTTTGGAGGAAGGACCTGATACGCCAGCCCAGGGCGGTGCGAAACGAATGCTACACAGTACCGCTGCGGGGGCAGAATCGGCCGACCTCTTTGCGATGTACATGATACGGTGTTGCCCACCGCCGCCCAAGCCCTGTCGGATGGTAGAAGTCAAAGTTGAGGTTACGGCCTCATAGCACCCGTTCGATGGCCTTTTGCAGCTCGGTGCGGCTTAGGGTGAGCAAATCGTCGCCGACAGTGCCCACCTGTAGGGTAGGGCCAACGGGGCGCGTTGCCAATCTTTGCAGCACATGAACACGTTTGGGCGGCTGTTTCGGGTGACGAGCTTTGGCGAGAGCCACGGCCCGGCGGTGGGGTGTGTGGTCGATGGGTGCCCGGCGGGCGTCAGGCTAGACCTCGACCTGCTGCAGCGGGAGCTTGACCGCCGGCGGCCCGGCCAGAGCCGCCTCACCACCCAGCGCAGCGAAGCCGATACCGCCGAGGTGCTCTCGGGCCTCTACCAGGGCCTCACCACCGGGGCGCCCATCGCGCTGGTGGCCCGCAACGAAGACGCCCGCAGCCGCGACTACGAGACCTTTGCCGAAGCCTACCGGCCCAGCCACGCCGACTACACCTACCAGGCCAAGTACGGCATCCGCGACCACAGGGGCGGGGGCCGTAGCAGTGCCCGCGCCACCTGGGCGATGGTAGCCGCGGGGGCCATTGCCCAACAACTGCTGCGCGAAGCGGCGGGAGTCGACATCCGCGCCTGGGTGGCCAGCGTGGGGCCCCACAGCCTGCCCGAGGCCGACCCCAGCACCTACGCCGCCATCACCCTAGACCAGGTAGAGGCCACCCCCGTGCGCTGCCCCGACCCCGCCGCCGCCGAGGTCTTCACCCGCGCCATTGAAGCCGCCCGCAAGGCTGGCGATACCCTGGGCGGCACCGTCGCCTGCAGGGCTGTGGGCGTACCGCCTGGCTGGGGCGAGCCGCTTTACGCCAAGCTGCACGCCGAGCTGGGGGCCGCCGTGCTGGGCCTGAACGCCTGCCACGGCTTCGAGTACGGGTCGGGTTTTGCGGGCACGGCGCTTACGGGTAGCGCCCACAACGACGCGTTTGTGACGACCGAGGGCCGGGTGGGCACGGCGACCAACCGCTCGGGGGGTATCCAGGGGGGCATCTCCAATGGCGAGCTCATCTACTTCCGCGCCGCGTTCAAGCCCGTGGCCACCATTCTGGCCCCCCAGGCGACCGTGACCACTGCCGGCGAGCCCACCACGCTTACAGGCCGGGGCCGCCACGACCCCTGCGTGGTGCCGCGCGCGGTGCCCATCGTCGAGGCCGTTACGGCGCTGGTACTCGCCGACGCGTGGCTGCAGCACCGGGCCCGCCAGCGCTAGGCCGTCGCCAGGAAGTCGAGCAGGGCCGCATCGCGCGCAGCGTCGGGCAGCAGCTGGATGCTGTAGTGGTTGGCGTGGGGCAGGTTCAGGCCCTGGGCGTTGGGCAGGGTTTGCAGCATGCGCTGGTAGCTCTCGCTGGGCAAAATCTCGTCGCCGGGCACCAGGTTGGGCTTGCCCGCCCGCAGCACGAGTGTGGGGGCCTGTACCTGCCCGTACGGGGGGTGGGTGCGCTTGTGGGTGCGCCGGGCCATGTAGCGGGGGGCCGTGAGCCAGTAGCGCAGGGCCCGCCCGGCAGAGGTAGCCCCGCCCTGGGCCCGGAACTCGGCCTCAATGACCGCGCGGGGGATGTTGCAGCGCACGCCACCGCCTGGCGCAGCTTCGATCTCGTAGCGCACGCAGCGCTCAAGCACATCGCCCCACCAGACGGGGGGTACGGCCGCGCGGCGCTCGGCGACGTAGGCCTCGGCGTCGGGGTACACCCGGCCCAGCCGGGCGAGGGCGGGTTTGATGGCCTGGATGGCCTTGGCCGCCGCCGAATACGGAATGACCCCCGCCCCGTCAATCAATACCAGCCTGTGCACCCACTGGGGGCGGGTGGCGGCAACCTCGAGGGCAATGGTGGCACCGAGCGAATGGCCGATGAGCGCGGTGTGGTCGCGGCCGATGTGGGCTAAGACAGCCTCGATGTCTTGGGCGTGGACCTCGACGCCGTAGGGCCCCAGAGGCTTGCTGCTGCCGCCGCGGCCGCGCAGGTCGGGGGCGTGCACGTCGTACCCCGCGGCCTGTAGGGCCTGGGCAATGGGCTGCCAGTAGAGGTGGTTGGCCGTGAGCCCGTGCACGAGCACAGCGGCGCGGCCCGGGCCCGGCCAATGGCCTACGGCCAGCTGCAGGCCGCAGCTCTGCACGGTGTACGGGGCGTAGTTCGGGAGCGGTGGCGGAAGTTGTACCATGCCGATGGGGCAAATGTAGGTGGCGGTCGGGCGGCATTTTGTTACTTCGCCGTTGCAGACCAACCAACCCCCTTGAGAGTTATGGCCGAAGTGGTAGAAATGCCCAAAATGTCCGACACGATGGAAGAGGGCGTCATCGTAGCCTGGCACGTGAACGTTGGCGACACCGTGAAAGCGGGCCAGCTCCTGGCCGAGGTAGAAACCGACAAAGCCACGATGGAGCTCGAGAGCTACGTGAGCGGCCAGGTACTGCACATCGGGCCCAAGGTGGGCGATGGCGTGCCCGTGGGCAGCCTCATCCTCATCGTCGGCAAACCCGGCGAAGACATCCAGGGCCTGCTGGCAGGCAAAGGCGGCAGCCAAACCGCGGCCCCAGCCGCCCCCACCGCCCCCACCGCCCCGGCGGCTGTCCAGCCCACCGCGCCCGTTGCGCCCGCTACTGCACCCGCGGCGCCAACGGCTGCCGACGCCGGCCGGATCAAAGCCAGCCCACTGGCCAAAGCCATCGCCACCGAAAAGGGCATCGACCTCAGCACCGTGGCCGGTAGCGGCGACGGTGGGCGCATCGTCAAGCGCGACCTCGAGACCCTACAGCCCAGCGCCCACCCGGCACCTCTGGCCAAAGCCCCTGCTACGGCGCCTGCCCCCGGCCTCGAGTACGAGGAGCTGCCCGTGAGCCAGATGCGCAAGACCATTGCCCGTCGGCTGAGCGAGAGCAAGTTCACGGCCCCGCATTTCTACCTCACGCTTGCCATCCACATGGACGCAGCGGCCGAGTTCCGGGCCCAGCTCAATGCCGACGGTGCGCGTAAAATCTCGTTCAACGACCTCATCGTTAAAGCCTGCGCCAGCGCCCTGCGCAAACACCCGGCGGTAAACAGCAGTTGGCTCGGCGACCGCATCCGTCGCAACCACAGCGTCAACATCGGGGTGGCGGTGGCCATTGAAGACGGCCTGATTGTGCCCGTCATCCGCAACGCCAACGGCAAGGGGCTAGAAGAAATCAGCGCCGAGACCCGTAGCCTGGCCGAGCGCGCCCGCAACCGCGAGCTACAGCCCCAGGACTGGGAGGGCAACACCTTCACCATCAGCAACCTGGGCATGTTCGGCATCGAAAGCTTTACGGCCATCATCAACCCACCTGACAGCTGCATCCTGGCCGTGGGCGGCATCCAGGACGAGCCCGTGGTCAAAAACGGCGCGCTGGCCGTGGCCAAGGTGATGCGCGTGACCCTGAGCTGTGACCACCGGGCCGTAGACGGCGCGACGGGCGCCCAGTTCCTTCAGACCCTGAAGGACTACCTGGAAAGCCCCATGAAGATGCTGCTGTAGGCTAGAACTCTTCGATAAGTACGCCCATGCGGCCCAGTTGGGCGTCGCGGAAGGCTTCGAGCACCTGGGTCTCGGTATTCATCACAAACGGCCCTTGCTGCGCCACGGGCTCGCCAATGGGCGCACCTGCCAGGAGCAGCGCCTCGGTGGCCTGGAGGGCCGTGAGCGCTATGCCTTCGCCTGCGGCAGCGTAGTGGGCCAGCTCGTGGGCAAACCAGGTCTGCCCCCCGCCCTGCACCCCACCCGATAGCACGTAGAGCAGGGCCGTGTGGCCTTCGGGCAGCGGCAGGGCCAGCTCGGTGCGGGCGGGCAGCGTCAGGCGCAGGGCTATGAGGGGCGTGTGGGTGCCCACCGGGCCCGTATGACCGAGTAGCTGGCCAGCGACAAGTGCCAGCCGGGCGCCCTGCTCGTCCCAGGTCGGGATCTGGTCGGCGGTAAACGCCTGGTAGCGGGGGGCATCGAATTTGTGGCGGGCGGGGGTGTTCACCCAGAGCTGGACGAGCTCTTGAGCCCCACCCTGGGCCGCGAGTTCGGCGCTGGCCCGCTCGCTGTGGACAATGCCCATGCCGGCATCGAGCCACTGCACCCCGCCGGGGCCAATGACCGAGCTGTTGCCGCGCGAGTCGCGGTGGTGTACTTCACCCCGGTACACAAACGTGACGGGCGAAAACCCGCGGTGGGGGTGCGGCCCCACCCCCGTGGCGCGGGGGTGTGCGCCGGGCTCCACCTCTGCCGAGCCGTGGTGGAGTAGCAGGAACGGGTCGGCCTGCTCCAGCCCACGGCCCGGTAGCGGCTGGTAGATGGTAAAGCCGCCCATCGGGAAGCGTGCCCCAGGGCTGACGGTGACGACGGTGCGGAGCTCCATACCGATAGGGGGCTAGAGTACTGGGGCTACTTTTTGGCAGACAGCGGCCAGAAACTGCTCGTCCTCGGCGGTGAAGGGGGCCACGCTGTGGCTGTCGATGTCGATCTGGCCCGTCATGCGGCCCTCGAAGAAGATGGGTAGCACGATCTCAGACTTCACGTGAATAGAGCAGCTCAGGTAGTTGGTCTCTTTACTCACGTCTTGCACGATGAAATTCTGGCCCGTGACGGCGGCCTGCCCACAGATGCCCTGCCCAAAGGCGATGCGGGTGTGGTCGGTGGGCTCGCCGGCGTAGGGGCCTAGCACCAGGGTGCGGTCTTCGGTGGGGTCAACGAGGTAGAAGCCTACCCAGTCGTAGTGGGGCACGTCATTGCGCAAGAGGTTGACGACGAAGTCGAGCTTTTCCTCGCGGGGCATCGTGCTGGTCAAGATTTCGTCGAGCCGCGGCAAGATTTGGTCGAAGAGGCGGCGTTTTTCGTCGGTAGCAAGCAGGGCTTGGGCCATGGGTATGGGTTTTGATAGGTGGGGGTGTAACACCCAAGGCCCCAAAGTTGTTAGGTTTAGCGGCTATGCGTACCCTCCGTTTGCTTTTCGTATGCGTCTGTTGCCTGGCGGCGCTACCCCTGGTAGCCCAGCGGCAACCGACCCCCAGCCAGCTACCCGCCTTTCGGTTTACCGACGCCCAGACCGGCCAACCGCTCACCGAAGCCAGCCTACGGCGCGGGCTGAACACGGTGGTGCTGTTTTTTGACCCCGACTGCGACCACTGCCAGCAGCAGGCTGAGTGGATAGCCGATGCCGCTGGTCAGTTCAAAAACACGCAGTTTCTCTGGATTTCGACGGCCCCGGCGGCGCGGGTAATCGCCTTTGCCCAGCAGTACTTTACCGGCACCGCCCTGCCCATGCGCTGGGCCCTCGATACCGAGTACAAGGTGGACGACTACTTCGGCTACAGCACCGTGCCCAGCCTGTACATCTTTGGCACCAGCGGCCGGCTCAAGCAGACCTACCGCAACGAGGTCGCCGCCGAGCTCATCCTATCCTCCCTCGACTAGCCCCAGCCACCCCGCCATGTCGCTCCAAGAACGTATCAACGAAGACCTGAAGGCCGCACTCAAAGCCAAAGACACCGCCGCCCTACGGGCCCTGCGGGGCCTCAAGACGGCGTTTCAGCTCGCCGAGACCGCCGAAGGCCGCACCCCTGGCCCGCTCAGCGACGCCGAGTGTTTGCAGGTGCTCGCCAAGCAGATCAAGCAACGGCTCGATTCGGTCGCGCAGTTTGAAGCCAACGGCCGGCCCGACCTGGCCCAGACCGAGCAGGAAGAGCTCGTGGTGCTGAAACGCTACCAGCCCGAGCCGCTAAAACCCGAGGTCGTAGAAGCCAAGCTGCGGGCCCTTATCGGCCAGTTGGGGGCCACCGGGCCCGCGGCCATGGGCCAGGTAATGAAAGCCGCCCAAGCCGAATTTGCCGGGCAGGTAGACGGCAAAACCCTCAGCGAGGTCGTGAAGCGCCTGTTGGCCTAACCGCGCCCGCGCCGTGTTGGTCGTTCTAGACAACTACGACAGCTTTACCTACAACCTGGTGGCCGCCTTCAGGGCACTGGGCGCCGAGGTGCGCGTGCTCCGTAGCGACCAAACGACCACGGCCGAGGTGATGGCCCTTCGGCCGCAGGGCCTCATCATTTCGCCGGGCCCAGGCCAGCCTACCGATGCCGGGCAGTGCCCCGCCATTCTGGCCGCAGTGTGGGGCCAGGTGCCCCTGCTGGGCATCTGCCTGGGCCACCAGCTCATTGCCCACCACGCCGGTGGCCGGGTGGTGGCCGCCCAAGCCCCGGTGCACGGCAAGACCTCGCCCCTGCGGCACACGGGCACGGGCTGGTTCGCGGGTGTAGCGCAGCACACGCCTGTCATGCGCTACCACTCGCTGGTAGCCGAAGCCGCCACCCTGCCCGCCGACCTGGTGCCCATCGCCTGGGCTGATGATACGGGCGAAATCATGGCCATTGCCCACCGGCACCTACCCATCCTGGGGGTGCAGTTTCACCCCGAATCGGTACTCACGCCCGAGGGGCCTGCGCTGCTGGAGCGTTGGTGGCGCAGCACAACCTTGACCCCCGTTAACGGAACAATTTCACTGCTGGCACCCACCTAGGGCACCGGCAACCCCTACCTTGCCGTTGACGCTAGTAGAACCCCGAGGTGCGCCCCCCATGCTTAGCCGCAATTACATAGCCGCCGACCTGCCTACGGTGCGCCTGAGCGACCCCGCCGACCGGGTACTGACCTGGATGGAGGAGTACTTCATGCCCCACCTGCCCGTGGTCGAAGACCGCGAGCTGAAAGGGATCCTTTCGGCCAGTGCCATTACTGCGCTAGAAGACCCCCAGGTACGGGTGGGCGACCTACAGCTCATCCGGCCCGACGGCCACTTTGTATTCGACGGCCAACACGTGTACGATGCCGTGCAGCTTATGACCTTCACCGGCCACAGCGTAGTACCGGTGCTCGATGCCGAAGCCCACTACCTGGGAGTCATTGGCCGCGAGCAGGCCCTGCAGGCGGTTTCGGGCTTCACGGGCCTTCACGAGCCGGGGGGCGTACTGGTGCTCACGCTACCGGCGGCGGGATATCATTTGCGTGAGATTGCCTCAATCGTCGAAAGCGCCGATGCCCAGGTGCTCAGCCTCTACATGGCACCCCTCGCTACCGAGGGGGAACAGTGGTTGGTACTCAAGCTCAACGTACGCGAGCTGGGCGCGGTGGAGGCCAGTTTTGAGCGCTACGGCTACCGGGTGGCACTGGCCTTCTACGACCAGCCCCAGCTGAGCGACACCACCGAGCGGTACAACGCCCTGATGAACTACCTGAGCATTTGATGCGGCCGTCGGTAGGTCGGCTGCACGTCCTGACCGATCAGTCGGTGCAGCAGCGGTATACACACCTAGAGTTGACCCAGCGGGCGGTGGCCGCGGGTGTGCCCGTGGTGCAGTACCGGCACAAAACCTACGACCCCGCACGCGACCGCGCCGAGCTCATGGCCATCGCCCAGCTTACGGCTGCGAGTGCCACTCGCCTGCTGGTGAACGACTACCTGGACGAAGCCCTGGCCGTGAGGGCCGGGGGCGTGCACCTGGGCCAGGGCGACCCCGACCCCGCCGAGGCGCTTAAACGCCTGGGGCCCGCCGCCGTCGTAGGGGTTACGGTTCACTCCGCCGCCGAATGCCAGTTCGCCAACAGACTACCGGTACACTACGTGGGCATTGGCCCGGTGTTTGGTACACGCAGCAAAGCCACCGGCCTGCCGCCCCTGGGTCTTGCGGGCCTCGAGCGGCTGTGCCGCATGAGCCACCACCCCGTAATTGCCATTGGCAGCATTACGCTGGAAACGGTACCCCAGGTGCTGGCCTGCGGCGCGTACGGGGTGGCCATTTTGTCGGCATTTTGCACCGCCCGTGAGCCCGAGCAAGTCGCTAGTCAGTTTTTGGATGCGTTGGGGTAGCCTTTTGGCCCTGTGGCTGGTCGCCGCAATGCCTGCCGTGGCGCTGCCGACGCCGGGTGCCGACACCACCGGCACCGGGCCCCTGCTGGTTATAGACAGCATCCGGATCGAGGGGCTGGTGCGCACCCGCGAGCGGCAGGTGCTCCGTGAAATGACCTTTGGGCCCGGGGCCCGCATCCCCCGCAGCCAGTTAGATACCCTTTTCGAGGCCAACCGTAACCTGGTGTACAACACCGGGCTCTTCACCCAGGTGCAGTTCCGGCATGCGCTGACCGACAGCCTGGTGGTACTGACCATTACCGTGACCGAGCGGTGGTACCTGTGGCCCGAGGTGTTTTTTAAGCTCGAAGACCAAACGCTGCAAGACTGGTTTCGGAACCCCGACTTCGAGCGCATCACCTACGGCGCCGGCTTTGTGCAGCGCAACCTCACGGGCCGCAACGACAACCTCTCGCTCAGGGTCACCCAAGGGTTCAACCGAGGGGTGCAGTTTGGGTATGGGTTGCCGTTTCTGGTGCCCAAATCGTTGCTGGGGGTAGGGGTGGGCTTTCGGTACACCGCCAACAGCGAGGTGCTCTACGGCAACAGCGGGGGCGAGCTGCTTAGGCTGCGGCAAACGGGGGCTACGCTGCGCGAACAACTGTCGGCTTCCGTCTCGGTAACGAAGCGCTTTACGCAGTACGTAGCCACTTCGTTTTCGGTAGTGTACGGCCAGCAGCGCATAGCCGATACCCTGTTTCAGCTCAACCCCGAGTTTCTTTCGACGGGGACCGAGTTTCAGCAGCGCCTGTCGGTAGGTATGCGGCTGGATGTCGATACCCGCGACGTACGGCCCTTTCCGCTGCAGGGCAACCGCACCTCCATCGGCATTGCCTACAGCGGGCTCGATGGCTGGCCTGGCCCTGCCTTTGCCCTCTTCGACGCCCGGCACTATGCCTACCGGCAGGTTGGCAAGAGCCCGTACTACTATGCCGTCGGCGGTAGCCTGAACGTACTCTTGGGCCAGGAAATCGCCTTTGCCGACCGGCTGCAGCTGGGCAACAACGGGGTACGGGGCTTCAACAGTTTTTCGATCGACGGCACCCTGAGCGCGACCCTGCGGGGCGAATTGCGCTACGCCCTGGTAGCCCGGCGTATCGTGCACTGGCAGCGGCTGCCGCGCCAGTTTCGCGACTTCCCCTTCGGCATTTACCCCTTCCTATTCCTCGATACCGGCGGGGTGTACGACGAGCGGCCCGACCTCACGGCCGAGGACCTGCGCTTCAAAAACCGCCTTCTGGCCAGTACCGGCGCGGGTTTCGACCTCATCTACTTCTACGACAACGTCTTCCGGCTCGAATACGCCCTGACCAACCGGGCCACGGCGGGGCTGCTCTTCAGTTTCTCTTTGGCACTGCGCTAACTTGTGGCACCGACCGCCCACCGGCCCCGTGGCCCGAAGCGCACACCGCCATGCACCTTGCCCTCTTTGGCCGCTGGACAAAAACGCTGAACCTGGAGGTCCTTCACGACTTCCAGGCCTACCTCGCCGCCGAGGGCATTGCCTACAGCGTGCATGCCGACTACCTGACGCAACTGGGCGAGCATGGCATCGAGCTCACGGGCTACAGCCGCGTCTTCGAGACGCCCGAGGAGCTGAGTGGGGTCGATTTTCTGCTGAGCCTGGGCGGCGACGGTACCATGCTGGATGCCGTACGCTTTGTGGGGCCCCTGGGGCTGCCCATCGTGGGCGTGAACGCCGGCCGGCTGGGTTTTCTGGCCAGTGTGTCGCAGTACGAAATCAAGGCCGCTACGGCCGATCTGGCCCGCGGGGCCTGGCGGCTCGACCCCCGCACGATGCTGACGGTCGAGACCCGGCCCGAACGCAAGTTCAAGCAGTGCAACTACGGGCTCAACGAGGTGACGCTCCACAAGGCGAACAGCAACGAGATGATCACCATCCGCACGTTCATCAACGGTGAGTTCTTGAACGCCTACTGGGCCGATGGCCTGATCATTAGCACCCCCACGGGCAGTACGGCGTACTCGCTGGCGTGCGGCGGGCCCATCATTGCGCCCACCTCTGGGGTGCTGGTGCTCACGCCCATCGCGCCGCACAGCCTAACGGTACGGCCGGTGGTGATTGCCGACGATGCCGTGATTTCGTTCGAGCTCGAAAGCCGCTCGGGCCAGTCGTTGGTGGCGGTCGACAACCTGACCGAGCTGGTAGACCGGCACACCGAGGTCGCCGTGCGCAAGGCCCCTTTTACGGCCAACCTGGTGCGCCTGCCCAGCCGCACGTACTTTGCCACGCTGCGGGGGCGGCTCAACTGGGGGTTAGACCTACGCAACTAGCTGGCCGCCAGTAGTTCGGGGTAGGTGGTGTAACTTGTGTATTCCACACGTAACCCCTGCATGCCATGCTCGTCCTGTACATCGTCCTGGGCGTTGTCGCCCTAGTGCTGCTGGTGGCAGCCCTGATACCGGCCACCGGCGTCATCCGCCGCAGCATTGTTATCAACCGTAGCCCCGAGGAGGTTTTCGCCTACGTGGCCGACTTCCAGAACTACCTCAACTGGAACCCCTGGAGCAAGATGGACCCCCAGGCCACCAACACCATCTCGAGCCCCAGCACCGGTGTCGGGGCCAGCTGGGCATGGGACGGCAAGAAGGTCGGCCAGGGCAAACTCACGACCGAGGCCCTCGAACCCGGCCGTGCCATCCGTAGCCGCCTCGAGTTCTTCAAACCCTTCAAGGGCCTGGCCACCGACAGCTGGTCGTTCGAGCCTAACGGCACGGGCACCCGTGTTACCTGGGGCTACGAGGGCAAGCAGTCGTGGCCCGTCAACCGCCTGTTCTGGGTGCTGATGGTCAAACGCATGCTCACCCAGCAGTTCGACCAGGGCCTGGCCGAGATCAAGACCCAGCTCAACGGCTAGCCACGCCCACCCGCCCGTAGGGGGCGTGGAAATACCCTTCGCTAAATTTACTTAGCATTATAAGTATGCTTAGCGTAGCTTTGGGGCGATGGAGCCGCTCCCCATTGTCCCCGCCGATCACCACAAGGGCCGTGGTGCGCAGCACAACCCGCCCAACCGCTTCTTGAACTACCAACGCGCCCAGGAGCACTGGGAGGCGCTGGACGAACTGCCCAATACCGACCTACCCACCGAGTACCGGCTGGAGTACCCGCGCGAAATCGTCAACCGCGTCGACAGCCCCGATGTCGGCATGCAGTACTCGCTCAACCCCTACCAGGGCTGCGAGCACGGCTGCGTGTACTGCTACGCCCGGCCCACGCACGAGTACTGGGGCTACAGCGCCGGGCAGGACTTCGAGCGCATCATCCTGGTCAAACCCGAGGCCCCCAAGCTGCTCAGCCAGTTCTTACAGCACCCCAAGTGGCTGCCCGTGCCCATTGCCCTCTCGGGCAACACCGACTGCTACCAGCCCGCCGAACGGAAGTTTGGCATCACGCGGCAGCTGCTCGAGGTCTTTTGGGCCCACCGGCACCCCGTGAGCATCATCACGAAAAACGCGCTCATCCTGCGCGACCTGGACATTATCGAAAAACTTGCGGCCCACCAGCTGGTGCACGTGGCGGTGAGCATCACGGGGCTGGATGAAGCCCTGCGCCAGAAGCTCGAGCCTCGCACCGTGCCCTACGCCCGGCGGCTCGAGGTCATCCGCCGACTGAGTGCCATTGGCGTACCCGTAACGCTCATGTGCGCGCCCATCATTCCGGGCCTCAACAGCCACGAGGTGCCCAAGGTGATCGAGGCAGCTGCCCAGGCCGGGGCCATCAACTGTGGCCACACGGTGGTGCGGCTCAACGGGGCCGTGGCAGGGGTGTTTACCGAATGGCTGCGGCGCACCTTCCCAGACCGGGCGCAGAAAGTGCTGCGGCAGATAGAGGCCTGCCACGGCGGCAGCCTTGGCGATAGCCGCTACGGCACCCGCATGGTGGGCGAGGGCGTGCTGGCGCAGCAGATTGCCCAGTGGGTGCACAAAGCCCGCCAGCGCTACATGAACGGGGGCCACCACGCCCCCTACAACACCGAACTCTACCGCCGCAACCCCAGCGCACCCACGCTCTTCGGGTAGCGGGGTACTTTCCAGGCCAGCGGGCGCGTAGTAGGTTTGATGATGACACTATTCCCCGGCTACTACTGGATTGGTACCGACCCCGAGCGGGTGGGCGGCAAGCCCCACATCCGGGGTACGCGCATCACGGTAGCGTTCGTGCTAGAGTTGGTCGCGTCGGGCGGCTCACTACTACAGATACAAGCGGCGTACCCGCAGTTGGCGCCAGAAGCCCTACAGGAAGCCCTTCGGTTCGCCACCGAGGCTGTTGGGCACAGCCAACCACTCGCACCTGCACTCGAGTAGAATGGCAGTACCTGCCATTCTTGCCGATGAAAACATCGCCGATGAAATTGTCGCTTGGCTTCGTGCGAAAGGGTTAGTTGTCCTTCTACTGGAAGAGGTAAACCTACTGCACGCAACCGATACTCGCATTTTTGGTACTGCCGCCGAACAGGGGTGGCTAGTGCTAAGCCACGACCAAGACATGGGCGAGATTGCCGCCCGGTACTTTACCCAAAAGACCCAGCGAGTGCTTTTGCTAAGACCCGGGCACATTAACCCCAAGTTGTTTTGCGAAGCACTGGATGTCTACTGGGCAAACGGCGAACTACCTACCCTCTTGGCCAGAACTGAGTCCTACGTCGCAGTCATACAGTTGGGCCGCGAGAAACCCAGTTTCCGCATACGAGTACGTAGCTAAGGACCACGCCTGAGCGCGGCTGCGTACCTTTGCGGCCCACAGGGGCCAGTAGCTCAGCGGTTAGAGCAGGGGACTCATAATCCCTTGGTCGGGGGTTCGAACCCCTCCTGGCCCACTAAAGCCCGTTTTTCGGGCTTTTTTTACGTCCTAACATCTCACAACTGTTTCATTTTCGAGCATATACATTTATCATAATATGTAGGGTTTGTAAGTACTGTGTAAGTACAAGCTTATGTTTGGGTACGGCCGTGTAAGTACATATGTTCAAACACTTGCAACATCGAGTTAGGCAAAGTCAAATACGTGTTACAAATTAAGATGCCTTTTTATCCTCTTTAACTTGATTATTTCTTCCAACTCATCATTTACATACTTACGCAACTTTCCACCGTCTGGAAACCAGTACTCGTGGTTATCGTAGTGCCATTCAAGCGCATCTAAGTCGGTATTGTACATGGCGCGTATCCAGTATTTTAGCTCACACTTTTTTGTGTGCCAAAAACAAATTGCCAATGTTATTTTGACAGCCTTAAGTCCATTGAGATTATCAAAGGGATTATCATGACAAAATAATTTATCCCCAATTCTTTTGGGCAAGTTATCTAAATTATTCAATCCAGTACCATTGCATTCAAAGCATCCTACGACCTCTTGAGGCATGTTTTGAAGACAGCCTGATCGACTAGAACCAACTACCAAACCTTTTACAATACCAAATTCTAGCGGTATCTTGGAAAGGTCTAAGTCGCAAATAGCCATATCACAATCATACTTGCCTGGGTATTTAGAGCTTGGCTTCAATCCAAGCTCTTTTATCCACTCTTGTGCTGTTTTTACGGATCCATTCTGCATGCAACAATGATATTAAATTAATTTATTTCGTAAAAGCAAGGGTGACTGAAATAATGAAGCCTTGAGGGCTCATCTTAGATAAGATTTAGGCGATTCCTCGTAATCGCCTGTTCGAGAAGCGTGAATACACTTACCAATCACCGTAAGTTGATACCCTTTCGCCCGAAACCGGTTCGTGTGTAGGTTCGCTGTATCCTACAGTCTCCCATTTCCTACCCCTACCCCCGTATGCTACGTAGTGTATTACTGGCGGCCGTATGGCTTGCCACGGCCACCTGGGCGCGCGCCCAAACGCCCCCCCAGCCCTCGGTCGAGGTCTTGGGCGAGGCTACGCTCGACCTGGTGCCCAACCAGATCTACGTCCTCGTGAGCCTGACACCCTACCAGGACGAGGGCAAGCGCTGGGTGAGTGCCGACACCCTAGAGGGCCAACTCAAAGCTGCCATCGCCGCCGAAAACGCCGCCGAAACCACCCTCGAGCTGCTCGACAGCTACTCCATCTCGGCCCCCTGGCTGGGCGGCGACTACGACGAGGACGAAGACGAGCTGCCCTCGCGCCCCATGGGCCGTACCCTGCCCGAGGTGCGGTTCTTCCGCCTGCGCTTTGCCGCCCCCCGCAACCTCGACGCCATCTTCAAGCGCATCGACCCCCGCGGCATTGGCAAGGTGAAGGTCGAAAAGCTGTGGCACGACGCCTACGAAACCCACTACACCACTCTGCTCGGCCAGGCCAGCCAAAACGCCCAACGCCGCGCCGAGGCCATCCTGCTGCCCCTGGGCGCCAAGCCCGGCGGCGTGCTGCGGGTAGGCCCCGAGTCGTTGCAAGACAAGCTGCGCGACTCGTTCATGGAGCAGGCCCTCATGCGCTCCATGCAAGAGCGCGAAGGCGGCGAAGACCTCGACCTCACAGGCCGCAAACTCACCCTCAGCGTACGCAACTACTACACCTTCGCCATCGTGAAGTAGCCATGCGTGTACTCGTGCTGCTACTGCTAGGGCTAGGCCCTGTCTTGGCGTACGGCCAAAAGGCCGATTCGCTGCTGCGTACCATCGAGGTGATCGGCGAGGCGAGTGTTGAGGTGGTGCCCGATGAAATCTACCTGCGCTTCGGGCTAACCACCATCAAGGAGCCGAGCAAGGCGTTCGTCACCCCGCAGGAACAGGAAATCGGGCTACTGAACGCCGTACTGGCTGCTGGGCTCGACAGTTCCGCGCTGGAAGCCGCCGACTACTACAAGCGCACCTTCAAGCTCAAGCCCCGTACACCCGAAGAAGAAGCGCTCGAGACCCGGTTCTACCGCCTGAAAATCCGCAATAGCCAGCAGTTTGATGCCGTTTTTTCTAAGGTGGACGCGCGTGGGATTCTTTCGATCGAAATCGAAAAAGCCCGCAACACCCAACATGAACGTCTAGAATTGTCCCTGTACTCGATGGCTGCAAAAAATGCGCTCATCAAGGCCGAGGCATTGCTACTGCCATTCGGCTCAAGACCCGGCAAGCTCATTGCCGTTAGCAATAGTAGCCTTAAGGATCTTCAAGAAGATTTTGCATACGCTTTACAGGGCAGAGCCCTTGGAATTCAAATTAATGGAAGAGGAATTAATAAAAGACAAGAATCGATTGAATCCGTAACTCTTGATTTCCAAAAATATGAAATAAAATATTCGGCCTTTTTTCTATTGGAAATCGTAGAAGACTAACCCCGAAGCCGACTACTGAAAAGCCCTTGCCCCGGCCCGGTCTGGTTGTAGTTTTGGGCACCCCAACCCGCCGTTTACCCCTCCCGTTTCTGCACCCATGAGCATCCTCGTTGGCAAGCACAGCAAAGTCGTTGTCCAAGGCTTCACCGGCAGCGAAGGCACCTTTCACGCCGAGCAGATGATTGCCTACGGCACGCCCGTAGTAGGGGGCATTACCCCCGGCAAGGGCGGCACCCGCCACCTCGACCGGCCCGTGTTCAATACGGTTTCGGATGCCCGGGCGGCCACGGGCGCCAACGTGAGCATCATCTTTGTGCCGGCTGCCTTTGCCGCCGATGCCATCCTGGAGGCCGCCGAGGCCGGTATCGAGCTCGTAATTGCTATCACCGAGGGCATACCGGTCCGCGACATGGTGTACGTCAAATCGTACATCACCGAGCGCGGCACCCGGCTCATCGGGCCCAACTGCCCCGGCGTCATCACCCCCGACGAGGCCAAGATTGGCATCATGCCGGGCTTCATCCACAAAAAAGGGTCGGTAGGCATCGTCAGCCGCTCAGGCACCCTCACCTACGAGGCCGTACACCAGGTGGGCCGCGTGGGCCTGGGCCAGAGCACCTGCGTGGGCATTGGCGGCGACCCCATCGTGGGCAGCACCCACATCGAAATCGTGAAGCTCTTCAACGAAGACCCTGAGACCGAGGCCATTGTGCTCATCGGCGAGATTGGGGGCAACAACGAAGAAATCGCCGCCGAATACGTGCGCGACCACGTGAAGAAGCCCGTCATCGGCTTTATTGCCGGCCAGACGGCGCCTCCGGGCCGCCGCATGGGCCACGCCGGGGCCATCATTGCCGGGGGCAAAGGCACCGCCAAAGAGAAGATGGATACCATGCACGCCTGCGGCATCCACGTCGTTGAAAGCCCCGCCGAAATCGGGGTCACGGTGGCCAAGGCCCTGGGCCGCTAGCCGCAGCTAACTTCTGCACACACCAAAACGGCCAACCCAGTGGGTTGGCCGTTTGCGTTACGGGGCAGCCGTGGGGGCTACTTCTTGGTAGCCTACTTCTTGGCGGGGTACTTGCCCTCGGTGGTCACTTCTACGGCCTGCAGGGTGTGGCGCAGGGTGTGGGCCGTCGCGAAGGCGAGCAGGTTGTAGGCGTCGGTGTCGTTGCCGCGGGGGTCTTTGCCCAGGTGCGCCCGCAGGTCTGCGGTTTTGATCATCTCACGCTTTTTGGCCAGCACCTCTTTCAGCTCGGCCAGAAAAGCGTCGGGTGTGGCGTACTTGGTGCCGGTGGGGCGGGCCGTTTCGGGGGCCTCGGCCTTCATCTGGGTACGGTCTACATAGGCAAAGATGCCCTCAAACTGGCCGCGCATTTCTTCGGCGCGCGAGCCATCGGCAGGCGAGGTCATGGTCTGGCCGGCAAACATCTGAAAGCCGTTTTCTGCGATCAGGATGTGCTCGCACACCCCGGCAATGCTCCAACCGCCGTCTTCGGGCACGTAGGTCCACTGCTCGGGGGTAAGCTTGCTCACGAGCTTGATGAGGTCCTTTTCCGATTGGTCGACCTTCTTGAGCAGCATCGCGCGGTCTTCTTTCGTGGTCACGGGGGCCTCTTGGGCGCGCGCTGTGAGGGCTAAGCCCAGGCAAAGCAGGGCAATGAGGCTGGTAAGGGGTGCTTTCATGGGTTATATGGGTTAAGTTCTGATGTTAGACGGACAGGAAGTTCGGAACCGGACACGATAGCTCAAGCTTTCTCAACGCCCGCCCGTGCTATCACCGCCAGCGTGTGCCGGCAGATACACGTCAGGTGGCCCGCTTCGTCGCGCAGCTCGATCGCCCACACCTGGGTCGTGCGGCCCGCGTGCACCACCCGGGCCGTGGCCCGTACCACGCCGCTGCGCACAGACTTGAGGTGGTTGGCGTTGATTTCGAGGCCCACTGCGGCGTGCCGGGTGCGGTCGAGAAGCATGTTGGCGCCGATGGAGCCCACGCTTTCGGCTAGCGTGACCGAGGCCCCGCCGTGCAGGATGCCGAAGGTCTGGTGGTGATCGGGCGTAACCGGCATTTCGGCTACCAGGTAGTCGGGCCCTACCTCGACGAACTGTATACCCAAGCGGGCCATGAGGTTGCCCTGGGTCCAGCGGTTTAGCTCCTCCAGCGTGGTCTGCTGGCGCAGGTCGGGTACCACTAGGTGAGGTTGGCCAGGGTCAGGCGGTCCTTAACGCTGTACTTGCCCCGGTCATCAACAGCCACGGTGCAGCACTCTACCTCGGGGTCGTGCTCAAAGAACACCACGATGTTCTCGTTCACGATGCGGGGCAACCATTCGGCGCGCTCGTCCATCGATACCAGCGGGCGCACGTCGTAGCTCATTACGTAGGGCAGCGGCAGGTGCCCGTGGGTGGGGATAAAGTCGGCGGCGAAGAGCACCGTATAGCCGTTGTACCGGACCAGGGGGCAAATCATGCCCTCGGTGTGCCCGTCGCTCACGAGCAGCTGCAGGCCCAGAGGCTCCAGGTCGTGCTCGGTGTACACGTGCTCCAGGCTATCGTATTCGACCAGCGGTTGGATGTTCTCGGCAAAAAAGGAGGCCTTTTCGCGCGGGTTGGGCTCGAGGGCCCAGGCCAGTTGCCTAGCCGATACGTGCACCCGGGCCCGCCCGAAGCCCACTTCGCTGCGGCCCGTGGTGTGGTTGATGGCGGTGGTGCCGCCGCAGTGGTCGAAATGCAGGTGCGTGAGCACCACGTCGGTAATGTCTTTGCGGTGGAAGCCGTGGCGCTGCAGGCCGCGATCGAGGTTCTGGGTCGCGTCGTCGAGGCCGTAGAGTTCGCGGAACCGGGCATCGACCTTCGTGCCGATACCGGTATCGATGAGGATAAGCCGTTCGCCGTCTTCGATGAGCAGGCAGCGGGCCGCCATCGCAATCCGGTTTGCACTGTCGGGGGGGTTGGTGCGCGACCAAAGGGTGCGCGGCACCACACCAAACATCGCCCCACCGTCGAGCAGAAACCGCCCGGTTTCGATGGCATACAGGGTCATACGGCTAAGATACGGGGCTAGGCTTCACCAAGTACCTAAGCTGAAAAACGTACCCACCTGGCCAATGTGTGCATAACCTGTTGATAACCCACCTCTGCGTTCACACCCCTTACCGACCTATCCCCATCTTACGCCAGGGCCTACCGCAGGCCCCCCGTGCCCACTACCTTGCATTCAGATTAAGGCGTTAGAAACAGGCTCAGCCGGTGAGGTCTTACCCCAAGAATGCTCATCGGCTGAGTTTTTGTATCGCCCCCTAGTTCAACAGGTCGTTTACGAAAGTACACCTCCGCGCTTACCGTACAAGCGATGGCAGGTGGTTGTACCGTTGTACGGAGACCCGGTACCCTTACCGCTCTGCAAGTGCCCGTGAACGAAGGTCCGTTTCCTGTTGCGCCCACCGGCGCAGTGTCGCAACGCCCCAAACGGCGCTACCAGGCCCCGCTGCTCGAAATGGGCAAGCTGCCGCCCCAGGCCCTCGACCTCGAGCAGGCCGTGCTCGGCGCCCTGATGCTCGACAAAGACGCCCTGCCCAAGGTCATCGACATCGTACGGCCCGAGATTTTCTACAAAGAGGCCCACAAGCTGCTCTTCGAGGCCATCTTCCAGCTCTACCAAGAATCAGAGCCCGTAGACATCCTCACCGTCACGCACCAGCTGCGCCAAAACGGCACCCTCGACCAAATTGGCGGCCCGGCCTACGTGACCGAACTGACCGGCAAGGTGGCCAGCGCGGCCAACATTGAGTACCACAGCCGCATCATCATCCAGAAATACCTGCAGCGCGAGCTGATCCGGATTTCGGGCGAAACGATGCGCGACGCCTACGAAGACACCACCGACGTGCTCGACCTGCTCGACCACACCGAGCAGGAACTCTTCGCCCTCTCCGAAAGCAACCTCAAACGCGATACCCAAAGCGCCGGCGAGCTCGTGCCCCTGACGATCCGCAAGATTGAGGAGATCAAGGCCAAGGGCGACGAGGTCAACGGCGTGTCGAGCGGCTTCCGCTCCCTCGATAAGCTCACCAACGGCTGGCAGTCGTCAGACCTGGTCATCCTCGCTGCCCGCCCTGGGATGGGGAAAACTGCCTTCACGCTCTCCATTGCCCGCAATGCGGCCGTGCAACGCGGGGTGCCCGTGGCCTTCTTCAGCCTCGAAATGGCCGCCCACCAGATCGCCCAGCGGCTCCTCTCGGCCGAATGCGAGCTTGAGCTCCAAGACCTGCGCACCGGCAAACTGAGCCCCGACCAGTGGCGCCAGCTCAACGAGCGCTCGGGCCCCCTGGCCAAAGCCCCGCTGTTCATCAACGACACCCCGGCCCTCTCCATCTACGACCTGCGGGCCAAATGCCGCCGCCTGAAAAGCGAAAAAGGCATCCAACTGGTCATTGTAGACTACCTGCAGCTCATGACCGGCCACCGCAGCAAAAGCGGCACCCGTGAACAAGAAATCTCGAGTATCTCGCGCGGCCTTAAAGAGCTGGCCAAAGAGCTCGACCTGGCCGTCATTGCCCTTTCGCAGCTCAGCCGCCAGGTCGAACAGCGGGGCACCGACAAGCGCCCCCAGCTCTCGGACCTGCGCGAATCGGGCGCCATTGAGCAAGACGCCGACGTGGTGGGCTTCATCTACCGGCCCGAGTACTACGGCCTGGAAACCGACGAGGAGGGCAACAGCACCCGCGGGCTGGCCGAGATCCTGATCGAAAAGCAGCGTAACGGGCCTACCGGCGTTGCCAAACTGAGCTTCGTGGGCCAGTACGCCAAGTTCGTAGACACCGAGTACGACGCCCAGCCCATGCCCATCCGCTTCTCGCCCGGTAGCGGCTTCGATGCGCCCGAGGCGACCATCCCCCCCGCCAGCGGCCCTCTGCCGCCCACGCGTAAGTTCAGCAGCAGCATGAACGACGAGGGCGACGACAGCTTCAGTGGCGCCTTCGACCTGCCGCCGTTCTAGGCCGGTAGTCGTCCTTGTTACTCCACCACCCAGCTCGTGCCCTGGGGCCCGTCGTTGAGCTGGATGCCGGCGGCTTTGAGCTCGTCGCGTATGCGGTCAGAGAGCGCCCAGTTTTTCGCCTTCCGGGCCTCGAGCCGCAGTTCGACCAGCAGCCCTAGCGTAGCATCGAGTTGGGCGTGGGTCTGGCCGTCGAGCTCGGGTTTCAGACCCAGCACGTCTACCAGCACCACGCGGTAGGTTTCGTGCAGGGCCGCAAGGGCCTCGCCGTCGAGCGACTCCTCGCCCGAAGCCACGGCGTGTACCCACCCGGCGGCCTTGAAGAGCTCGGCCAGGGCCACGGCAGTGTTTAGGTCGTCGTTCAGCGCCCCGTAGAGGTCGCGCTCCCATGCCGCTACGTCGAGGCTGCTGGTGGCCCCGGCGGTGAGGGTAGGCAGCTTGGCCAGCGCCCCCATCAGGCGGCCCAGCCCTTTTTCGGCGGCAGCCAGGCCGGCGTCGGTAAAGTCGAGCGTGCTGCGGTAGTGCGCCTGGAGGATGAAAAACCGTGTCGCCATCGGCGAATAGGCTTTCGTGAGCAGGGGGCTGCTACCGGCGTAGATCTCCCAGGTCGAGAGCGTGTTGCCCAGGCTCTTGGTCATTTTGGCCCCGTTGAGGGTCACCATGTTGTTGTGCAGCCAGTAGCGCGCCTGGTGGGTGGGCGCACCGGGCGGGCAGCAGGCGTTGGTCTGGGCCATCTCGGCCTCGTGGTGCGGGAACTTCAGGTCCATGCCGCCGCCGTGCACATCGAAGGGGTTGCCCAGGTACTTGGTGCTCATCACGGTGCACTCAAGGTGCCAACCGGGGAAGCCCTCGCCCCAGGGGCTCTGCCAGCGCATGAGGTGCTCCGGGGCGGCGCGCTTCCAGAGGGCAAAGTCGGCGGGGTGGCGCTTCTCGGTGGTGCCCTCCAGCTCGCGGGTCACGGCCAGCATTTCGTCGAGCGTTCGGCCCGAGAGCGCGCCGTAGGGGTAGTCGCGGGCGTACTTCGGCACATCGAAGTACACCGAGCCCCCCGCTACGTAGGCATAGCCTGCGGCGAGGATGCTTTCGACGAGCGCGATCTGCTCGGGGATGTGGCCCGTGGCCCGGGGCACAATGCTGGGGCGCAGCACGTTGAGCTGATCGAGCATGTCGAGGTAACGGTCGGCGTACCGCTGCGCGATCTCCATGGGCTCTACCTGCTCCAGGCGGGCCTTCTTCCCGATTTTGTCTTCGCCCTCGTCGGCGTCGCCCTCCAGGTGCCCTACGTCGGTGATGTTGCGTACGTAGCGCACGCGGTAGCCCAGGTGCAGCAGGTACCGGTAGAGGATGTCGAAGTTCACGGCCGACCGGGCATTGCCCAGGTGGGGGTCGCTGTACACCGTGGGCCCGCAGAGGTAGAGCCCAACGAATGGGGGGTTTAGGGGCTCGAAAAGCTCCTTGCGGCGCGAAAGACTGTTGTATAGGTGCAGCTGCTCCATGGCGTGGCTGCAAAAGTACGCGCGGTAAGGGGTCGGCTACTGCACGATCGTGCCCGTGGCCTCAAGCTCCTCAAGCAGCGACTGCGCCGGCACGTGGGCAACTCCCCCGCTGCGCCAGATGACCAGAACATCGTTTGCGTGGGCCCGCTCGCGCAAAAACGCTTCATAGCCTAGCGCCATAATCTGGGGCAGCTCTTCAAAGCTCACCGTCTGGTCTAGGACCCGAAGCGGGGTTAGCGTAGGGTATGAATGGGGGTTCGACGCGGTTTCGTCAAAAATAACGGGCATCTCCACTGGGTTCTTGCGGCCAATCAGCCGGTTGTTGGCAGAGCTGTCGTACACCTGCCAACTATCCACACACGGCAGGTACAACTGGACTAAATTCCGAAGGCCAGAAGTGTGCCTCCGGCGCTACCCCGCGTACACTTTGCTGTTCACCCCGCGCACGTACACCCCGCTGCCGTCGTACACCCGGCGGTGAGGGCTGGCATGGCAGGCCGGGCTGCAGCACCCCTCCAGCGCCTCTGCACAGGCGGGGCAGAGTAGCAGGTGCGCGTTGCAGTCGGCGTTCGCGCAGTTCACAAGCTGCTCTGTGGGGGCCTGGCAGCGGCTGCAGTGGCCCACCACGGTGGGGTCTACGGTATTGACCTCTACGGCCAGGCGGCCATCGAAGACGTAGCACTTGCCCTCAAAGCCCTCGCCGCCCACTTCGTGGCCGTACCGGATGATACCGCCCCGCAGCTGGTATACCTTCTCAAAACCGTTCTGCAGCAGCCAACCCGTGAGCTTCTCGCACCGGATGCCGCCCGTGCAGTACGTAACAAGCGTCTTGTCTTTGTAGGCTTCTAGGGCACCCATGTGCTCGGGCAGCTCCCTGAAGTGTTCGATGGGCAGTGTAACGGCCCCGCGGAACTTGCCCACCTCTACTTCGTAGCGCGAGCGCGTGTCTAAGATCACCACGTCTTCGCGGGGGCTGCGCAGCAGCTCACGCATCGCCTCGGGCTCGATAAACGGCGCGGTCGTTTGGCCCGCATCCCAGGTACGGGGCAGACCCAGGTGCACCAGCTCGGGTTTCACCCGCACGTTGAGTTTCCGAAACGCGTGGCCCACGGCGGGGTCGGTCTTGAACTCAATGCCTCGAAAGAGGGGGTGGCGCTGCATGAACTCGCGGTAGGCGGCCGTGGCCTTGGCTGGGCCACTTACCGTGCCGTTGATGCCCTCCTCGGCAATTAAAATCCGCCCCTTCAGGCCCAGGTGGCTACAGAGGTACTCCTGCTCCTGCCGCACCAGGTTGGGTTCGGGCACGCGGACGAAGGTGTAGTACAACAGTACCTCGAAGGGGATGGCGGGTTCGGTACGTGGCTGCGCCATAGGTTACAGCGGGCTCGTGGCCCCCAATCAGCGTATTGGGTGGTAAAACGAAGCACGGGCCGCTAGCGTATACAGCCAACCCGTTTTGGGGCTATTCATTTTTGTGCAATTTGAACCCAAACACGTTTACTGGTATGAACCCTGCCTTTTTGCCCATTATCGGGATTGCCTTCCTGGCCATCCTGTTCCTCTATTTCGTGCCCGTGGGCTTGTGGCTCACGTCGCTCTTTTCGGGGGTCCCGGTCAACATTTTTCGGTTGATGGGGATGCGGCTACGCAAAGTGCCCCCCGGCCTCATCGTCAACAACCTGATCAAAGCCACCAAGAGCGGGCTCAAAATCCCGATTGGCGAAATCGAAACCCACTTCATGGCCCGTGGCAACGTGAACGCCGTGGTAGATGCCCTCATCTCGGCCGACAAAGCCAACATTGACCTCGACTTCAAGCGCGCCACGGCCATCGACCTCGCGGGCCGCGACGTACTCCAGGCCGTGCACGACAGCGTGAACCCCAAAGTCATCGAGTCGCCACCGGTCACTGCCGTTGCCAAAGACGGCATCCAGCTTATCGTCAAAAGCCGCATCACTGTGCGCGCCGACATCCACCGGCTGGTGGGTGGCGCTGGCGAGAGCACCATTCTGGCCCGCATCGGTGAGGGCATCGTTTCCACCATCGGTTCCGACGTGTCGCACAAAACGGTGCTCGAAAACCCCGACCGCATCTCGAAGCAGGTACTCGAACGGGGCCTCGATGCCGGCACTGCCTTCACGATCCTCTCCATTGACATTGCCGACATCGACATTGGCGCCAACGTAGGGGCCAAGCTCATGGCCGACCAGGCCGAGGCCGACCTCAAGGTGGCCCGCGCCAAAGCCGAAGAGCGCCGCGCCATGGCCGTCGCCGAAGAGCAGGAATTCATTGCCCGCGCCCAAGAAGCCCGCGCCAAGGTCATTGAGGCCGAAGCGCTGGTACCTCAAGCCATCGCCGAGGCCTTCCGCAGCGGCAACCTGGGGGTTATGGACTACTACAAACTCAAAAACCTGCAGAGCGATACCCAAATGCGCGAAGCCATCGCCGCGCCCGTAAAAGAATAACCCTCCACGCCCGGAACTCGCCTTCCCGGGCCCTGGGTTTGCCATCGCGTATGGGTAGTGCACGACCCGCTGTCGTCATCGGCGCCGGTATTGGCGGTATTGCCGCCGCTATCCGGCTCGCGGCCAAGGGGTACGCCGTAACGGTGCTCGAAGCCAACCCCTATGTTGGGGGTAAACTCACGGCGTTCACCGACGGCGGCTACCGCTTCGATGCCGGACCTTCGCTCTTTACGGCCCCCGAGAAGGTAGACGCGCTCTTCTGCCTGGCGGGCGAAAACCCACGCGACCACTTTAACTACCGGCGCCTAGACGAGGTGTGCCGCTACGGGTGGCCCGACGGCACGCGGCTTACCGCCAGCGCCGACCCCCAGCAGTTCGCCCGCGCCGCCCAGGATGTGCTTGGCGTGCCCCAGGCCAAAACCCTGGCCCTACTGGCCAAAGCCAAGCGCATTTACGGCATTACGAGCCACGTGTTTCTGGAGCGCTCGCTCCACCGGTGGCAGACCTATGCGCGTTGGCCCACACTGCTGTCTATCCTACGGCTGCCGCAGATAGACGGCCTACGTACGCTGCACCGCGCGAATGCCGCTGCGGTTGCCGATGCCCGGCTGGTGCAACTCTTCGATCGGTACGCGACCTATAACGGCAGCAACCCCTACCGGGCCCCGGCCACCCTGGGTGTTATCCCCCACCTCGAATTTGGCCAGGGGGCGTATTTCCCCGACGGTGGTATGCACCAGATACCGATGGCCCTGGTAGCGCTGGCCCAGCGCATGGGGGTACAGTTTCGTACCGACAGCCCCGCCGAGCAAATCGTAACGGAAGGCCGATCGGTAGCCGGTGTTCGGGTGGCGGGCGAGGTGCTGCCGGCCTCGGTGGTGGTCTCGAACGCCGACCTGGTGGCGACGTACCGCAATCTGCTGCCGCAGGTGCAAGCGCCCGAAGGGCTCTTGGCCCAAGAAAAAAGCACCTCGGGCCTGATTTTCTACTGGGGCATCCGCGCGCAGTTCGAGGCGATGGGCCTGCACAACATCTTCTTTAGCGGCGACTACCGATCGGAATTCGAGGACCTGTTCCGACGGAAGACCATCCCCACCGACCCCACCGTGTACCTCAACATCAGCAGTAAGTACCAGCCCACCGATGCACCGCCGGGCTGCGAAAACTGGTTTGTCATGGTAAACACCCCTCACGACAGCGGCCAGCCCTGGGATACGCTCATTGCCCACACCCGCCAACGGGTGCTGGGTAAGCTCTCCTCGGCCCTGGGCCGCCCCATCGAGCCGCTCATCGCTACCGAGGCGGTGCTCGAGCCGCGCCTCATTGCCCAACGGACCTCCTCGTACGGCGGGGCCCTGTACGGCAACGCCAGCAACACCCCCCTGGCGGCCTTTTTGCGCCACCCCAACCGCAGCGGCCGGGTGCGGGGGCTCTACTTCGTCGGTGGCAGCGTACACCCCGGTGGCGGCATCCCGCTGTGCCTGCAAAGCGCCCAGATAGCCACCGACCTGGTGCCCGGGCCCTAGGTTACCGCGCGGGGCTGGTCCACGGTGACCCCCGTAGCCGAAAACGGTACGGCAGGAGCGCGTCTTCGGCGGCGTAGGCGACCCCCACGCGTGGGCTGGCTACCAGGTCGGCTGCCGAGACGGCAGGAGCATCGGCAAGCCATACGTCGGGCCCAGTGAGCGATGCACCGTTGTGGGTGGCCACGGTGATGCCCAGCGCCTGGGTGAGTAGGCCGGGCCCGCCGGTCAGCCGCCGCTCGGGGCGCGCCAGGCGCCGGCGCTCGAGCATGGTGGCCAGCCCCTCGGTGGGCTCCAGGGCCCGGATGAGCACCGCGTGGGGCACGCCCGCGCTGTGGGTCACAACATTGAGCAGGTGGTACATGCCGTACACCAGGTACACGTACGCCACGCCCGGGGGGCCAAACATCACCTCGGTGCGGGCGGTACGGCGGCCGTTGTAGGCATGGCTGGCGCGGTCGGTGGTGCCGGCGTAGGCTTCGGTTTCGACGATACGGCCGACGGTAAAATGTCCGTCGTCGGTACGGCTGCAAACAAGTTTACCGATGAGTTCCTGGGCGATGGCAACGACATCGGGGCGGGCGTAAAAGCCCAGGGGCAGCGGCGCCACACTAGTTCCGGATGACGTTGTAGCTCTCCCAGAACGCCGTGTCGACAGGCCCGATGTACTCGGTCAGTACGTCAGATTCGGCCAGGATGTCTTTGCGCTTGAAGGGGCGGATGTCGTCGGTGGCAATGTCGGTCACCAGAAATTCGAGCGCCAGGAGCAGCTTTTGCTGGGTGGTACGGCTGCGGTACTCGGTTTCGGCCGATACGTAGTGCAGGTACCAGGTATCGCCCAGGCGCCGGTATTGGACGGTCTGGTGCTGCCGCAGGGTCAGCAGCTCACTTTTCACCCGGTTGCTCTGCTCAATACGGCGAGGGTGGGTGGTAAACTCGGCCCGCACCAGGGCCTCGGTGGCCTGGTCGATGTAGAGGGTACCGGCGCTGTGGGCTTCGGCGTTGGCGCTGTCTTTGGGCGCGTAGGTCACTACGTACACCGGCCGCTCTTCGTGTACCGTTTCGGCGACAACCTGGTAGTCGTAATGGTCGAGCGTGAGCAGGTTTAGGAACGGCGGGCGCAGGGCCGCAACATCCACCTTAGACCCGGCCTGGGGCCCTGCGACCAGGTGTGGCAGCTCGGCGCGGTACTTGCCGTCGCGCGAAGTGACGGTATACCGATCGGCACCCTTACGGCCTTTGAGGAGCCGGACCTGGTCTTCGTCGTACGAAAACTGGTAGGCGGCCTTGTACATCTGAAGTACAGCCTCTGAAAACTGGAGGTCTTCGTCGGTGCTCTCGAGTTGCAGCCGGTTGCGGTAAAAGCCAGTAAGTAGCGTCGGTACCTGAGGGTAGTTGTATTCGATCTTGCGCACCACACGCTCAATGAGAGGGGTGTCAACCCGGGCTTCGATCGAAATCTCGTGGGTCGAAATGCCACGGCTGCTCAGCCGGAAGGTCACGCCGTCGGCCACACCCTGCAAAGGGTAGCGCTGCTGGCCGTAGCCCAGAAACGAGACCAGCAGCGCACCTTGGCGGTGGGCCTCGGGTACGGCCAGTGTAAAGTAGCCCTCGCCGTTGGCCACCACCCCAATGCTGGTACCCTCAATGGCAACGGTAGCGTAAGCCAGCGGCTCTTGCGTGGCCTCGTCGGTCACCCGGCCGTTGATGCGTAGCCCCTGGCCGCTGGCGTGGGGGCCCAGGAGCAGCAGCCCCATCAGCCCACCCATGCCCAGTAGCCACCCCCAGTGTGCATTCCTGCGTGCCCTACTGCGTGCCATACCTGCGAAGCTACACGCACTGGGCCAAACGTTGTACCGGCCACCGGTGGGGCGTAGCTTGAGGAGCCGAAACCGACCCAATGCACCCACCCGAAGACCCCCTTACGCCCCACAACGTACTCTCGATGTTCCTCGAAGAGTTGCAGCGCACGGCCCAGGAAGTGGGCCAGAAGCTGGGGCTACGCACCGAAGCGCCCGAAGCCGATACGGCCGCGCTGAGTGCCGACGAACTGACTTACTACCGCGCGGCGGTGGGTACCCCCGACGCCCACGACCGACTGGTGGAACTGGTGCTCCAGGCCAGCCAAGATGGCCTGATTACGGCCGCCGAGATTGCCAAAATCGATGCCGTGCGGCACGTACTGGGCATCTCTGAGGCCGAGCTGAGCAGTATCAAACTGGCGGTGCTGGGCAACCTGGTGAGCCAGCTGCGGCTGGCCGGGCTGGTGCGCACCGAAGACATGAAGCTGATTGGCGAATTGACCCGGGGCCTACAGTTCAGGCCCGAAGACGGCCCCGCACTCGAGGCACTGCTGCTCAAACTGCGCGACCTGGAGCGCTAGCCCACCAGCCTAGCGCACTAGCCGAGGAGCCGAGCGAGGGTTGCGACGAACCGCTCGACGTCGGCAAACGAGTTGTAGAGCGGCGCCGGCGCAATCCGGATGATATCGGGCGAACGGAAGTCGCACACCACCCCGGCATCCAGCAGCGCCTGGTGAACGGCTTTGCTGGCCCCCGGTACCCGCAGGCTGAGCTGGCTGCCCCGGGCCGTGGGGTCAAGGGGTGTGAGTACCTCGACACGCCCCGCGGGCAGCTCGGCCAGCCGGTCGAGGGCAAACTGGGTGAGGGCCACCGACTTGGCCCTGAGGGCCGGTAGCCCGGCCTGGTCGAAGAGCTGCAAGGCCCCGCGTAGGGGCGCCATGCTCAGGATGCTGGGGGTACTGATCTGCCAGGCCTCGGCGGTAGGGATGGGCAGAAAGTCGGGCGGCATGGCAAAGCGGGTGGCCTTGTCGTGCCCCCACCAGCCCTCCAGCCGGTTGATGTCGGGCCGCACCAGGTGCCGCTCGTGGACAAAAAGGCCTGCCACGGCACCCGGCCCGCCGTTGAGGTACTTGTAGCTGCACCACGCAGCGCCGTCTACCTGCCAATCGTGGAGGGCGAGGGGCACGTTGCCGATGGCGTGGGCCAGGTCGGTGAGGAAGAGCCCGCCCACGCGGTGGGTGGCCGCGACGATGGGCTTGAGGTCGAAGAACTGGCCCGTGAGGTAGTTTACCCCGCCCAGCAGCACCAGCGCCAGGCGCGGCCCTAGCTTCTCGAGCGCCGTTAGGATGGCCTCGGTGCGCAGGGTGGCTTCGCCAGGCAGGGGCTCGAGGAGCACCAGCCGGTCTTCGGGCACCCCACGCAGGCGCAGGTGGCTCTTGATGGCGTAGAGGTCTGAGGGGAAGGCGGCGGCCTCCATCACCACCACATCGCGCGTGCCGCGGGGCTGGTAAAACGAGGCCAGCAGCAGGTGCAGGTTGGTGCTCAGGGCCCCCATGGCGACCACCTCGCGGGGCAGGGCCCCCACCAGGCGGGCCAGTGGCTCGGCAAAGTGCTCGTGGTAGGGCAGCCAGGCGCCCTGGGGGTCGTGCCAGCCACCCACGCCGTGGGCGGCCCAGCGGTCGGTCTCACGGGTAAGCTCGGCCAGGGCGCCGTGGCACTGCAGGCCGAGGGAATTGCCGTTGAGGTAGGCCGTGGGCTGGCCATCGGGGCCGGTGGGGATGTGAAACTGGTCGCGGTAGGGGGCCAGGGTATCGCTCGCGTCGAGCGATTGGGCGGTGGGCACTGTGGCAGCTGCCATGTCGGCAAACTAGCAAAAAGCAGCGCCTACCTTTGCACCTGCTATGTTAGATACGCTGCGCGAGCGCCTGCTTAGGCACCTAGAGCAGCTGCCGGGCTACTTCATGCCCAATGAACTGGCCTTTCTGGCCGCCACCGCGCCGCCCGAGGCCGTGGTGCGCGACAAGCTTGCCTTCCGGCTGCACGAAGACCTGGGCGACCGCTACACCATCGCCCGCGACTACCGCGCCCTAGAGCTGCCCGGCGCCGCTACGCTGGCCATCCTGGAGCGCACCGGCGAGCCCCTGGCCATCCTCGACCTACGCTCGGCCACCCTGCCTGCAGCCCTGGCCACCAATGCGTTTCTGCTCAGCCAGAGCCTACAGCACCTCACGCCCACCGTGCCCGAGCACACGCAGTGGTACCACGTTTTTTTGCAGCACTTGCCGCAGGTACGGCTCGATGCGCCGTGGTCGGCCTTCTCGCCCACGACGGGCATTGGCGACTGGCCGCCCACGCTCCAGGCCTGGATGGGGCTGTGGCAAGACAGCGCCGACCGCTTTCAGTACGAATGGCTCGACCAATGGAAGCGCCTGGCAGCCGAGTACCTGGGCTTTGACCCGGCACGCATCGAGGCCCGCATCCTGCAGGGGGGTAGCTACTACTTTACACGCCAGCAGCTGGCGGTGTACCTCTGCGGGCCGTTCACGGTCTCCGACAACCTGTTCCAACTAACCAGCTGGCAATCAAAGGCTTCGTAGGCGTTTAGAAGCGGTTAACGGTTTTCGGCACGGCGCTTGGCACAGGCTCTGGTGAACGAACCAACCTACTGCCATGAAACGCCAACTCGTCCCCCTGTTACTTGTAGCCTTGGCCCTAACCGCGCCGGGGTGCTTGGTCGTAGTCGATGGCCTGTGCCCCGAACTGGTGGGCTACCGGGTGACCGACTACCGGTACACCGAAGACTTTTGGGGTGTCGAGGTGTACGACGACCTGAACGTAATTGTCGTGCCGGGCCCGTACACGGTGGTCGAGGTGACCGCCGACCCCGGCGCCCAGCCCTACGTCAAAACCCAGGTGGCCCCCGATGGGGTGCTCGAGGTGTGGTGGCAGGGCCCGGCCTGTGCCCGCGAGGGTGTGCGCGAGGTGTACATCGAGGGGCCCGAGCTGGTCGTGCTGGGTAAGCACGCCGCCCCACGCGACACCACAAAAGCCCTCACGCGAACAAACCCGCGCGCCCAGTAGGCCGGGGCTAGGAGCAGCCGGGGCAAGAGGTTACTTTTAGTGGCAAACCCACTTGCCCCATGCTCGACCTGGCCCTGTACAACGTGAGCCCCACGACGGGCTTTTTGCCCGAGACCGAACCCGGCTTCGACCCCGAAGCCAACCTCGAATGGCACGCCCTGGCGCTGGAGCTGCCTAAGCTGCTACATACCCCAGCCTTTAAGCGGATGGTCGAAGAGCTGCCCGAGTGGCAGTTTGGGGCCGAAGGGGTGGCCCAAGAAATCGACCTGCGCACCCTGAGCTACCTGGGCCACGGCTACCTGTGGGGCGAAGTGACCCTGCCCACGGCCCTGCCCCGCGAACTGAGCCGGGCATGGGTAGGCACAGCCCAGGCGCTGGGGCGGCACCCCATCCTCTCGTACCCCGCCTACTGCCTGTTTAACTGGCAGCGCATAGACCCCGGGCAGCCGCCGGTGCTGGGCAACATCCAGATCGTACAAAACTTCTTGGGGGGGCTCGACGAGGACTGGTTTATCCTCATCCACGTAGACATCGAGTACCGGGCGGCCAAAGCGCTGACAGCCATCCCGGCCTGCCTGGCCGCCGCCAGCACTGGCGAGGTAGATGCCCTGAGCGCCGGCCTGGAGCACGTGGCACGCGGGCTGGAAGCCATGCTCGCGACCCTGAACCGCATGCCCGAAGCCTGCGACCCATACATCTACTACACCCGTGTGCGGCCCTACATCTTCGGCACCAAAAACAACCCCGACCTGCCCAATGGGCTGGTGTACACCGGCCAGTACGGCGATGCGCCCCAGACCTTTAGGGGCGAAACCGGGGCCCAAAGCACCATTGTACCTACCCTAGACGGCCTCTTGGGGGTTACGCACCAGAACGACCCGCTGAAGGAGTACCTGCTCGAAATGCGCGACTACATGCCCCTGCCGCACCGGCGCTTCCTCGAGGCCGTCGAGGCCCAGAGCACCGTACGCGCCCGGGTAGAAGCCCACCGCACCGACGCCCGGCTCGTGGCGGCGTACAACCACTGCGTAGACACCCTGTACCGCTTCAGGGCCCGGCACCTGGAGTACGCCGCCAGCTACATCCACAAACAGGCGCAGCAGGCCAACAACAGCAACGTGGTGGGCACCGGTGGCACCCCGTTCATGACCTACCTGGCCAAACACCGCGAAGAAACCCTGATTGCGGTGCACTGAGCACCAACCGTGCCCAGTGTTTGTTAGTGTTGCAACATGGATACCATCCCTACAGTGGCCGTAACGGTCGCCGAGCTCCGCAGTGTGCCTACCCTGGCCGACCTCCCCGAGGAGGCGCTCACGTGGCTGTTAACCCACGGCACGGTGCATGAGGTAGCCGCTGGCGAAGTGTACTTCAAGGTAGGCGACCCGGTAGACCATCTGATGTTTGTGCTGGCGGGCCGTGCCGAAATCCGCACCCCGGTAAACGGGGTGCTCCAACCGTTCTCGACTCTACTGCCCGGGGCCATTACCGGGGTGCTGCCCTACAGCCGGATGCGCACCGCCGGGGGGCAGGGGCTGGCACTGACCGACCTGCGGCTCTTTCAGCTGCACCGCGACCTGTTCCGAGAGCTCGAGCAGGTGAGCCCCGAGCTCTTGCAGCGGTTGGTGGAGGTGATGACCGACCGGGTGCGCGAACAGGCCCGTAACCAGCAGCAGCAGGAAAAGCTCATGGCCCTGGGGCGGCTCTCGGCGGGCCTGGCGCACGAACTGAACAACCCGGCGGCGGCTATTCGCCGCGCGGCGCAGTCGCTGGAAGGCCAGCTGGCCCAGGTCGATACCGAAATGCTGGAGCTGCAGCGCTGCCAAATGGACCCAGACCTGCTCTTGCGGGCCTTTGAGCAGGTGCGGGCCTACCAGGCGGCCCACCAGCACCAAAAACTAACGCTCTTGCAGCGCACGGCCCGCGAAGAGGCCATCGCCGACCTGCTCCTGGATGCGCTACCCGACACCGCCGACGCCCTGGCCCCTACCCTGGCCGATGCTGGGCTCGATGCCGAGCTACTGGCCCAGCTGCAGACCCAGCTGCCCGCCACCGGCTTTGCCGACTTCATCGAATGGCTGGCCGCAACCTGCGAAGCCCAGCGCCTGACACGCGACATTGTCGAGGCCGCAGCCCGGATCACAGAACTGGTCTCGGCTGTGAAAAGCTACAGCCACATGGACCAGGGGGCCGACTACGCGCCCGTCGACCTACACCGCGGCCTGCAAAGCACCCTCACGCTATTGGGCCACAAATTCAAAGACCGCAAGGTGCAGGTAGTGCGCGCGTTCAACGAAACCCTGCCCAGCATCCGGGGCCTGGAGGGCGAGCTGAACCAGGTGTGGACCAACCTCATCGTCAACGCCCTCGACGCCCTGCCCACCGACGGTACGGGCCTGCTCACTCTGCGTACCTACAGCAACACCCCCGGCTTTGTGCTGGTAGACATCGAAGACAATGGCACCGGCATTGCGCCCGAGATCCAGCACCGCATCTTCGAGCCCTTCTTTACCACCAAAGGCGTAGGGCAAGGCACGGGCCTGGGCCTCGACATCGCCCTGCGCATCGTCAAAAAGCACAACGGCACCGTGACCCTGCGCTCGCAGCCCGGCCAAACGGTGTTCACCGTCTGCCTACCCATTGCCTGACCCTCTACCCCGTATGGCCGATAAAAAACCCATTCTACTAGCCCTCGACGACGACCCCCAGGTGCTGCGGGCAGTGGTGCGCGACCTGCGCACGCGCTACCGCAACGACTACCGGATTCTGAGTACCGAGAGTGCCCAAGAGGCCCTCTCGACCCTGACCCAGCTCAAGCAGCAGCAGGAGGTGGTGGCCCTGTTCCTGTCGGACCAGCGGATGCCCGAAATGCTGGGCGTTGACTTCCTGGCCCAAGCCAAGGTGCTCTACCCCGAGGCCAAGCGGGTACTGCTGACGGCCTATTCCGACATCGAGGCCGCCATCCGTGCCATCAACCAGGTGGGGCTAGACTACTACTTGGTCAAGCCCTGGGACCCCCCCGAGGAGAACCTCTACCCCGTGCTTGACGACCAGTTGGAGGCCTGGCAGAGCCAGTTTATCCCGCCCTTCATTGGCATCCGGGTGGTGGGCTACCAGCACTCGCCCAAAGCGCACCAGATCAAAGATTTCCTCAGCGGCAACCTCATCCCCTACCTCTGGCTCGATGCCCTGACCGACCCCGCGGCCACCGAACTCATGGCCTTGCACGGCCTGGGCGCAGACGACCTGCCGGCGGTGGTATTTGAAGACGGCTCGGTGCTGCGTAGCCCCGACCTGGTCCCCATCGCCGAAAAGGTGGGCCTCAGACCCCATGCCAGCACGAATGTGTACGACGTGGTGATCATTGGGGCAGGGCCCGCGGGGCTGGCAGCTGGGGTGTACGGCGGCTCAGAGGGCCTCTCGACGCTGCTCATTGAGCGGCGGGCGCCGGGGGGCCAGGCGGGCACCAGCTCGCGGATTGAGAACTACCTGGGGTTCCCCAGCGGCCTGTCGGGCGCCGACCTCTCACGCCGGGCCATTGCCCAGGCACAGCGCTTTGGGGTCGAGTTTCTGGCCCCCCAAACCGTGGCCAGCCTGCGCTACCAGGCACCCTACAAAGTGATTACCCTGGCCGATGGCACCGAAGTAAACGCCAAAGCCGTGGTACTGGCCACGGGCGTAGACTACCGGCGCCACCCGGCGGCGAACATAGACCAGTTTACCGGCGCCGGGGTGTACTACGGGGCGGCCAACACCGAAGCCCACGCCTGCCGCGACAAAGACGTGTACATCGTGGGCGGGGGCAACTCGGCGGGGCAGGCGGCGCTCTACCTGGCGGGGTTTGCCAAAGACGTGTACATCGTGGTGCGCACGCCCGATTTGCGCGAAACGATGTCGAGCTACCTCATTGACCGCATTGACGAGGCGGCGAACATCCACCTCTTGCCGCTAACGAACCTAAAAGAAGTGCGCGGCAACGAGTACCTGGAGTGCGTGGTGCTTGAAGACCTCGACGGAAGCCACGAGCGGGCAGTGCCCGCCAGCGTGCTGCTCATCTTCATCGGGGCCAAGCCCTACACCGATTGGCTACCGGCCGAGTTGCTGCGCAACGAGCGGGGCTTTGTGCTCACGGGCGCCGACCTGCAGCGCGACCCGGCCTTCAAGCAGCAGTGGCGGCAGGCGCGGCCGCCCATGTTCCTCGAAACCTCGGTCCCGGGGGTGTTTGCCGCAGGCGATGTGCGCGCCGGGGCCATGAACCGGGTAGCCGGGGCCGTGGGCGAAGGCGCCATGAGTATCAAGCTGGTACACGAATTTTTGGCCACCTTGTAGCACCGGTATGAGCCGCTTTGCCGACCCCGACCACGCCCGAGCGTATGCCGCGGCACGGCCTATGTACCCGGCGGCGCTCTACACCTGGCTCATGACCGAGGTGCCCGGCCGCGACCTGGCCTGGGATGTGGGCACGGGCAATGGCCAAGTTGCGCTCGACCTGGCCCAGCACATGGCGGCCGTGTGGGCTACCGATACAAGCGCGGCCCAACTGGCCCACGCAAAGACCCACCCCAGGGTGACGTACCACCAGACCGATGCGGGCCAGTCGGGCCTACCGGACCAGTCGGTAGACCTTGTTACGGTAGGCCAGGCCATTCACTGGTTCGACCTGGAGGTGTTTTACCCCGAGGTGCGCCGGGTAGCCAAACCGGGTGCGCTGTTGGCGGTGTGGGTGTACGGTGTGCCCCGGTTTGTGGGCCCGGCAGATGCCCTAGTGCAACACCTGTACCACACGGTGCTGGAGGGGTACTGGGACGAACGCCGACGGCTGATCGACGCGCGGCTGACGACGCTGCACTTCCCCTTCCCCCGCCTGATTACCCCACCCGAGCTGTTCCTGGCCACCGACTACACGCCCGCAACCCTGGTGGCCTACCTCGATACCTGGAGTGCCGTACGGGCCTACCGCGCCGCCACCGGCGCCGACCCCCTGGCCGGTTTCGCCCAAGCGTTCGAAGAAACCCTGGGCGGTGCCCCGGCGCTGCGCGGCCTGGCGCCCCTGAGTATTCTGGCCACGCGGCTGCTGGGCTAAGCCCCCCGGCCCCCGAACTTGCGCCGCATGCCCCACTTCTGCTTTTTGACCGAAGCGGCCCACCCTACCCTGCACACCGACGATGCCCTGGTGCTGCCACTGCTGGCAGCCGCCGGGGCAACCTACACCGAGGTGCCCTGGGAGGCCGTGCAGGCGTTCGACCCGGCCACCCGGTACGTGTTCCGGAATACGTGGGACTACCACCGACGGCCCGCCGACTTCCGCGCCTGGCTCGACCACGCCGCCACCAGCGGCGCCCGGCTCATCAACCCCGCCACACTCATCTACTGGAACCTGCACAAGGGCTACCTGGCCCAGCTGCACCACGCCGGGGTACCCATCGTGCCGACGCAGTTCGTGCGCCCCGGCGAGGCCCTGCCGCTGGCCGAGGTGCTCCGGGCCCAGGGGTGGCACCGGGCGGTGCTCAAACCGGCGGTCTCGGCCACGGCGCGCGACACGGTGGTGGTCACCCCCGAAAACTGCGCTCAGCACCAGCCGCTCTACGACCGCCTGCTGGCCACCGATACGGTGCTTGTGCAGCCCTATGTGCCCGAGATTGAAACCGAGGGTGAGCTGTCGCTCATCTTCCTGGGCGGCCGGTACAGCCACGCGGTACGCAAGCGGCCCAAGCCCGGCGACTTTCGGGTGCAGGCCGAGCACGGCGGCAGCACCGAGCCCTACAGCCCCAGCCCAGGTCTCATCGCACAGGCCGAAGCGGCCCTAGTGCCTTGCCCCGCCCCGCCGCACTACGCCCGGGTAGATGGGGTGGTGCTGGGCGGCACCTTCTGCCTAATGGAGCTTGAGCTCTTCGAGCCCGTGCTGTTTCTGGGCTACCACCCCGAGGCCCCGCGCCGCTGGGCCGAGGTGCTCCTGGCGCTGGCCTAGGGCTTTTGGGCTACGGCCCAGGCGCTCACGCCAAAGGGGTAGCCCAGGTAGGGCAGCAGCGCATTTTCGAGCCGTAGCCAGGTCGTCAGCGCCGTGTTGAGCGGCCCCGGCAGTGGCCGCAGGTCGTCGCTGGGCAGTGGTTTGCCGGGCGGCAGGTGGCGCACCTTGCGCTGGGGCAGGCGTATTAGGGCAGCGGGCAGGAACAGCGCCGCGTTCCAATACCCAGCCCGCTCTACGGTAAAGCCCGCCTGGGCGAGGGCGGCACGAAGGCTACGGCGGGTGTAGCGGCGCTGGTGGTGGTTGGCCAGGTCGTGGGCGCTCCAGAGGAACTCGTAGGCGGGCACAAAGACCCAGAGCTGCCCGCCGGGGGCCAAGAGGTCGTACCAGGCGTTGAGGGCAGCCCCTTCGCCTCGGATGTGCTCAAGCACATCTGAGGCGATGAGCAGATCGTACGCGCCGTGGGGCAGCGTAGGGTGGGCGGCGTCCATCACCGCCACGTGGGATAGCCCCCGCGCCTGGGCCAGGGCTATGCCGCTCTCTGAGATATCGATACCCCCCAGGTGCGTGTAGCCACGTTCGTGCAGCGCCAGTAGCAGTGGCCCACCCGAGCACCCGATTTCGAGGATGCGCGCAGTGGTGGGCACGCGCCGCAGCCAGCGCAAGAGGAGGTCGCGGCGGCCCCGGAACCACCAGTGGCGCTCTTCGAGGGTGTGGTATTTGGCTTCGTACTGGGCGTCCATTGCGGCGGCCAAGGTAGCGCGCCGTAGGTTCGCACCCATGGCCCCAGTGGTGCTGGAACCGTATTACCTGCCCCCGGTGGGCTGGTGGGCCCTGGCCCTTTCGGCCGAGCACGTCTACCTGCCGACCGGCATCCGCTACCGGAAGCAGACGCTCTTCAACCGCTGCTGGGTAAAGGGCCCCAACCGCGTGCAGGCCCTCACCGCCACGGTGGTGAAAGGTAGGCGGCAGCCCCCGCTGCCCGAGGTGCACCTGAGCTACGCCGACGACTGGGTGCGGCTGCACACCGGCACCCTGGTGACGGCCTACCGCGCGACGCCGTTTTACGCCAACGTGATACCCGACATTTTGGCACACCTGGCCACCCGGCCTGACACCCTGCTTGGCCTTTGCCTGCCGCTTGTGCAGCTACTGGCCGGGCACCTGGGGCTCCAGGCACGGCTCGAGGTCGTGGCCACTCCTCCAGTCGGTTGTAGCCCCGAAATCCTCGACGACCGCACGCCGCACCCAGCCCTACAGCCAGCGCCGTACTACCAGCCCTTTGGGCCCTTTGCCGCAGACCTAAGTGTCGTAGACCTCTTGTGCAACACCGGGCCCCAGGCCACCGCCGTGCTGCGGGCCATGGCGGGCCAAAATTCTGTCTAAAGACCGCCTGCGCTGCGCTACCCGTGCCATCTTTTGGCTAGTTTCACGGCCATGCACCCGCTGCTCTACATCCTGCTGTTTGCCCTGGCCCTGCTGTTCGTCTTCCTGACCCTGGCCGCGTACACCACGTACGCCGAGCGCCGGATAGCGGCCTTTATCCAACAACGGGTGGGGCCCAACCGCGTAGGGCCCCTGGGGCTCTTGCAGCCCGCCGCCGATGCCGTTAAACTGTTGCTCAAGGAAGACATCGTACCGGCCAACGCCAACCGGTTTGTTCACTTTTTGGCCCCAGTCATCGCCGTAACGCTGGCGGTGTGCAGCCTGGCGATGCTGCCACTGGCCGATGGGCTCATGTTTTTCGATGCCAATATCGGGGTGCTCTACCTGTTGGCCACGGGCTCGATTGCCGTGTACGGGGTTACACTTTCGGGCTGGGGGAGTAACAGCAAGTACTCGCTCTTGGGGGGCCTGCGCTCCTCGGCGCAGATGATTTCGTACGAGCTGGCGATGGGCCTCTCGGTAGTGAGCGTGGTGCTGCTGAGCAACCACTTTGCGCCCGAGGGCTCAGAGTACCTGCGCATCAGCACGATTGCCGAGGCCCAGAAGGACGTTTGGTTCGTTTTCGTCAACCCCATTGGCTTCCTCATTTTCGCCACCGCGCTCATTGCCGAAGCCAACCGGGCGCCCTTCGACCTGGTTGAGGCCGAGCAGGAGCTCGTGGGCGGCTTCCATACCGAGTACAGCTCGATGAAGTTTGGGGCCTTTTACCTGGCCGAGTACCTGCACGTCATCATTGGCTCGGGCTTTATCACGGCGCTGTTCCTGGGCGGCTACCAGATACCGTTTGCCGGTTTTATGGGTGTAGAAAGCTGGCCCCCGCTGGTGCTCACCGTAGCACAGGTTTCGGCCTTCATGCTGAAGATGTTCTTCTTCATCTTCGTCTACATCTGGATTCGCTGGACCCTGCCACGCTTCAAGTACAACCAGCTCATGGACATTGGCTGGAAACGGTTCCTGCCAATTTCGCTGGTCAACCTGATGGTTATGGCACTGGTACTGCTTTTGCTCACCCAGTACAGCACCGTAGGCTAAGCGCCAACTAGAGCCGGAGGGGGGGGATACGCACCCGTACCCTGCCCCGGCAAAAGAAAGCGCCGGTCTGCCGTGCGAAGCAGAACGCACGAAGCGTTTCTGTATCTTGTTAGGGGTTGAGTTTACCTGGTTGCATGGAAGCAAATTTTTCAAACCGAGTTCGCGACGTCATTTCGTATAGCCGTGAAGAAGCCTTGCGGCTGGGCCACGACTACATAGGAACCGAACACCTGCTCTTGGGCCTGATTCGCGAAGGCGAAGGGCTTGCCATCAAGCTGCTGGTCAACCTGGGGCTAGACCTCCAGCGGCTGCGCAAAACGATCGAAGAATCGGTGCGCGTAACGAACACCAACGTCAACATCGGCAATATCCCGCTCACCAAGCAGGCTGAGAAGGTGCTGAAAATCACGTACCTGGAGGCCAAGCTTTTCAAGAGCGACGTGATTGGCACCGAGCACCTGCTGCTCTCACTCCTGCGCGACGAAGACAACATCGCCGCCCAAATCCTCGCCCGTTTCAACGTGACCTACGAAATCGTACGCCAGGAGCTTGAACACTCTGGCGAAGGCATCAAAATGGCTATGACCACCGAACCGGCCGAGCCCGGCGAGAGCGGCCAACCCGAGCGCACCAAGAAGAACGTGAAGAGCAAGACGCCGGTGCTCGACAACTTTGGCCGCGACCTGACGAAGATGGCCGAGGAAAACAAACTCGACCCCATCATTGGCCGCGACCGTGAGATTGAGCGCGTGGCCCAGGTGCTCAGCCGACGCAAAAAGAATAACCCGGTTCTGATTGGCGAGCCCGGTGTGGGCAAGACTGCCATTGCCGAGGGCCTGGCCCTGCGCATCGTACAGCGTAAAGTGAGCCGGGTGCTCTTCAACAAACGTGTCGTGAGCCTCGACATCGCGAGCTTGGTGGCCGGTACCAAGTACCGCGGCCAGTTTGAAGAGCGGATGAAAGCCGTGTTGGCTGAGCTGGAGAAAAGCCCCGACGTCATCCTATTCATCGACGAGCTACACACCATTGTGGGTGCCGGGGGCGCGTCGGGCTCGCTCGATGCCTCGAACATGTTCAAGCCGGCCCTGGCGCGCGGCGAGATCCAGTGCATCGGTGCCACGACGCTCGACGAATACCGCCAGTACATCGAAAAAGATGGGGCGCTCGAACGCCGGTTCCAGAAAATCATGGTCGACCCCACGACCGAAGACGAAACGAAGCAGATCCTGCACAACATCCGCGAGAAGTACGAAGACCACCACAACGTAACCTACACCGACGAGGCCATCGCGGCGTGCGTTACGCTGGCGGC
>JANRLA010000074.1:0-34007 GCA_033763015.1 Bacteroidia bacterium
CTGCTCAATCGAGGCGCGCCAAAAGGCCGGGAAGCGTTGCTGCGTCTCGACAAGGTCGGCGTAAAAGCCAACTTTGCCCAAGAGCGAGCCATGCAGTTGAAGGCCCCGGCTGTTGCGGTATAGGTTGCTGGCTTCGGCGCCATCGGGCTGGTCTTGCCCGGCCCCGAAGTACAGCAGCGGGCTAACGTACAAACTGAAGCTGCTGTCGCGGTGGTGGTACAGGTCGCGCCCGTTGGTGAAAAAGGTGTTCCAGAACCCGCGCTTGCCGCCAGTAAGGTAGTCTTCGTCGAGTCGGAACCGTGCACGGTCAATCCACCCGCGCGCACGGCGGCCCAGCCCCTGGCTATCGGCGCCCGCCAGCCAGAGCGCTACTTCGCTCCGTGGGTAGGGCTTGAGCTCACTGGGCAATGGCGCGGCCAAGCGGCCCTGGATGTCGAGCCGGTCGAGCAGCGGGTAGACATCGTCGTGGAGCAGCACATCGGCACTTTGGCCCATGGTCTGTAGGCTCCCCAGTAGTAGTAGCAGTACCCACCCAACGCGTTTCATGCCGCAAAATAGAGCCCGCTACGTGCGCAAAGGGCCCGTTGGTTCGGACCCTTTGCCAAAACCACTAGCGCTACCCCTAGAAACTATACCGGACCCCTAGCTGCATCTGCCAGATAGAAGCCCCAGTGGAGGTACTATACGTTTCGCCGGTGCTGGGTGGAATGAAATTGTACTGGGGGACAGAACCCGAAAAGCCACGGAACGTGATGAGTTCAAAGGTGTTGAACCCAGCGAAGTACTGACGACCCCATTCCTTGTTTATCAGGTTCGCCACGTTGAACACGTCTACCGAGAGTTGTAGCGTGTGTTCCTTACCATTGATATCTAGGTAGAAATCCTGGCGCAGGCTGGCATCAATCTGGTGGTTCCAGGGCGCCTCTGCACCGTTGCGTTCGGCATACTGGCCCCGGCGCGAACTCAGGTAAGGGTCTTGCTCAATGAAGGCATCCAGCAGTGCCCACTGCTCATCAGCAGTGTACGGAAGCCCTGTAGCTGGGTTTCGGATGGTGCCCGGTGTAGATATCAAGTTAATCTGGTCGCGAGAAGCCGGCACAAAAATGAGATCATTGCCAGTCGTATTCAGCAAATCCTCTCGGTTAGCATCGTCGTTATAAATAAACGAATAGCGGTCACCCGATCGGCCTTGGTAAAAGAGCGTGAGGGTGGTGCGGCCAAAGCCACCGTAGGCGACCACCCCTGTTACCGAGGTAATGATTCTGTGGTTGATCTGGTAGTTCGAAGTTGTGCTTTCAAACTGGTTTAGGGTGTTCAGGCCGTTTACGTTAGGTGTAAAGCGCCAGTTGGAAATGGCCTGCGACGAGGTGCCGTCGTTGATCGATGTCGCACGCCCAAACGTGTAGGCCGCCTGAAAGCTGTAGTAACCACCTTCGGTAAGCGGCCGCTGTACACCCACCGTTCCCGTATAACCGTACCCACGGTTGGTGTTGGTGAGCAGAATGACGTTCGTGTAATTGGTCGATCGACTCTGGCGTGTAGTTCCTGTGCCCGGATACAATAGCCGCTCATCGCCACCCGAGGTATTGCCGGCTGGCAAACCATACGTGCCTGTGGCGGGCGCCAGGTTCAGATCTTCATAGTGAATGGCATTTAGTGTCTTGGTAAACAAAAAGTCAAAGGTGCCGATAAGTCCCAAGGGTAACTTATAGTCAAACCCAAGGTTGGTACGGAAGACCTGGGGGTAGCGGAAGTCTTTCGAGGTCACGTTGATTTCTGAAACCCCTGGGTTTAGGCTGGTGCCATTCAGGGCATTCACTTCGGGTATGGTCAGTGCCCCCAGGCGTGGGGCACCAGGTATGTAGCGGAAAGGAATGCTGCCGCCACCACTCAGGGCTTCAAAACGAATGATCTCTACGCCCGTATTGCCGAACTGGTTCGATATCCAAACGAATGGCACACGACCGGTGAACACGCCTACCCCACCCCGTACTTGGAGCGTCCGGTCGCCAAACACGTCGTAGTTGAAGCCGATCCGGGGCGCTAGCATCAGCCGTACATCGGGCAATTGTTGGGTGGCCACTGCATCGTCAAGACCTAGGTTGCTGGCAGAGAAGATAGGGTCGTTGTTAAACTGCGCATTGGCCCCAGGGGTGGCGCTTACAAACGGCACGTCTACCCGTAACCCAATGGTCAGATTCAGTTTGGCATTCACACGCCATTCGTCTTGGGCGTAGAGACCCAATTGAAACGCATCAAACTCGGGGCCCCAGTCGCTCGGCAAGCCCAGGTCGGGGTTCACATAGCTCAGTTGATAGTTTGCCGACGGTACCACCGGGTTAGTGGCAAACGAAACCGGGTCGGTTTGCACGTTGTACGTGCCAAAAGCATTTCGAATGAACCGGTTCAGGAACCGGAAGTATTCGTTGTGCGTGCCAATGGTGATGGTGTGGTTGCCCTTGAAAATGCTGAAATCGTTGGTGATAGCAATGTTGGTCTGATCGAGCGCATTTACCCCCGAAAACTGTTCGCTACCCAAGAATACATCACCCGTACCATCTAGGTCATTGAAACGCAGGTTAGGATAGGGCTCGCCAATTGGGTCGCGGTCGTCCTTCGTTAGCTGAAATACAACTCGAAATTTGTTTGAGAACTTGGTGCCAAACGTGCTGTTGACCTCTACAACCGAACTGTGGGTAGTGCTTACGAAATCTTGACCGCCGCCCGTGAAGTTGATGTTGCTGGGTGAATCGCTGGGGGCCTCCTGCTTGCGCGAGCGCACGAAATTGTGACGGAACGATATCCGGTGGTTGTCCGATAGGTTCCAATCCAACTTGACCAGTAATTTGTCGTTGTTAAACTGGTTGGTGTACGCCCGAAAGCCATTTGCGTCTGGGAATGGGGCGATCTGACCCGGAAAGTTGGCCGGTAGTGTTGTGGTGAGGATCGTTACCAGGTCCTCCAGGGTTGTTATACTGGCTTCTGTGTTAAAAAAATTGCGTCCTGGGTCGCCGGCCAGAAACTGACGGGGCTCTTCGCTTTTCGTGGTCTCAAAGTTGATGAAGTAGAACAGCTTGTTCTTCAGGATTGGGCCACCCAGCCTGAAACCTGCCTGGTAGTAGCTAAATGTGTTACCCAACTCGCGGGTCTCGATTACCCCACCCGGCCGTTCGATTTCGAGCTTACCCGTCAGCGACTTATCGCGTGTAAAGCCGTACACCGAACCCGAGAGCTCGTTCGTACCGCTACGGGTCACAGCATTAATACCACCCCCCGTAAAGCTCCCCTGCCGTACGTCGTACGGGGCAATTACCACTTGGATCTCCTCAATTGCATCCAGGCTTATCGGTTGTGCGGTCTGGGTACCGTTCCGGCTATTGGTCTGCCCGCCGGGCGTGCCCGTAGCCGCTAGGCCAAACACATCGTTGCTCACCGCCCCATCAATCGAGATGTTGTTGTACCGGTTGTTGGTTCCCGCAATCGAAATGGCACCGTTGCCATCGACAACTGCCTGAGGGGTAAGACGCGTCAAGTCAGCTAGCGAACGGTTTACCGTGGGCGCGTTCTTAATCTGCTGACTAGAAATGTTGGTCTCTGTTCCGGTTCGTTTACCATCAAAAATATCGCCTTTGCCCGCCGAGATAACAATTTCTTCGGTGGTAACGCCTTCTTCGACCAATGACACAGACAGATCGAGCGTTTGGCCCAGGGTTAGCTGGAGGCCCTCTTTTGTATAGGTCTGGTACCCGATGTAGGAGACCTCAAGCGTGTAGGGTCCGCCAGCACGCAGGTTTATTAGGCTAAAACGGCCGCTTGAGTTTGTAATGCCCCCAGAAATTGTGCCCGTGGGCACGTGCGTGGCCTTAACAGTGGCCCCAATAATGGGCCCTGCACCATCGACAACCACGCCAGTTAGCGAAGAGGTGGTGCTGCCCTGCCCATACCCGGCCGTGGCGAGCGCCACCAGCAGGAAGAACACACAAGCTGAGTAAACCGAACGTGCCATAGGTAGTATACCTGCTAGAAAGAGGAGTAGTCAAAAATGACAAGGACCAGCTGCCGGTTAAACCACCCGCACGGGTATTCACAGAAAGATGACCCACCTGCCACCCAGCTAACCTGCTGGTAACCAAGGGCTCATACAAACGCAACGGGGGGCCAGTGGCCCCCCGTTGACATCTCTAGCTTAAGAACTTTAGTTAAAGGTGTAGCGCACACCAAACTGAACACGCCAGGCATTGTTGGTACTAATGCTGGGCAAGAACGATGTGGCACGTGCGTTCTGGAAGGTCACACTACGCCAGGTAGAGGCACTGGTCGTGAGGTAGTTGAACTCAGCCACGCCCGTAGAGCCATTTGTACCCCGGTACACCAGCGGCTGGGTAACGGTCTGGAACTTCGAAACACCCCACTCGTCGTTCAGTAGGTTGCCGAAGTTGATAATGTCAACCGAGAACTGAACCGCGTGGCGCTTGCCGCCAATCATCAAGAAAGCGTCTTGCAGAATCCGGATATCAAGACGGCCAAAAGCGGGTGCCTTAACTCCGTTTTGCTCGACGAACTCACCCCGTTTCGAGTTGAGGTATTTGTCCTGAGTGATGAAAGCATCAAGAGCAGCCCATTGGTCGGCAGCAGATGCTACCACCGTGGTCACACCACCAACGGTTTCGGTAATGTCACGGAACGAGATCTCACTAGCGTTACGGGGAACGTACATGAGGTCATTTTCGTAACCGTCGCCGTTTACGTCGTTGTCATAGATGTACGAGAACCGGCCCGGTGAAGAGTAATCGTAAATCACACCTATCGTGGTCGCGAAGTGTTTGGCCCACTCAAGTCGGTAAGTACCCGTCAGCAGGAAGCGACCACCAATCGAGTTGGGGGCAAACGAGAGGTCCGGGTCGTTAGGGTTACCATTCACGTAGTTCGCCGAAAATACCGACGAGGCACGTGAGCCACCGCTACCCGTTACCTGCTTAGCCTCGGTGTAGGTGTAGGCACCCGTAAAGGTGAAATCACGGGTAATGTTTTTCTGTACCGCCAGGGTAAAGAAGTAACCGTACCCCTTGCTCGTGTTTTGCAACACGATTACGTCAGTATAACTGCTATTAACCCTTGCACCAGAGCCCGCGAAAATGGTAGCCTCGTCGGGGGCACCTACATACAGTGGGCGTTCAATGACAGAGTTGGTGTCAGAGTCAAGGCCCGACCAGGCAACCCGGTTCAGGTTCGTGAACTGAGGGGCATTCACGTCTTTGGTGTACGCACCATCGAAGGTTAGGTAGAAGCCCTCGCCAAGTTCATAGTCAGCGCCTACGCTGGTACGCCATACCGTCGGGAACTTGAAATCGGGGTCAACGTAGTTGATCTCCGACGCGCTTGTAGTCGGGTTAGCAAACTGGTTGTACGCCGAAATGCTCGGGTCAAAATTGCGCCAGGTGTTGGCATCCGAGAGCGAACGGTCCAGGATAAACTGCGAAGAGTTAGAGCCCGTGTTGGTTACAGCATTGGTAAACCATACGAAGGGGTTACGGCCGTAGAAAATACCCGTACCACCGCGCACCTGCAAGCTCTTGTCGTTGAACACATCCCAGTTCACACCCAAACGAGGTTGGAAGATGAATTGAGTACCGGGGAGTTCATCCGAGTTGTACCCGAAAATATCGGTAGCGGCTTCGTTCGCAGTTGGGGTTGTCGTGAACGTCGGGATGTCAACACGCAAGCCCAGGGTAACACGAAGGTTGGGCTTTACGCTGAATTCGTCTTGTGCGTAGAGTGCAATCTGGAAGGCATCGACGAACGAATCGCTGGTACGACCGGGGTTTTCGAAATTACGTACGTAGCGCAGCGGCGAAGTATAGAAGGACTGCGCCTGACCCGCTTGTGTGCGCCGAACGTTCTCCATGAAGGCGTCGAACGACTCAAAGGTGTAACGACCAAAGCGCTGAGGAAGGAACTTGTTAACGATGCTCCAAGACTCAAAGCTTGCTCCAAATAGCAGGTTGTGCTTGCCCAGGTACAGGTTCAGGTTGTTTTGGATGAAAATCTGATCCTGCTCGATGGCATTGTCACCCCGGAACAGCTCCGTACCGAAAATGGTCGCATAGCTATTGGTTACGTTTGGATCACGGTTTACGATTTCCACCATCGGAAAAGGTGGCGCATCGTTGGTAGGTACCTGGTCGTCACGCTGGATGTTGACCGTGGCAATGAATTGGTTCGAAATTTTAGAACCAAACGTTGAGTTAACCTCAAGCGAGGCTACGTACAGGTCGGTTTGGTACTGGTAGTTCCCGTTTTGGAAGGGCACCGACGAGGACGTGTTCCGACGAGTATTTGTATTGAAAAAAGACGAACTGCCCGAACCAGTCAGCAGGTTCTGGGGTGTACCTGCGTTGCTGCTGGAACTGCTCGATACTTCACGGTCATCAAAGCCCGTGAGGTAGCTGAAGCTGAATTTGACTTTGTGGTTCTCGTTGAGGTTCCAGTCAATCCGACCAAACACGTTCGTCCGGTCATTCTCAAAACCGTAGTCGGTGGCTCCTGGATCATACCCGAAGTTGCTCTTCAAGAAGTCACTGATCATCTGCAGCGAATCCGCCGATACGTTCGCAATGCCAGGCACACCACCGGTCTCGCCAGCTCTGCGCGGGCGGAACGTGATGTAGGGCTCGCTGGATTGCGTAACCTCTGCGTTTACGAAAAAGAACAGTTTGTTCTTAATGATCGGGCCACCAATTCGGAAACCGGATTGCGTGTAGTCGAATTGACCAACATTCACTGGCCGGCCTGCTACCGTAGTACCAATCAGGCCTTGGTTCTGCCAGAAGTGGTACACCGAACCTGAGATTTCGTTGGTACCCGAGCGGGTAACGGCATTGATACCGCCACCGGTGAAGCCCGACAGACGCACGTCGTAGGGCGCAATGTTTACAATCACTTGGTCAACAGCATCCAGCGAAATAGGCGAACCATTGATGTCGGCACCCGGTGCTGCGTCATTCGAAAGACCGAAGGCGTTGTTCAGCTGTGCACCGTCCAGCGAAAAGTTATTAAAACGACCCGGCTGGCCCGCGAAACCTGAACCCGTCGACTGGGGGCTCAGACGGGTAAAGTCGTTGATGTTACGGGTAATGGTCGGCAGGTCGAGTGCCTGGTTGCCGGTTACGGTGGTCGAGGCACCGGTACGGTCAGCATTAATTACCGTTGTGCGGGCCACTTGGTCCGAACTGGCAGCAACCACAACTTCATCAACCGTTACGCCTTCTTCAACCAGCTTTGGCGAAATCCGGAAGGTTTGGCCCAGGGTAAGGAACACATCGCGCTGTTCGAAATTGGAAAAGCCCACATACGAAATCACGATCTCATACGGGCCGCCTACCTTAAGGTTTGCCAGGAAGAAGCTGCCATCGGCTTGTGTAATCGCGCCATAGATGGTACCGGTCGGTACGTGTGTAGCACGTACCGTGGCACCCGCCAAGGCGCTGCCGTTGGCGTCGGCAACTAAGCCCGACAGCGAAGAGCTGGTCAGGTTCTGTGCCGAAGCTGTAGCGGCTGCCCCGAGTATCAGGGCTAGCACTACCACCCAAGCACGGAGAGTAGAATTGAACATAGGAATGGGAAATAGGTGTGCCGCAAAATTCAAGGCCCACCCACCCAATCCAAGCCGCTACCATCAGGTTTAATGGAAACGTCATGCAGCCCGCCAGGCCATAACAGGACGGTCATTCGGCTATAACACTCGCTTCACACACGCTTACAGACTGAAAAACTGTAAAAACTACCGGCTGACTAACAGCTACTTACAGGCACCGGCCAGAACTAATTGCCCCGGCGCTTCGAGACGCCAATTGAGCGGACAATGTTAAAGCCCAGGCGCATTTCGCCCTCGCCCCAACTGGTATTGCCGTTCACCAAAAACTCGTTGGGCAGCACCGCCGTGTTCGAAAGGCTCATCTGAAACACGTGGCCACCGGCTACCACCTCGAACCCCAGCGAGAGCGGCGCGTAGTACTTAAAGTTGTCAACCTGGTAAAGCCGATAGGGCGAGAGCGTCTGCACATATTCAGACGTGAGGGCAAAGTGGTTGCTCACCGCAAACCGGGTACCCACGCCCACCGCAAACACATCGTGGTCGTCTAGGCGCGCCGTTAGGTAGTTGCGGTGCAGCCACATCGGCACCAGCTGCACCGAGAGCCGGTCGCCAATCTTCTTGGCGATGGGTAGCGCCACCAGGTACGTCAGGCGACTATTAAAATCAGGGTACAGCTGCACCGGGTTTTCGACATTCGAGGCCGGGCCCTGTATGGCGGCGTTCTCTTCGGTGCCTACCGCCACGTTGCCCAGCGCCGTTACAGACAGGGGCATACCCCCGATGCGCTGTTGGAGCACCTTGTACTTCACCTCGCCGTCCAACCGGCGGCCAATTTTGCTCCGGGCCACACCCACGTGCAGCCGGTCGGTTATACCGTAATAAAAGGCTAGGCGAATGTCGTGGACGAAATCGAGCCCGTACAGCGCGTCTATCCCCCCACGGGGGCCGGTCATTTCGCCGAATCGGTGCACAAAATTGAGCAGAATTTCACCCTTACCGGCCGTTTCTACCGTCGGCAGATTCACCAGCACATTGGCGTGAAACGTACCGAAAACCTGTGGCTTGCGCTCGGTTTCGGCAATCTGCTCCAGCAAATCTTCCTGGGCGTGTGCCGGGGCAGACACACCCAGGGCAACTGCCAGGCACGCGTAAAAGAAAGGGCTTAAGGTTCGCATCAGTTGTCAGGGGTACCCGCTTGAATCCAACGTTCGATGATTAGAATCTGGCAGGCATCGATCTGGGGCCGGTTAAATGGCATGGCCGAAAACCCGGGGTCGCGGCGGATAACCCCCGGGATGAGGCCCCGCTCCACTTGGCGCACCACCCCATCGTACGTGTCGAGCACTACACCTGCAGTTGCGATGTCGCTGGCGTGGCACTCATAGCAGTTGGCCGCCAGTACGGCCCGTACCTGTTGGCTGTAGGTAATCGGGTTCAGGGTGTCGCAGAGCGTGGCATCTACCGCGAGTTGTTCGGCGGTGGCAAGTGTGGGCTCATCGTACGCACAGGCCCAAAGGCCCAAGGTGCTGGCAGCCAAAAGAGCAACCCGTACTGCAGACAACTTCATCACACTGTTACAAACGTACGTCCGCACGCCGTTATTCCAAACCTTTCTTAATCGTGCGCCTCGTAACCCGGGGCAAACCCAATCACGTTACCGGCGCCAACTACCAAAGAGATACATGGCCCGAAGGTTGTACATTTCGGGCATGGTACGTGTACAACGCCTTGCGCGATTAGCGCCTCTAGTGGGCTGGGTAATGGTTTTACTAGGTGTGCCGGGTCTAACACAGGGCCAAAACTTTCAGGCCAAACGCGGTACCCTTGCCTTTAAGTCGGATGCCCCGCTCGAAATCATACAGGCTTCGTCGGGCAAGCTCAGGGGGGCTCTCAACCCCGGCAACCGCACCTTTGCATTTGCCGTCAACATGGCCTCTTTTGAGGGGTTCAACAGTGCCCTGCAGCGTCAGCATTTCAACGAGAACTACCTCGAAAGCCACAAATACCCCGACGCCACGTTTTTAGGCAAGATCATCGAAGAAGTCGACTTCAGCCAAAACGGCACCTACACCGTTCGGGCCAAGGGCACGCTTAAAATCCACAACATCGAACAGGAGCGCATCATCCGCAGCACCATGACCGTGACGGGCAAGGTGATCGACATCAAGGCCGAGTTCGACGTACCCCTTGCCGACCACCAGATCACGATCCCCAAAATCGTGAGCCAGAAAATTGCCGAGGTCATCCACGTTACCATGACCATTACCCTCCAGCGCTAGCGGCCCCGGTATGCTAACCCACCAACGCATCCCCATGCCCCGGTACCAGGTGCTACTTTGTGTGGTTTTGGGGGTACTGGTGGCGGGGGCCACTCAGGCCCAAACCCCGCTGCTGCGCACCCTGACCCTCCCCAGCGCCGTACGCGAGATTCCCATCACCACCCTGGCGCAAGATGGCAGCGGCACTTTGTGGATGGGTGGCGCAGCCAGTACCGGCGTGTTGCTGTCGTACGATGGGTTCGGGGTACACCGGCAGTTACCCGATGCGGGCCTACCCAGCGTGAACGTCACGGCCCTCTACGCCGATACCGACGGCGCGCTGTGGGTGGGGCTACGCAACGGCAAAATCAGCCGCCATACCTCGGTAGGTTTTGTACCCTACGTACCTGAAGAAGGCGAGCCCGCGTCTGCCATCACAGCCTTTTTGCGCGACAGCCGCGGCTACCTCTGGTACGGTACCAACATGGCCAATGGCGACGGCATCTACTTCGATACCGGTACGCGGGTCTATACTCTATTGCCCGAGGGCAAAGAAGGCTTGCCCAACAACGCCATTACCTGCCTGCTCGAAGACAGCACCCACAGCGTATGGGCGGGTACCGATGGCGGGCTGGTACGGCTGGAGCCGGATGGCGACAAACATTTCAAGGTCAGCACCAGTACCCAAAGCAACGGGCTGCCCGACAACCTGGTGCGGGGCCTGGCCCTAGGCGCAGGCAACACCCTATGGATCGCGATGCAGGATTCCGGGCTCGTTGCCTACAACCCCTCGCAGCGGCGCTTCGACCGTGTACCCAACTGGCGCTTTGGTTCTGTACAACAGCTCGTGGCCGGCAAAAACGACGAACTCTGGCTAGCAACCAGCACCGGGCTGGTGCGCTACAACACCAAGCTGCGGCAGTTTGCCCGCTACACCGAAGCCCAGGGAATGCCCGGGGCCAGCGTGCGGGCCGTGCTCTACGACCGCGAAAACACCCTCTGGGCCGCAACCCCCAACGGTTTGGGGCACCTGCTGGGGGAGCGGTTTGAGTTTTACAGCCAGGCCGACGGCCTCCTCTCGCCCAACGTAAACACCCTCTTCAACGACTCGCGGGGCGATTACTGGATTGGCACCACCGAGGGCATCACCCGTTACACCACCAACCGCCAGGGCGAAACGACGGTCAAAACCTACCTCAACGACCGCTCGCTCAAGCGCGAGGCGCGCTCTATCGTTGCCATTGCCGAAGACACCAAAGGGGCCATCTGGGCAGGTTCGTTTGGCGGCGGGGTTTTCCGCATAGACCCCAAAACCGGTGCCCAGCAGCACTACCAAGCCGATGACGGTATCGGCGACCAAAACGTGATATCAATTGCGCCCGACGCAAAAGGCAACCTCTGGCTCGGTACACTGGGCGGCGGCATTACGTACGTAGAGCTGCAGAGTGGCACTCCACGCTTCACCAACTACACCTCGGCCAAGGGGTTGGGCGGCGACTACGTGTACCACGTGTTCGTCGCCCGCGACGGGGCCGTGTGGGTGAGTACCGACGGGGCCGGGGTGACGCGCTTCAAGGACGGCAAGTTCCGGGTCTACACCGCCAAAGACAGCTTCCCGGCCCAAACGGCCTACCGCACGGTAGAAGATGCCAGCGGGAACGTCTTTGTGCTAACCCCAAGCCACGGCGTGCAACGCCTGGTCGGCGAGCGCTTTGCCCCCTACCCCACACTAGACCTGAGCGAAGGCCAGGTCCTCAACTTTCTGGTCGCCGACAAGGCCGGGCACCTGGTGGTGGGCACCGAAAACCGCATCGGGCTCTTCGACCTCGCCACCGGCACGGGCAAAGTCTACGACGAGAACGACGGCCTGGCCGGCTTTGAGCCCAACCTCAATGCGGCCTTCTGCGACAAAAACGGCATGGTCTGGCTGGGCACCACCCGGGGCATCGTGCGCTACAACCCTACCTCAAAAAGCCCCAGCGACCAGCCCCCACCCGTTGTGCTAACCCGCTTGCGGGTCTTCGACAAAGACCAGCCCCTCAGCGCGGGCCTGCGCCTGGCCTCTGACGAGGACAACCTGACCTTCGATTTCAGTGCCCTCAACCTGGCCATCCCCAGCCGCGTTCGCTACCAGTATCGCCTCCTGGGCCAAGACAGCACCTGGAGCCTGCCCACCCAAAGCCGGTTCGTTACCTTCCCCAACCTCACGTTTGGCAGCTACACCTTCCAGGTCCGGGCCAGCATCAACGAGGGGCAGTGGTGCACACCCGCCCAGTACGCGTTCGTCATCCGACCCCCTTTCTATCTCACGTGGTATTTCCTCACTGGGTCCGTCCTGCTACTGGCCTTTGGCACCTACCGCTTCTTCCGCTGGCGCATCGAACGGGTCGAGCGCGAAAACCTGGTGCTCGAGCAAAAAGTAGACGAGCGCACCCGCGAAGTCGTTGCCCAAAAAGAGGTCATCGAAAAGAAAAACACCGAGATCGAGGCTAAGAACAAAGACATCACCGAGAGCATCGTCTACGCCAGCCGCATCCAGCAGGCCATACTGCCCGAGACGGCCCGCCTGAACGGTAAGCTGCGCGAGCTCATGGTCTTTTACAAGGCCAAAGACATCGTCTCCGGCGACTTCTACTGGTTCGAGCAGCAGAACAACCGTTCATACATCGCGGCCGTAGACTGTACCGGCCACGGCGTGCCAGGCGCCCTGCTCAGCGTCATGGGCTACAACCTGCTCAACCAAATCGTCTACCAGCACCCAACCTACACGCCCGAGCAGGTGCTCCATGCCCTCGACCACGGCATCTACGAGGCCCTGCGGCGCAAAATGAACACCGACCAGCCGCCCAACGATGGGATGGACGTTGCCCTGTGCTGTATCGACCATGCCACCAACAAACTGTACTTCTCGGCGGCCCTGCGCCCGCTGTACTACATTGAAAACGGCCAGGTACACGAGGTGAAGGGCAGCCGTTACCCCATTGGCGGTGGGTACGAGGGCAAAGAGTTCGAACTCCACACCTTCGACATTACCCCTGGCTGCACGTTCTACATCTTCTCCGACGGCCTGGTCGACCAATTCGGCGGGCCCAACGGCCGGAAGTTTACCCCCGGTCGGCTTAAGAAGCTGCTCGAAGAGTACCACACCCTGCCCCTACCCGAGCAAGAACGGCGCATCGAAGCTGCGTTTAACGACTGGCAGGGCACCCAGGAGCAGATCGACGACGTGATGCTGATCGGCTTCCGGCCCCTCTAGACCACCACGTTCACAATCCGGCCCGGCACCACCACAACCTTTTTTGGGGCGCTGCCGCCCATCCAGCGCTGCACCTCCTCCAGGGCCAGCACCTGGGCCTCGACCGCTTGGGCCGGCAAGTCCAGCGGCAACAGCAGCTTGGCCCGCACCTTGCCGTTGACCGAGATGGGGTACTCAAACTCGGCTTCCACCAGGTACCGTTCTTCTACCGTTGGGTACTGCGCATGCACGATGCTCGTGGTGTGGCCCAGGGCCCGCCAGAGCTCTTCGGCCAGGTGCGGGGCAAAGGGCGAAAGGCACACCACCAGCGGCTCGAGTACTGCGCGGTGCTGGCAGCCCAGCTTGGTCAGCTCGTTTACCGTGATCATGAACTGGGCCACGGCAGTGTTGAACGAGAGGCGCTCGCAGTCGTCGGCCACCTTTTTCAGGGTCTGGTGCAGCTGCTTGAGCATGGCCGGGGTCGGCTCGGCGTCCTGTACCCGCCACTGGCCAGCCTCGTCGTAGAACAGGCGCCAGAAGCGGCGCAAAAAGCCGTGCACCCCCGTAATGCCCTGGGTGTCCCAGGGCTTGCTCGCTTCCAGGGGCCCCAGGAACATCTCGTACATCCGGAAGGTATCGGCCCCGTACTGGTCGCACAGCGTATCAGGGTTCACCACGTTGTACTTGCTCTTCGACATCTTTTCGACCTGCGGCCGGGTGCGGAATTTGCCGTCGGCGCTCACCACAAACTGGGCCTGAGCGTACTCGGGCCGCCAGGCCCGGAAGCCCTCCAGGTTCAGCACCTCGCCCTGCACCAGGTGTACGTCGCAGTGGATCTCGATGTACGCAGTGCCCGCCGCAAGGCTATCGGCCGAGACAAACACGTTGGCGTTCCGCTCTTTGTACACCATCTGGCTCACGCCCTGAATCATGCCCTGGTTGACGAGCCGCCGGGCAAACTCGGCCACCGGCACGTGCCCCAGGTCGTACAAAAAGTGTGTCCAGAACCGGGCGTAGAGCAGGTGGCCCACCGCGTGCTCGGCCCCGCCGATGTAAAAGTCAACGGGCGCCCAGTACTTCAGCCGCTCGGGGCCCGCCAACGCCGAATCATTACCCGTATCGAAGTAGCGGAAAAAGTACCACGAGCTCCCCGCCCAGCCTGGCATCGTGTTCGTCTCGCGCACCGAGCCATCGGGCCGTTCAACCCAGTCGGTTACCGCTGCCAGGGGGCTTTCGGCCTGGCCCGTGGGCTGGTAACTCTCCACTTCGGGTAGGGTTACGGGCAGCTCATCGTCGGGCACCCCATAGGGTAGGCCTTCGCGGTATACGATGGGGAAGGGCTCGCCCCAGTAGCGCTGGCGCGAGAACACCGCGTCGCGCAGGCGGTAGGTCGTGCGGCCCTCGCCCAGCCCCCGCGCTTCGAGCTCGCCTATCGCCCGGGCAATGGCCTCAGGCACGGCCAACCGATCCAGGAAGTCAGAGTTGATCAGCGTGCCTTCTTTCGTGCTGTAGGCCCCCTGGGCTAGGTCGCCCCCCACCACCACCTCACAGATAGGTAGGCCGAACCGGGTGGCAAACGCCCAGTCGCGCTCATCGTGACCTGGCACGGCCATGATGGCCCCCGTGCCGTAGCCCACCAGCACGTAGTCGGCCACCCAGATGGGTAGCGGCGCGCCGGTAAAGGGGTGCACGGCGTAGCTGCCCGTGAACACGCCCGAGACCTCTTTCTCCGCGCTCCGCTCGCGCTCGGTCCGGTTGCTGGCCCAAGCGATGTACGGCTGGGCCGTGAGGGCCGCTTCGGCCGTTACCAGCGACTCGACCAGCGGGTGCTCGGGCGCAAGCACCAGAAACGTGGCGCCGAATACGGTATCGGGCCGGGTGGTGAATACCTCGACGACCGCTTCAGGCTGGCCCTGAACGTTAAAGCGGATGCGTGCGCCAACCGATCGGCCAATCCAGTTGCGCTGCTGTTCCTTGATCGAATCGGGCCAGTCGATCGTATCGAGCCCGCGCAGCAGTTTTTCGGCGTAGGCCGTAATGCGCAGCGCCCACTGGCGCATCCGGATGCGCTCTACGGGGTGCCCCCCGCGCTCCGATACCCCGTCTTTTACTTCCTCGTTGGCCAGCACCGTGCCCAGCGCCGGGCACCAGTTCACGAAGTCGTAGCTCAGGTAGGCCAGTCGGTAGTGCAGCAGCAGGCGCTGGCGGCTGGGTTCATCCCAGGCCAGCCACTCCTGGGCCGTAAAGGGGTCGTGGGGGTCGGCGTGGGCGTCTACCCCAGCGCTGCCCTGCCGCTCAAAGTGTCCTACCAGGGTCTCAATGGGCTCGGCGCGGTCGGCGGCCTGGTTGTACCACGCACCGAAGAGCCGCAGGAAAACCCATTGCGTCCAGCGGTAGAAGCCGGGGTCAGAGGTGCGCAGCTGGGTCGTGGGGTCATGGCCCAGGCCCAGGCGGCGCATCTGGCCCAAGAAGGTCTGGATGTTGCGCTCGGTAGTAATGGCCGGGTGAGTACCGGTCTGGATGGCATACTGCTCGGCGGGCAGGCCAAAGGCATCGAAGCCCATCGGGTGCAGCACGTTGTAGCCTTGCAGGCGCTTAAAGCGCGCCAGAATATCGCTGGCTATGTACCCCAGCGGGTGCCCTACGTGCAGCCCCGCCCCCGAGGGGTACGGAAACATGTCGAGCACATAATACTTGGGCTTGTCGCTCGTTTTGGGTGCAACGTACGTCTGGTGGTGGTCCCAGTACTGTTGCCACCGGTCTTCCAGTTGTGCGATGGTTTCTGCCGAATACTGCCGGATGGGTTCCATGAACAAGCAAGGCTGCGTCTGCGGTTATGATAGGTTGGACTAGCGTGGGAGGACCGAACGAGGTGGCAAAGCTTCTTAGGTTTATAAGCTCAAACAAGCAAAAAACAATCGGTTCACTTGGGCGCTAACCAGTTACCGGGGTCTGTACTCAGCAGCACCCCCGAAGCCGCTCACCTGGCAGAAGCGTACACAAGCCTTCCGGTTCCGGTGCTGGTGCTGCGCAAAGCTACTGCCCACGGACCTTCCGGCCTGCTGCTCGAAAGTGCCAACCCTCTTGCCGTGGCCCGGCTGAGGTTGGACCCCGCCCAGCAGCTCGAGGCCCCCATCGCCACGGTCTTCCCGCACTGGCACAAGCGCGGCATCGATGAACTGCTCGTCGAATACCTCGAAAAGGGCAAAACCACCCAGTTCGAAGACATTCACTACCGTTCACGGGTCCTAGAGGTCGAATCGGCGTTCGTGTACCGGGTACAGCCCTTTGGGGCTACCCGCCTGGTGCTGGTCCTCGAAGAGATTACCGAGCTCAAACAGGCCGAAGACCGGCTGCAGCAAACCAACACCGACCTACAGAAAACGCTGGCGGCGCTCGAAGAATCGGCCGCGAAATTGGCCGTCTCAGACCAGCTTGTCTCCAACATGCAGCTCGGTCTGCTGGTGCTCGAGCGGGTCGTGGGTGAAGCTGGCAGTCGGCACCTGGTCTTTCAAAGTGCCAACCCCTCGGCGCTCAAGACCGTACTCGGTGTGCAGGCCCTCGCGCCGGGCACCCGCGTAGACCAGTTCTTCCCCCACTTCGATGCCCGTGGCATCACCGAACTGCTCGAAGAAGTCATCGACCGGCATAAGGTCACGGCGTTCGAGGATATCCAGTACTGGCCCAACGAGCTTTCCGTCGAACGGGCCTTTGCCTACCGGGCCTTTGGGCTGCCGGGGGGCCGCTGCGGGCTCATCGTAGAAGACGTTACCGACCTGAAACAGGCCGACGAGCGGCTCATGCGCACTGCCAGTGAGCTCGAGAAAACGCTCGCCAAACTGCGCCAAACCCAAAAACAGCTCGTCCTCACCGAAAAAATGGCCGCCCTCGGGCAGCTCATCACCGGCATTGCGCACGAGATCAACACGCCCATTGCAGCCTCGCAGGTAAGCGGCCGCAACCTGGCCCGGCTTATCCCTGAGCTGCTCCTGGCCTGGCCCGAGCTCGAAGAACAGCTACCCAGCACCGATCGCCCTGCCGTAAAGGCGCTGCTCGACCAGATCCTGGAGGTCGAATCCATCCGGAGCACCCTCGAAGCCCGAAGCCTGCGCAAAACCGTGCAGGAAGCCCTCGAAGCCGTCGAGCTACCCGATGCCGCCCGCCTGGCCCGGGTGCTGGTCGAAGTCAACCTGGAGGGCCGCATCCCCGAGCTCACCCCCCTCTTGCGCCTGCCCCTGCGCGAGGCCCTCATCAAGGTCATTACCCGCATGGGCCACATCCGCGACAACCTGCAGAGCATCGAGGTCGCCTCGGTCAAAGCCGCCAACGTGGTACGCGCCCTGAAAAACTACTCCTACGTGCAGCAGGAAGAGCGGCTCATCCCCGGCGACCTCAACGCCAGCCTTGAGAACGTCCTCACGCTCTACCAAAACCAGCTCAAAGCGGGCGTACAGGTCGTGCGCGACTACGGCAAGCTGCCCGAAGTGCCCTTTTACGCCGACCAGTTGCCCCAGGTCTGGAGCAACCTCATCAGCAACGCCATTCAGGCCATGAACCAGCAGGGCACCCTTTCGGTCGCCAGCCGGGTCGAAAACGGCATGGCCCGCGTCCAAATCACCGACAGTGGGCCGGGCATCCCGCACGAGCTCCAGGAGCGCATCTTCGAGCCCTTTTTTACGACCAAACCCCAGGGGCAGGGTACGGGCCTGGGGCTCGACATCGTGGCCAAAATCCTCGAGCGGCACAATGGCCGTATCGCAGTGACCTCCCGGCCGGGTCGTACCACGTTTACGGTAGAGCTACCTTTGCAGCCCGCCCTGTAACCCCCGGCGGCATCGAATACCTATGGCGCTACTTGCCTCCATTTCGGGCATCCGCGGCACGGTGGGGGGCGCCCCCGGCGATAACCTCACGCCTGTAGAAGTAGTTGGCTTTGCTGCCGCTTACGGTACGTGGCTGATCGCCCAGGGAGGGCCGCGCCGGGTCGTGCTCGGGCGCGACGCCCGCGTAAGTGGCCCGGTGGTGGAGGGCCTGGTAGCCCAAACCCTGGTTGCCCTGGGCTTTGAGGTGCTCCAGCTCGGCCTCTCGACCACCCCAACGGTCGAGATGGCCGTTACCGAGGCCGGTGCCGGCGGGGGCATCGTACTCACCGCCAGCCACAACCCCGCCGAGTGGAATGCACTAAAGCTGCTCAATGCGGCCGGCGAATTCCTCAGTGCCGCCGAAGGTGCCGAGATTCTGGACCTCTACCGGCGGCAGGCCTTTTCGTTTGCCCCCTACACCGGCCTGGGCCGGGTAACACCGGCCCCCCATTACCTCGACCGGCACATCGAGGCCATTCTGGCCCACCCGCTCGTCGACGGCCCAGCCATTGCGGCCCGTGGGTTCCGGGTTGCCGTCGATGGCATTAATTCGTCGGGTGCCATTGCCATTCCACGTCTGCTCTCGGCACTGGGCGTGACCGAGGTGGCTGTCGTTAACGCCGAGCCGCACGGCCAGTTCGCGCACAACCCCGAACCGCTCCCCGAACACCTCAGCGAAATCTGCAGCTTGGTCGCTGACCGTAGCCTTGACCTGGGTATTGTGGTAGACCCCGACGTAGACCGACTGGCCTTCGTCATGGATGGCGGGGCCTTCATGGGCGAGGAGTACACCCTTGTTACCGCCGCCGACTACGTACTCCAGCACCGGCCCGGCCCCGTCGTGAGCAACCTGAGCTCCAGCCGCGCCCTAGCCGACCTGGCCGCCCGCTACGGGCAGCCCTACTACGCCGCCGCCGTGGGCGAGGTAAACGTCGTGGCCAAAATGAAAGCCGTGGGCGCCACCCTGGGCGGTGAGGGCAACGGTGGGGTCATAGACCCCAGCCTGCACTACGGCCGCGATGCCCTGCAAGGGGTGGCCCTGGTGCTCTCGTACCTGGCAACGAGTGGCAAAACCCTAAGCCAGCTCCGGGCAGGCTACCCCCAGTACGCCATGGCCAAAGAAAAGGCCACCCTGACCGACCCCACAGCGCTCGACGCAGTGCTCGACGCCGCGGCCGCCCACTACCACACAGCCGAGGTAGACCGCACCGATGGCGTGAAAGTGAACTTTGCCACCAGTTGGCTGCACCTGCGCAAGAGCAATACCGAGCCCATCGTGCGCATTTACACCGAGGCCCCCACCCCGCAGGCCGCCCAAACCCTGGCCGCCGAGGGCAAGGCGCTCCTGGCACAGCTGGCCCAGACCTTAACTTCGCGGGCATGAAACACCTGATTGGGTTTGGCCTGGCAAGCCTGCTCTTGGCTGCGGCGTGTAGTCAACGGCACGGCGGCGGGGCCCACAGCGATGCCGATTCGGCGCACAGCGCCCCCGGGAAGGCAAATGCCCACATGCACGAGCGCACCCCCGAGCAGCTCATTGCCTCGTTCAATAGCCCCGAACGACTGGCGTGGCAAAAGCCCGATGTACTCATTGGCGCGTTTGGCGACCTGAGTACCCGAACCGTGGCCGATCTTGGGGCCGGTTCGGGCTACTTCACGTTTCGGCTGGCCAAGGTCGCCAAACGCGTACTGGCCCTAGAGCCCAACCCAGCCTTTGTCGATTTCCTCAAGGGGCAGGCCGATTCGCTTATGCTGACCAACGTCGAGGTCCGTAGCATCGGCTACACGAGCACAGGGCTGCGCAAGGGCGAGTTTGACGACGTACTGCTGGTAGATGTGTACCACCACATCGAAAACCGTGTGGCCTACTTTGCCGACTTGCGCGGCCAACTATCGGCCAGCGGGCGGGTCTGGGTCGTAGACTTTAAAGACGGCAAGTTACCCGTAGGCCCCGGCGTAGACCACAAGGTACCCTTGGCAACGGTGCTCGCCGAGCTCACAGCGGCCGGTTTTGCCACCCAGCTCGACTCTACCCTGCTCCCCTACCAATTCATCGTCACCGCCCGACTGAAAAACTAAGCGCGCCTGCCTCGGTTGCGCAGGTACCCGAACCCACCGTCAAGCCCATGGACCGTCTGTACTTCGACAACGCCGCGTCTACGCCCCTCTACCCCGAGGTGGCCGAGGCCATGCTGCCCTACCTGCTCGAGCACTACGGCAACCCCTCGTCCATTCACCACCACGGGCGGCAGCTGCGCGCAGCCATCGAGGGGGCCCGCAAGACCGTAGCCGATGCCCTGGGCTGCTCACCGGCCGAAATTGTGTTTACCAGTGGGGGCACCGAGGCCGACAACATGGTGCTGAAGGGTGCCGCCGTCGGCCTGGGCATCCGCCACATCATCACCTCCCGGCTCGAGCACCATGCCGTGGGCCACAGCGTAGACTACCTGGCCGCCCACCACAACGTACGGTTAAGCTACCTGGAGCCCGACAGCGAGGGCAACCTCAGCCTCACCGACCTCGAGGCCCTACTCAAGGCCAGCCAGGTATGGCAAGAACCCACCCTGGTAAGCCTCATGCACGGCAACAACGAAATCGGCACCCTGCTGCCGCTCGAGGCCGTGGGCGAACTCTGCGCCCAGTACGGCGCCCGCTTTCACAGCGACAGTGTACAGACTGTGGGGCACCTGCCGCTCGATACCCGGCGCCTGAAAGTCGACTACCTGGTGGGCTCGGCCCACAAGTTTCACGGCCCAAAGGGCGTGGGCTTTCTCTACGTACGCGCCGGCGCTACCGTGCCCAGCCTCATCTGCGGCGGCGGCCAGGAGCGCAACCAACGGGCGGGCACCGAAAACGTAGCGGCCATTGTCGGGCTGGCAGCGGCCCTCAAGCAATCGGTCGACCACCTCGAGAGCCACCTGACCCACCTGCAAGACCTGAAGGCCTACGCCGTGGCCCGCCTCAGCGCCGCAATCGACGGGGTGGCCTTTAACGGCCCGACCGATGCCCGCACGAGCCTGCCCACGGTACTCAACGTGGCCTTCCCGGGCCATGAAGCCGAAAGCCTTATCCTGTTCAACCTCGACCTGCACGGGGTTTCGGCCTCGGGCGGCTCGGCCTGCACCTCGGGGGCAACCCAGGGCTCGCACGTACTCCAGGCCCTCGGCCTGTCGCCCGAGCGGGTGGCCAACTCGGTGCGCATCAGTTTCGGTAGTCAAAACACCCGGGCCGACATCGACGCGCTCCTGGAACGCCTGGCCCGGTTTATGCCCCTGCGCCTGGCCGCCGCCACAGCCTAACTGCCATGAGCCTACGGGGGAGCCGCCACCTAAAGCAGGCCCTGCACGAGTGGGTGGCCGAGGGGCTGGTATCTGACCAGGCCGCCCAAACCCTTACCCAGCGCTACGCGCTCGAACGAGAGGCCCCGTGGTACCTGCGCGCAGGCTTCATCCTCTCGGCCCTTGGCATTGTCTTGGGGCTTTGTGGGCTACTGCTCATTATCTCGCAAAACTGGGCCCACCTGGGCCGCACGGGCCAATCGGCCGTGGGCCTGGTGCCCCTGTTGGCGGCGTACGGCTACTGGCTTTGGGCCACCTATCGCCAGCAAGCCGACCGCGCCGAGCTGGCGGCCTTCACCGCCTCAGCTTTATTAGGCATCAACATCTTTCTGCAGGGCCAGGTGTACCACCTGCCCGGCGACTGGCCCGAAGGCACGCTGCTCTGGGCCCTGGGCGCGCTGCCCGTGGGGCTTTACCTGCGTAGCAGTCTTGTGCACCTGGGCACGCTGCTGCTGCTCTTCGTGTGGCAACTAGGCTATTACGAGCACACGCTGTTTGGCTGGATAGGTTTAGCGACAATTGGCTGCGCCCTCTGGGCGTTGCGCCAGATCCGAGGCTGGCCTGCACTGCTGCTGGGTTTGGCTGTGGGCTGGGGCTTCCTCTTTCGGTTGGACAGTTGGTTCGGCCTCCACCAGCTGCCCGTTTTCCTCTTGCTGGTACTACTCAGCTGGGCAACAGCCAACCTGCTGCAGTACCGGCTCTCGGGGCACGACGAGCGCTTTCGGCGCGCGGGCGTGCTACTACTGCGGCTCTCTGGCCTGGTCTGGCTCTACAGCGCAACCTTCGATGACTTCTACCCCGAGGCCGTGGGCGGCTTCCCCTCGGTTTCGGTACCGCTCGTGGTGGTCGCGGGCGCGGTGGCGGGGTGGGGCCAGTTGCCCCGGCGGCTGGGGTGGCTGCTGCCGAGCGTAGCGGTGCTCTGGCTGGGCGCGTGGGCGGTGGTACACGCTGCGCCTGTGGGCTATTCTGGGGCCGTGGGCATGATCGCGGCTACGGTGGCCAACCTGCTGTTGTTCGGCTGGGCACTGTACTACATCTACCTGGGCCGACAAACACGTAGCCGCAGCGCATTCCTAGGTGGGGTGCTGTTGGTGCTGCTCCTGGCCCTGACGCGGTACGTAGACCTCTACGACGACTACCTGGTGGCGGCGCTCCTGTTCTTCGTCGCCAGCGGGGTGCTGCTGGGGGCCAACCACTACTGGCAGCGGTACCTGGCGAAAGCGGAGGGCACCTCATGAACCCCTCAGTGAACCGTCTGGGCGCCACGGCGCTACTCATTGCCTGCCAGCTGGCCCTGCTGGGCGGGATACTCGTCTGGGCCGCCCGGCCGCTGTGGCAGGGCACCGAGTACCGCCTGCACGTCGAGCCCATAGACCCCCGTAGCCTGATGCGCGGCAACTACGTGGCACTGAACTACGGCTTTACGACGCTGGACGTCGATACCCTCCCCAACGACCTCGATACCCTCATCCGGCCCGGCAAGGTGGTGTACCTGCAACTAGCCTGGGCGCCCGATAGCAGCACCCGCGTGCAGGGCGTTTTCACCCAACGGCCCACCGAGGGCGTCGTGCTCAAGGCCTGGGTGACCTACTACAGCAGCTATTATTCTGAGGGCGGGCGCAGGCAGCACCTCACCCTCCGCACGGGCCTGGAGCAGTACTACTGCCCCCCCGACGAAGCCCGCGCCTGGGAGCGGCGCCTCAGGCCCTGGCTCGAGGGCACCGAAAGCGATGTCGCACACGCCGTAACCTACGCCCGCATCCGGGTGCTGCCCAGCGGCGAGGCCCGTGTGGTGGGCCTCGAGCTCGGCCCGGCGGTCGTGGAGCCCGAACCCGAGCCCGTACTGGAACCCCAGGACGTTCCCGCCGATACCACCCCCAGCGCTAGCCGAAGTCCATCTTAACGCACCGTTAAGCTTCTGGGCGGGGGGCCGCGCACTACTTTGCCCGCCTTCACCACTATGCACCGACTGCTACCCCTGGCGGTGGCCCTGGCCCTTGCCCTGCCGGCCCGCACACAGCCCCACCCTACCCGGCTCTGGACTTCGTCCGAAATCCTGCTCGAGCTCAAAAAAGCCGCTGCCACGGGCACCGTGCTCTACGTCGCGGCCCACCCCGACGACGAGAACACGGCCCTCATTGCCTACCTGGCCCAGGTGCGGCACCTTCGCACCGGCTACCTTTCACTCACCCGCGGCGATGGTGGCCAGAACCTCATTGGCCCCGAGTTGGGCGATGGCTTGGGCGTCATCCGTACTCAGGAACTGCTCGCCGCCCGTAGCATCGACGGCGGGCAGCAATTCTTCACCCGCGCCCGCGACTTTGGCTACTCGAAGACCGTCGCCGAAACGCTGCGCTTCTGGGACAAAGACTCGGTACTCGCCGACATGGTCTGGGTCCTGCGCACCTTCAGGCCCGATGTCATCGTCACACGCTTCACGCCCGACGAAGACCTCTTCGATACCCACGGCCACCACACTGCCAGCGCCCAGTTGGCCCTCGAAGCCGCCGCCGCTGCCGCCGACCCCACCCGGTTCGCCGACCAGCTTACCCACCCCGGCGTTACCCCCTGGCGGGTGAAGCGCGTGTACTGGAATGGCTTCCCTGGCTTTGTGCCCGCCAACAAGCCCGAACCCAACTTCCTGAAACTCGAAATCGGTACCTACCAGCCGCTCCTGGGCAAAGACGCCGGCGAGCTGGCCGCCGAAAGCCGCAGCATGCACAAGAGCCAGGGCTTTGGCTCGGCCCGTGTGCGCGGCAGCCGCACCGAATACTTTGCCCCCCTCTGGGGCGATACCGCCTATGTAACCGACCCCTTCCAGGGCATCGAATGGGCCCAGAGCCGGTACTGGAGCGGCGGCAGCACGGCCCGCACAGCCCTACAGGCCGCCATCGAGGCCTTCGACCCCCTGCACCCCGAAGCCAGCCTGCCCCAGCTGCTCGAAGCCCACCAGTGGGTTGCTCAAATCCCGCAAGAGGGCTTCCGGCAGCTTAAGCTCCGCCAGATCGAGACCCTCATCCGACACTGCGCCGGGGTGTGGGTCGAGGCCTACACGGCCCAGCCCACCTACACCCCGGGTGCGCCCGTGCAGGTACTCTACGATGCGCTTACCCGCTACCCGGGCCTGGGTGTCACCTTCGGGCAGCTCCAGGTACTGGCGGCCACGGGCACCGCGGTGCTAGGCAGCTCGGCCACCCGCCGCGATTTTGCCCTCAGCCCTTCGCCCGTTCGCGATACCATTGCCTTCGATCTGCCCGCTACGGTACCGCTGGCCACCCCCTTCTGGCTCCGGGCCATGGGCACGTTTGGCCGCTTTCGGCTACCGGGGCAAGCGTTTGTCGGCCGCCCGGCGCCCGAGCCCTTGCTCAGGGCCGTGTACAGCTTCCGGCTGGGCGAGTTCACCGTCTTCGATACCATCCCGGTTGTGTACAAGCAGCGTTCGGCGACCGATGGCGATGTCTACCAGCCCGTCGAACTCCTGCCCCCCGTCACCATCACCCCGGCAGTCGAAGCGCTGGTCTTTGGCAGCGCCGAGCCCCAGCAGCTGCGGCTACGGGTGCAGGCCCACCGCACGGGCCTGCGGGGCCGGGTAGAGCTTGAGCTGCCCCAGGGCTGGCGCCGCGAATGGCTCACGCCCCCCAGCCTGCCCACCGCAGCGGGCCAGGAGGTACTCATCGATGTGCTCATCCACCCCGGCACGCAGTCGGGTCAGGCACGGCCAGTGGTGCTCGCCGAAGACGGCACCCGCAACGAGTATGCGCTCCAGCGTATTACCTACGCCCACCTGCCCCGCCAAACGCTCCTTCGGCCCGCGCGGGTGCAGCTCGCGCGCGTCGAGGTGGCCTGCACTGCCCGGCGAATCGGCTACATCGCCGGTGCCGGCGACCAGGTAGCCGAAAGCCTGCAGGCGATGGGCCTCACGGTAGAGGTGCTCGACGAGGCCACCCTTGCCAGCGGCAACCTCGCGGCCTACGACGCCATCCTGGTGGGTATCCGGGCCTACAACGCCGTGCCACGCATGGCCGCCTGGCACGCCCGCCTCACCGACTACGCCCAAGGCGGGGGCACGCTCGTGGTGCAATACCAAACTGCCTCGGGCTTCCACACCGCCGCGCCCCCACCGGGCTGGCAATGGCCCATCGTCCTGGGCCGGGGCCGGGTAACCGACGAAACCGCGCCCATCACTACCGAAGCGCACCCCATCCTCCAGCAGCCTAACGCCCTGTCGGCCACCGACTTCGAGGGCTGGGTGCAAGAGCGGGGCCTGTACTTCGCCGACAGCTGGCCCGAGGGCGCCGCTACCCCCCTCAGCCTAGCCGACCCCGGCGAGGCCCCCCAGCGTGGCGGCCTCGTCGTGCTGCCCACGGGCAAGGGGGTCGTCATCTACACCGGCCTGTCGTTCTTCCGGCAATTGCCCGCCGGGGTACCCGGCGCCTACCGGCTCTTGGCCAACCTGCTCTCCTACCGCCCCAATGCCAACTAACCCACCCAACGACCGGCCGCCGGTGCTGGGCACCTGGCGCCGGGTGTACCTGGTCGTGATTGGAGCCCTGGTGCTTGAGGTGCTCCTGCTCTGGGCCTTTACCCTAGCCTACCGGAGTTAATGCTACGGGTGTGGGACTGGGCCGTGCTCGGCCTTACGCTCCTGGCCGTTGTCCTGTACGGCATCTGGCGTGCCGGGCGGCAGAAGAACCTCGAGAGCTACCTGGTCGCCGACCGCGCCATGCCCTGGTACCTGGTGGGCCTGAGCGCCATGGCCACCCAGGCCAGCGCCATTACCTTCCTCAGCACCACGGGCCAGGGCTACGCCGATGGCATGCGTTTCGTACAGTTCTACTTTGGCCTGCCGCTGGCCATGGTGGTACTCTGCGTCACGTTTGCCCCGGCCTTCCACCGGCTCAAGGTGTACACCGCCTACCAGTTTTTAGAGCAGCGTTTCGACCGCAAGACCCGTACCCTCACCGCGGCCCTGTTTCTGCTGCAACGCGGGGTAAGCACCGGCATCTCGATCTACGCGCCAGCGCTCGTGCTCTCGGTCATGCTGGGGGTGCCCGTGGTCTGGACGAACCTGCTCATGGGCAGCCTGGTCATCGTCTACACCGTAACGGGCGGGGTTAAGGCCGTGGCCTACACACAGTCGTTCCAGTTGGCCGTCATCTGGGGCGGTATGTTTGCCGCAGTGGGCCTGTTGCTCTGGCACCTGCCCGAGGGCCTGGGCCTGGGCGGCGCCCTGCAGTTGGCCGGGGCGCTGGGCAAGACCGACGCCGTGACCTTTTCCTGGAACCTGAACGACCGCTACAACCTCCTCTCCGGCCTCATCGGCGGGTTCTTCCTGCAGCTCAGCTACTTCGGCACCGACCAGAGCCAGGTGCAACGCTACCTCACCGGGGCTTCGGTCACCCAAAGCCGAATGGGCCTCCTGCTCAACGGCCTGGTCAAGGTGCCCATGCAGTTCTTCATCCTGCTGGTGGGGGTGCTGGTGGCAGTGTTTTACCTCTTCACGCCGGGGCCGCTGTACTACAACCCCACCGCCAGCGCCGATACCCGCACCAGCGCCGTGCACGGCCCCGCCTTCGGTGCCCTAGAGGAACACTATGCCCAGGCGCAGGCGGCCCGGGCAGCGGCCGCCACGGCCTACCTCAACGCCCCGAGCCCGGCGGCCCAGCAGGCCCTCCTCGCCGCCGATACCACCGCACAGGGCCTCCACCGGCAGGCCACGGCCCTGGTGAGCGCCCACTACGGTAGCCCCCAGCTCGATACCGACTACGTCTTCCTCACCTACGTCATTACCTACCTGCCCGTGGGGCTGGTGGGCCTGCTCTTGGCCGTCATCTTCCTGGCCTCGATGGGCAGCATTGCCCCGGCCTTCAACTCGCTGGCCTCGTGCACGGTGGTAGATGTGTACCAGCCCTACCTGCGGCCCACGGCCAGCGAGGCACACTACGTGGCCGCTAGCCGGTGGTTTACCCTGGGCTGGGGCGTGCTGGCGGTGGTAACGGCAGCCTTTGCCGCCCAGTTGGGCAACCTCATCGAGGCAGTAAACATCCTGGGCTCGCTCTTCTACGGGGTGATTCTGGGGGTGTTTGTGGTGGCCTTTTACCTGCCGCGCCTACGGGCCAACCCCACGTTTGTGGGGGCCGGGCTGGCGCAGCTGGTGGTAATTGGGCTCTTTGTGTTCAAGGTGCCGGTCTCGTACCTGTGGTACAACTTCATTGGGTGCGTGCTGGTACCGGCCTTTGCGCTGATGGTGCAGGCACTCTGGCCTAAGCCCAAAACGTAAAAACCCTCACCGGGGGCCGGTGAGGGTTTCGTGACGAAGGTGGGACGCCCGAGTTCGTAAGTAAACCCGCTTGGCGGGGGCGTGGGGGCGGTTTTGCGTGTCGGCAAGTGGAGGGCCGGGGGGGCTCTGCTGCGCCGTTTGGCGGCACCACGTCGGCGGTGCAGGGCCAGTGCAGGGGGCTACCCACGGCCACAGGCTGCCAGAAACTGGGCTTTGGTGATCTGCGCCGTGCGGCAGATGCTCAACACGTACGCGGGCAGCACCGGGTCGGTGTTGTTGGGCAGGGTGAACGAGCGCTTCAACCCAGCGTGGGCCCACGTTTCGTGGCTGCCCTTGGTGCGGATGTGCTTGAACCCAAGATTTTGCAGCCCCCGCCGGAACTCGGCGAGGGTAATGCTGGCCAGAACACCCATTTACGCAAAGACAGGAATGCTGATGGGGCGCTGCTCTACACGGTAGTTTTTGCTGGCAAGCATCTCGCCAAACTCCGGTATCCGCTCTACGACATCAGCTTCCGCAGGTGCGGTTGCGTAAAACTTACTTCCTGTTTTGTGTATCGTCCAACCGTGTTCTTTGAGGTCGTCGTACAGCGTCTTTTTATTGGTGGTGTACCTGAAATACTCGTCAATGACGATGGAAATAGACGCTTCGGCTTCCTGCTCAGTCTTGCCACTGCCCACTAAATCGAGCGACGGGCAAAAAGCTACGATATGCCCCTCCTCAGGTGCGTAGTACACTTGCACGTGCACTTCGATGGCATCAAAATCGGCCATTTTGTGGGGGAGATACCGGTGGAACCAGTTAGACTTCTTAGGTTTCATAACGGGGGTGGGGGTAGGGTTAGTGCGGCTACCGGCGGCCGGTTTCGTACATCTGAATGATGCGCTCTTTGTCGCACAGTTGGCTCTTAGGGCGATAGGTAAACAACACTAACCTTTAGCTCTTGTATAATTTCCTTTACTTCTTGAAAGACAGGAGAGGTATCGCCGCCAGGTGCACCCGCAAATACAACTATCAAGTTGTTGTTGTTGTATTTGCGTCTTGAGTAGTATAGTAACTGGCCAAATAGTCTGTGTATTTCAGCAGTTTTCTTTAAATACTGACCCAATACCTTTGCTTCTATACCGACGGCACCATCTCCTATATCTAGGTCAATTTTCAGACCTAAGTGGCCACCGATATTATACTGACGCTTTACAATAGTGTATTTTTTGTCTAAATATTCAAATAGTCTGTTTTCTAGTGCAGACTCAGTAGCGATAGTATGCTTAGTAATTGGTGTCTTTTTGAGTGTATCTACCACAGTACGTAGGGATACCCGCGACGTTTTTTTAACCAGATCAAAGTCAAAGTCGTCAAGCATTACCGGCGGCCGGTTTCGTACATCTGGATGATGCGCTCTTTGTCGCGCAGTTGGCTTTCGAGCAGGCCGACCATCCGCTGGCACTGGGCCAGCTCCTCGCCCAGCTCGTGGGCCGTCTTCGGCTTGGGGGCCTGGCTGTCGCCCCGCTTCGGAACAACCGCAGTGAGTTCTAGTGAAAACAATTCTGGTATACTCATACCATAGTAGTCAGTATACTTTTCAATAGTCGCAATTCTTGGTTCAGTTTTTCCTCTCTCTATTGCCGATACCGTTGCTTTTGTAAGTCCCAAATCATTTGCTACTGCTTCCTGCGATAACCCGCGCGAAAGCCTAACAAACCGTAGTCGTTTACCAAGCTCCTTGCCGTCAATCAGCATACTGCAATGTGGATTATTTCAATCGGCTAATAGTCAGACAGTTATCACACTATGTAGGATAATACTATTGACTTTGTGGGATAGTATGGGGTTGTTTGTGTGCTCTTACTAGCCAATAGCATACCAGCGTGGATTTACACCGAATAGCGTACGTCAAAAAGCACCTAGTGCGCGGGGACAAGACGATTCTGGCCGGGCGCACTGGGATACCCTTTAAGCAGGTATCGGAATTCTTTAGCGGTCGCAAGCCCCTGAACGAGCGGTACCTGGGCCTGCTGCACGCTGCCGAGCAGCTCATCGCCGACCGGCGCACCGCCCTGAACAATGGCCCCCTGGGCCCCCTACCCACCGCAGAGCTGGAGGTCAAGCCATGATTGCCCTGATCGTGCTGCTGGCGGTCGCCGCCCTGTGGCTGTACCTCATGCACCGCGTGTGGTGCGACCTGACCGAGATGGTCGAAGAACACGAGTACGACAACGACCCCACCCAAACCCCTCAGTAGCCATGCACTTTCTCAAGCTCCTTCACGACTACCGCCTACTGGCTACCATTGCCAGAGCCTACCGCCGCAACTTCCGAAGTGAGTATCGGCTTGTGGTAAAGGCTTTGGCCAAAGCACACGCAAGCCTCAAGGCCAGATTAGCTGCCGGGGAAACCCTCACGCACTCTGAACTACACAATGTTTTCATCACTACGGCCTTTCAGAGCCAGATAGCACGGGCAGAAAAATTGGGTGCACCGCACGTGGCCAAAAGTGCGCAGGACTTGAAAACCGAGGTCTTACGTGCCGATGCCCGTGTGGCGGCAGGCCCCGCCGGGGGCAAAGCGGCTACAGCGCTGGCCGGGCTGCAGCAGTACCACCGCCACGTAGAAGCCTACCTCGGCTGCGTGGCCGAGGAAATGGCGGTGCAAAACGCCTGGGGCTGGGGGGCCTATCTGGATGCCCAAAAGCAAGTGCTCAACGCCTTTGAGGCTGCCGGTAAGCCAGTGCCTTACCTGAGCCCAGACTCGCTGAGCGTGTACTACAACCAACTCTGTGCAGCCTAAGCCATGCACCCGGTACTCGAACCCCTCGAAACCCACCTGGAGCACCTGGAGCTGCACAACGCCAGCCTGCTACGGGCCCTGCGGCAGGTGGTGACCCTCTTTGAGCTCCAGCTCTCCGACACCGACGGCACCCGCGTGACCCCCACCCACTGGCGCGAGGCAATGGAGAACGCCCAGGCAGCCATTGCGGGCCTGGCCCTGCCCCACGCTGTGCCGGTGGTTTCCCACACCAACCCCCGGCAGTACACGCAGACGTGGCCGCCCCCTGCACCCGAGTAGGGTGCACAGGCCTAGGCTGCCACCTATTGCCCCCACTGCTTACCGTACTGAGTGAAATACCCACACCGCTAACCATTGTTTGCGGCGGGGCCTGTGAATCTCCTTTGCGCTCTCACCTAACACACCGCTTGCCCTAGTCTGAAGCCCGCTGCCACTGCCCCCTCGGCGCTGCGTACCCCCGGTGGGGGCAGTCGGTGGCGGAACCACTCAAACCTCTTTGCACCATGCTACCCGACACCCGAACCCCGCTCCTGACCGACGACGAGAAACGGCTGCTGCACTACATCAGCACCGAAGAGCCCTGCAAGGCCGAGTACAGCGCCGCGCGCGAACGCCTCTCTGCCTTGGGCCTGATCACGACCACCCCCGCCGGTGACTACATCAGCACCGTCGAGGGCGACGAGCTCATCCTGGCCCACGTCAAAAAGGGCACCTGGGTATGAGCGCCTGGCAACTGCGCACCCAGCACGTGGGCCAGAAGCCCCAGCTACTGCACTTTCACGACCAGGCCCAGGCCGAGGCCGAGTACCACGCCCTGGTGTGCCACCTGCTGCGCCACCACCCCCACGGGGTGTGGACGGTAGAGCTTGACCCGCCCGAGGGCGACGGCCGCTCGTTCACGCACCACGCCTGCTACCGGCAGCCCGACGTGACGGGCACCTACCAAGTGTAACCCTTAACCCCAACCCTTTTACCATGTCAGACGAAACCGAAACCCCCCTCGAAGAAACTCTGCCCACGGGCGAGAGCCCGGCAGAGCCGCCCGCAGCCGAGGCTCCGGTGGATGTGCCTGCCCCCGAAACGCCCACCTACGCCACCACGGCGCCCGCGCTCGAAATGCACATCCTGGGCAGCCTCTTGGGCGAACGCTGGCCGGCCGAGCTGCGCGACCGCAGCGACAGCGACCTGCGGGTGGGCCTGCAACGGCTGCTCGATAAGGAGCTGGCCGAGTACACCATCCTGGGCCTGCGCCCCACTGCCAAAGGCCGCGATCTGCTTGACCAATGGGAGCTGGGCCTAGTGCTGCTCACCTAACCGAGCGCGACCGCGAGGTGCTGGGCGTCATTGCCCAGCACCCCGGTTGTGTTGACCGCCTAGTGGTGCGCCTGTGCTACCAGGGCACCGCCGAGCCGGTGGCCAGTTGCCGCCGGTTCCTTACGCGCCTCGCAAACCGGGGCCTGCTGTACCGCCGCAAGTGCGGCTGGTACGTGCCCGAAAGTGTACGTCAACTGCTGTAAAACCCATTTAATTTTTCTAGCCATGAGCATGGATGTTCAAGAGCACGTAATACGATACATTACGTGGGAAGCCAATGAATCTGGCCAGCCTGTTTCGAAAGAAACTAGCTTTATCATTTTTTCTCATTCGCAATATATACTAGGCCACAAAGCCTACTTGTGGCACGTAATTGTTACTACTGGTCACCAAACTGAAATCTTGAAAAGCCACCGTTCAGGGTATGGGTTTGAAAATCTTTATAAATGCCTGAAAGATTTACAGGCTGAGTTCAATGTGCCAGTATTAGATCTGGACTTATCTGTAAAATCTTCTGCGGTATGAAAAATACTGCCATAGAGTGGGCCGACCACACCTACAACCCGTGGTGGGGGTGCACCAAGGTTTCGGCGGGGTGCAAGCACTGCTACGCCGAGGCCATTGATAAGCGCTTCCACCGGGGCAGTCACTGGGGCCCCGAGGGGGTGCGCAAAGCCTGCGATGCCCGGCACTCCATAGAACTCACGGGCCTCAAGCCCGGCAGTCGGGTGTTTGTGGGCTCCATGTGCGATGTCTTTGAGATGCCCGAGAGCCACGCCAACCGGCAAGTGGTAGAGCGGCAGCGGCAGTACCTGTGGGGTCTCACCCGCTCCCTCAAGCACCTCACCTTCATGCTGCTGACCAAGCGGCCAGAGAACATCCTGTACCAGGTGCCCCGCGAGTGGTACTTGGCGCAGTGGCCGGCCAACGTGTGGGTAGGCACCTCGGTAGAGAACCAGGAAACGGCAGAGCTGCGAATACCGCACCTACTCAAAGTGCCTGCCCCGGTGCGGTTCCTTTCCATAGAGCCACTGCTCGAAGAGGTGATACTGCATTCTTGGTGGCTGTTTCCAATGGACATTAACTGGGTCATTGTGGGCGGCGAGAGTGGCCCTGGTGCCCGACCTATGCACCCAGACTGGGTGCGGCGTATACGCGACGAGTGCACCGCCCCTGGGATCAACGTGCCCTTCTTTTTCAAGCAGTGGGGCGGGGTGCAGAAGCACAAAGCGGGCCGAGTGCTTGACGGCCGCACCTGGGACGAACTACCAACGGTAGGGGCAGAATGCGCCTAATTGACTTCTTCGCGGGCATTGGGATGTTCAGCCGGGCCGGCCATGAGCTCGGGATGCAGACCGTAGCCTGGGTTGAGATTGAGCCCTTTCTACAGACCTACCTGCGCCGCCACTACCCTGAGGCAAAGGGCTTCTCTGACATTGGGCGCACGGCGCCCCAAAAACTACCGGCGGCCGAGGTATGGACGGCAGGTTTCCCCTGCCAGGATATCTCGGTTGCCAACGTAAAAGGACGCACAAACATCAACGGAACCCGAAGTGGCCTTTACCAAAAAACCGTCGATCTGGCTGGGCATTGCCGACCCGCATACTTGGTCTTTGAAAACACGCCAGCTATCCGCGTGGCCGGACTTGACCAGCTGCTCCTTTCCCTTGCCCAGATCGGGTACGATGCGGAGTGGACGACTATATCGGCCGGCGAACTCGGCGCGCCGATTTACAGGGAGAGGTTTTTTCTGGTTGCCAGCCCCAGTGGCCAGCGATTGTCGGAGGGCTTGGAAGTTTTCGCTGGAGAGTTTGCAGAAAGTTGGCGAAAAGAAATGCAGGCTCGGGCGAAAGGGTGGTACCCTCTTCAACCTCCACCTAGTGGAAGCGATGGCTACGAAGTATGGCGCGATGCCATCGTGGCAGCTGGCGGCCTGGCTCATGATGCTGCACCCGAGCTATCTGCGGGGCGGTTCAAAGCGCTGGGCAACTCAGTACACTGGCTTCAAGCCCTCTACGTCCTCGGTTGCGTCCAGAACCACTACCACCGAACCAAGCAAGGAGTCTAACAACCCCAATACCCATGAGTAGCCTCTACCTGCTGATACAGAACCTGGAAGAGCGGCGGCTCCCGCTCAAAGAGTACGTTGACACGGAGCTTGGCCTTTTGGCCGAGCGAAAGGCCAAGTGATCCGACCGGCTTGACTGTTCTCCGGTGAGGGAGCGATTATAATAATCAAATCCGCTACCTCACCCGCAGAGACTCGTCATGCGTTGCCTCTCTCTCGTGGCCCTCGTTTTCGCCACACCACTTTTTGCTGAACCCGCTCACGTTGCACC
>JANRLA010000075.1:0-10705 GCA_033763015.1 Bacteroidia bacterium
GCCCTAAACTAGCCAAACCCACCCCCTGTTACCTTTACGTATGCCAGGCCCGCTCCACCAGCCCCCACCCGACCGCGACCGGTTCGGGCGGCTTACCGAGGCGCACCTCGAGTTTTTCCGATCGGTCGTCGGCGCCGACTACGTGCTTACCGATGCCGACAGCCGACGCCACTACGGCCACGACTGGACCGAAGACTACAGCTTCCCGCCCGAGGTCGTCGTCAAACCCGCTACCACCGAGGCGGTAGCCGCCATCCTGCGGCGGTGCGCCGCCGATCGGCTGCCCGTAACGCCCGCCGGCGGCCGCACAGGCCTAAGTGGCGGTATGCTGCCGGTGTACGGCGGGGTGCTGCTCTCGCTTGAGCGCATGAACCGCATCCTGGAGCTCGACACGCGCAACCTGCAAATCGTCGTCCAGCCCGGTGTCGTCACCCAGCACATCCACGAGGCTGCCGAGGCCGTGGGCCTGAGTTACCCGCCCGACCCCAGCAGCAAGGGCTCGTGCCTCATCGGGGGCAACGTCGCCGAAAACGCCGGTGGGGCCCACGCCGTTAAGTACGGCATCACGAACGCGTACGTGCTGGCGCTCGAGGCTGTGCTGCCCAGTGGCGAGGTCATCCGCACCGGCGCCCGGGTGCTCAAAAACAGCACCGGCTACAACCTCACGCAGCTGCTCACTGGCAGCGAAGGCACCCTGGCTGTGATTACCGAAATCACGCTGCGGCTCGTGCCCAAGCCCCGGCACGTGCAAACCCTGCTGGCCCCCTTTGCCGATGCCCAAGCGGCGTGCGACTGCGTGAGCGCCCTCTTCCGGGCCGGGCTTCAGCCCAGCACGCTCGAGTTCATGGAGCGCGACGCCCTAGTCTTCGGCCAGCGGTACCTGGGGATCGATCGGTATTCCGTCGCGGGTGTCGAAGCGCATTTGCTGCTCGAATTTGACGGTAACGATGCCGGCGCCGTGCTCGCCGACTGCGAAACCGCCCTGGGGGTGCTCGAAGCCCACGGCGCACACGAGGTACTGCTGGCCCAAAGCGCCGAGCAGCAGGCCGAACTCTGGCGCATCCGCCGGTGCCTGGGCGAGGCCGTAAAAGGCACCACCATCTACAAGGAAGAAGACACCGTCGTGCCGCGCGCCGAGCTGGCCAACCTCCTGCGGTTTGTCAAGCAGGTGGGGGCCGAGGTAGGCTTCCAGAGCGTGTGCTACGGCCACGCCGGCGATGGCAACCTGCACGTGAACATCCTGCGTGGCGAGCTCTCAGACACCGTTTGGCACGACGAGTTGCCCAAGGCCATTGCCCGCATCTTCGAGTACGTGGTCAGCCTGGGCGGCACGCTCTCGGGCGAGCACGGCATTGGGTGGGTACAGCGGCCCTACATGCCCATCCGCTTCAGCGCCACCGAGCTGGCCCTGCTGCGGGGCATCAAACAGGTCTTCGACCCCCAGGGCATCCTCAACCCGGGTAAGATTTTCCCGTAACAAGCCCTAGGCAGCCCGCCGAACGTTGCTAACTTCCCACCAACCCGACCGTAGATTGGGTGTGAACGTGCACATGGCTGGGGCTTCGATCGATCTGTTCAAAGTAAACCGCGAGGAGTACCGCACCCCCAAGCACCCTACGCTCATGGTCATTGGGCCCGCCACGTACCTCTCGGTCGAAGGTAGCGGCGCCGCCGACGGCCCCCTCTACATCCAGCGGTGCGAGCTGCTGCACGAAGCCACCCACGCCCTCACCCAAACCCTGCGCCAGGCCGGCCACGACTACCAGCTGGGCCGCCTGCAATGCCAGTGGTGGGCCGATGCCGACCACGAGATCAACTACCAGGAGGCCCTGCAGCGCTACTGGCAGTTCCGGCTCTTGGTGCGGGTGCCCGAGTTTGTGACTACCGACCTGCTGGAGGCCGCTGCCGCCAGCCACCCCACCCCCGAGCGCATCCGCCAGGTGCAGTGCGTAACGCTCGACGAGGGGCTGGTACTCCAAATGCTCCACAGCGGGCCCGTGGCCGAGGTGGGCCAGAGCACCAAGCGCATGCGCGAGTACGCCCGCAAGAACCACCTGCACTTTACAGCCCCGCACCACGAAATCTACCTGCCCGAAACCGACAGCCTGGCCGGGGTGCGCGCCCGCACAATCCTCCGGCGGCCAGTACGCTAATACGCTCTTACATTGATGATCCTACATGAAGCATTTGTCCCTTTCCGAAATAGGCTGTTAGCGACTGCACTAGATTCAGTTTCGATTTCTATAGGCAACCCTATACTATCCAACCCCAGCCCCAGGAGCAAACTGGGTGGGTTGCCTTGGTGGCCTAGTTCCAAACCCTACCCGACTGCACCGGATGGTCTCCCCTTACACCTACTGGCCCAGATTAACCTCGCAGAACTACCAAACCACCCAAACCAGCTACCTACCGAGGGATTGTTGCAGGTGTTTCTTCACCCAACCGACCCTAACTACGGGCTAAGTATTCACGATAGGTGCCTGCAAGCTCATTGGCAAGTAGTGTACCACCCAACGACTCTGGATGCTTCCACGGTACGTACTACGTTCGAGGAACTCTCGTACGATGATTTTGTGCTGCCTTTCGAGCCGCGGCTGGCCTTTGCCCTAGATTTTAAGGCAGTCCAAAAGTACCTTAATCCCACAGATGTCCGGTTTCAAGCCTTTTTCCCTGAGCTATGTTACCCGTATGAATTTCCAGATGAAGCGCTTGATTCACTTTATAAAACTTTAGTTGGATTTGAAAGCCAAATTGGAGGATATCCTGTCTTTATTCAAGACGATCCGAGACTTCTAAATCCTGATTTACCAAGTGATGGGCGCTTTCAATTTGAAAGCTGCAATACTCCGGTTCTGCTATTGCAACTGGCTTCAGAAACAGAGCCGCGTGGTGGCCACTACCCTCTCATGTGGGGTGATGTAGGAGTAGCTAACTGGTTTATCGAACCGGAAGATTTGGCAGCAAGAAGGTTTGAACGAGTATTCTACACTTGGGATTGCTCTTAGTCTACGTTGTCGAACAGAAACGCGTTGTTGTCGCGCAGGCGGAATTTGCCCGTGCCGTCATCGTCTAGGCTCATGCGGCTCAGGCTGCCGCCCTTGCGGTTCTGCAGCCCGGCCTCGTCTACCTCTACCGCCAGTTTGCGGCGCAGGTAGGCGGGCGTTTCTTCGAGCTCCTTGAGCTTGTGGGGGTTGTGCAGGTCGTAGTCGGTGCCCTGCACACGCTGCACGCGCTCTTCCAGGCTCAGTTTACGTTCGCTTTCCAGGGTTTCGGGCCTGAGAGGCGGGTGCTTGTCGGGCGTGGCCTCGGGGGCCGCGTCGGGCTCTAGCCCCAAGTTTAGCCGGGTCTGCACCGGCTTGGTGTCTTTGGTAAGCTGGCCAAAGGGCACGGCGGCCGGTGTGGTCTTGCGCTCTTTCTTGGTAAAGCCCGTGGCAATGACGGTCACCGAGAGGCGGTCGCCCATGCTCTCGTCGTACACGTTGCCGTAAATGATGCGGGCGTTGCCCCCGGCGGCGCGGCTGACGTAGTCGCCGATGATTTCCATTTCATCGAGCGTCAGCGAATCTTCGCTGGCCGTCATGTTCAAGAGGATGCCCGTTGCCCCGGCAATGTCCATGTTGTCGAGCAGCGGGCTGTTCAGGGCCTCTTCCACCGCCAGCTGGGCCCGGTCTTCGCCGGCAAAGGTGGCCGTACCCATCAGGGCCGTGCCGCTGTTTTTCATGATGGTGCGCACATCGGCAAAGTCGACGTTGACGTAGCCATCGACGGTGATGATTTCGGCAATACCCTTCGCGGCGTTGGTCAGCACACCGTCGGCCATCAAAAAGGCGTCGCGCTGCTTGATGTTCTTGGGGCAGATCTTCATCAGGTTGCCGTTGTTCACGACCAGCAGGGCGTCGACGGCCTGCTCAATCTCCTGGATGCCCTGCTCGGCAATGCGCATGCGCCACTGCCCCTCGAAGGTGAAGGGCGTGGTGACGATGCCCACGGTGAGTAGGTCCATCTCGCGGGCCAGGCGCGCAATGACCGGCGCGGCGCCGGTACCCGTGCCGCCCCCCATGCCTGCGGTCACGAAGACCATCTTGGTGGCCCCGCCCAAGAGGTTACGGATCTCGTCCAGGCTCTCCAGCGCGCTCTCGCGGCCCAGCTCGGGGTTGGCCCCGCAGCCCAGGCCCTGGGTAATGATCTTGCCCAGGTTGAGCTTGGTGGGGATGGGGCTCTTTTCCAGGGCCTGCACATCGGTGTTGGCCACCACAAAGTCTACGCCTTTAATGCCCGCGCGGTACATGCTGTTCACGGCATTGCTGCCGCCCCCGCCCACCCCAATCACCTTGATGATGGAGTTGCCGCCGGTGCCGGGTACAGAAAATTGGATCTTCATCGTCGTAATCGTGCGTTAGTCGAGTGTGGGGCCGCTATTGGCGAGGCTGCCTTCGAACCAGGTTTTGATTTTGCCCAAAAAGCCAGCGCCCACAGGTTCTTTGGTGCGCTGGGGTTGGGGTTCGCGGCTGCCGCCGCTCACGTTTACTTCTTCGGCCTTCAGGCCGTACACCACCAGGCCCATGCCCGTGGCACAGAAGGGGTGGCTCACCTCCTCGACCATGCCTTTGGCCAGGTGCTCGGTCGGGTAGCCCACCCGGCAGTCGATACCCGTCACGTAGCTCACCAGGTCGGCCAGGTGCACCAGCTCGGCGCCGCCACCGGTTACTACGATACCGCCCACCAGGCGGTGCTGGAAGCCCGCAGCCACAATTTCGCGCACCACCAGGTCGAGGATCTCCTCCATCCGCGCCTGGATGATGCCCGCCAGGGTGCGGCGCATGATTTCTTTCGGCGGCCGGCCGCTGAGGCCCGAGATGGTGATGATCTCGTCCTCGGTCAGGGCCTGGGCCAGGGCAGCACCAAAGGTGCGCTTCAGGTACTCGGCCTGCTTGCGCATTACCGAGCAGCCCTGCTTGATATCTTCGGTAATGATGCTGCCGCCAAAGGGGATGACGGCCGTGTGGCGGATGATGTTGTTCTCGAAAATGACCAGGTCGGTCGTGCCCCCGCCGATGTCGACGAGGCACACCCCGGCCTCTTTTTCCTCGTCCGAGAGCACCGCATGGGCCGACGCCAGGGGCTGCAGCACAAGCTCCTCGACCTCCAGGCCCGCCTTGCGTACGCACTTGTAGATGTTGCGGGCGCTCAGGCTCTGGCAGGTGATGATCTGGAAGTTGCCCTCCAGCCGCACGCCGCTCATGCCCACGGGGTCTTTCACGTCGTGGTGGCTATCGACCGAGTAGTCCTGGGGGATGACGTGCAGAATCTCGGTGCCCGGCGGCACGGCGACCTTGAACATATCGGCCCTGAGGCGCTCTACGTCGGCCAGGGTTATCTCCTGGTCGGGGTTGCTCAGGGTGATGATGCCCTTGTGCTTCAGGGTGCGGATGTGCTCGCCGGCAATGCCCACGTGCACCAGGTTGATCTCGACGTTGGCCTGCCGCTCGGCTTCGTGGATAGCGGCCTGGATGGCAGCCACGGTTTTGTCGATGTTATCGATCACCCCGCGCGTAACGCCCTCGCTCTCGGCCTTGCCCAGCCCTAGCACATCGACATTGCCGTACCCATTCAGGCGGCCCACGATGGCCACCACCTTCGTTGTGCCGATGTCAAGTCCTACTACTATCCGTTCGGTATCCATGTAGAATGTATGCGCTGGGGGCGATAGGGGTTAGTCGGTGTCGGGGGTGCGTTTGCGGGCTACGACCTGGCCTTTGTATGCCAGGCTGATGCTGCGGTAGTTGGCGTATCCGTGGGTAGCCGCTACCTGGTCGTAAAAGGCCAATGCGGTGGTAAGCTTCTGCCGAAACCCATCGGCAGTGCCAAGCTCAATGGCCATATCGCCTACCTCGGGGTAGAGGGTCACCTCGCCGTAGCGGTTCACGTACACTTCCGATACCTGGGCCCGCCAGAAACGTTCGGCGTCGATGTACCGCAGCAGCGGCAGTAGGCTGTGCAACGTGCTATCGGTTACGGTGGTGGCCGTGTCGGGCTGAGCAATGGCACCCCGAACAATGGGGCAGCGTGCGGTAAACGTACCCGAGAGCGGAATGACAACACCCTCGGCGTCGACATAGCAACTGCTACCCGAGGGGCTCACCACACGCACCATCGGCCGGCGCAAGGTGACCTCCAGCCGTACCCGCTGCTGGGCATCGACCGAGGCCACGGCGCGTGCTACGTACCGGGTGGCAAGCAGCGTGGCTTCAATGGCCGACAGGTCGATGGTGGCCAGCGGCATACCGACGCGGCTGCTGTCGAGCTGTACCAGCTCACGTACCGCCGGTACGTCGAGGAAAAAGTTATCGGCTTCGTTCTTGAGTTCAATCACCACACCGGTGCAGGGCAGGGCGCTGCTGGTACGGGCGGCCAGCCCGAGAAACACACACAGCGTAGTACACCCGGCCAGGGTAACTACCCACTGCAATCGGTTTCGGCGACGGTTGTGCATACGGCATTAGGGCTGACCGAGGTTCCGCAGGGCGTCGGCGAGGGGCCTAACCGCGGTGGCGATGTCGCCGGCCCCGAGTACCAGCACGGCGGTTGGGTGCGGGGGCAGCGCGCTCAGGGCGCTCGGTACGACTGTCGGAACCTTATCCAAAGTTACCGTGTGTTTCTGGGAGCTGTGGATTTGTTGAAAAATGATATCCGAGGTGATGCCGACAATCGGTTCTTCGCGTGCAGGGTAGATGTCGAGTAAAAAAACAACGTCTGCCGCGCGTAAACTGGCAGCGAAGCCGTCGGCAAAATCGCGGGTACGGGTATAGAGGTGCGGCTGGAACACCACCACCAGCCGCCACCCCGGCAGGTAGTTGCGGGTAGCGGCCAGCGCGGCCTCAATCTCGTCGGGGTGGTGGGCGTAGTCATCGATGAGCGCCCAGCTATCTGTCTGTAAATGAACCGTGTAGCGCCGATCGACACCCGGGAAATCTGCCAACGCAGCCCTCAAAACATCGGCCGGGAGCCCGATGGAACGGGCTAGGGTAAAGGCGGCCAGGGCGTTCAGGGCGTTGTGTGCACCGGGCATGGGCAAGTACAGCCCAGGGGTTTCGCCCCACTGGCCCCGGTAGTCGAAGCAGACGCCCAGCCGTTCGTGGCGCAGGTTCAGGGCCCGGTTGTCCACATTCTCACCCAAACCGTAGGTGTGCACAGGTGCCGTTACGGCACCCGCCAGGGCTGTGGATACTGCCTCGTGCGCTAGCAACAGCCCGGTTGGCGGTAGCCGCTGGGCAAAGCCCCGGTAGCCCTCGCGTACCGTTTCGGCACTGCCGTAGATATCGAGGTGGTCTGGCGCGACGGACGTAATGATGGCACGCTCGGGCGCAAGCTGCCAAAACGAACGGTCAAACTCATCGGCTTCTACCACCAAGAGGTCGCTCTGGCCCGAGAAGTAGTTGGTCGCGTACCGGTTTAGGACGCCCCCCACAAAGGCCGTTGGGTCGGCACCCGCATACCGCAACAGGTGACTCAGCAGGGCACTGGTCGTCGTCTTACCGTGCGTGCCCGCCACGGCCAGGGTACGGTACTTTCGGCTAAGGGCCCCCAACAACTCGGCGCGCTTAAGGACCGGTACGCCCGCAGTGGCCGCCCAGCCGTAGGCCGGGTGCTGGTGCACGGCCGGGGTACGCACCACCAGATCGGTGCCCGGCGGCGGTAACTGGTCGATGTCAGTCGAAACGACAATGCCCTCGGCACTGAGCTGTTCGGTGAGCTCGGTAGCGGTACGGTCGTACCCTGAAACGGCAATGCCCAGCTGGGCAAGGTGCCGCGCCAGGCCACTCATGCCAATGCCACCGATACCGACAAAGAACACCTGCCGAACGGCTGCCAGGTCGATCGGTGTCATGCCAGCACGCGAGTTAAAATGTCGGTAGCGATGGCCTGGGCGGCGTGCGGGGCCCCCAGCGTACGGCACCGGTCGGCGAGTGCGTGCTGGGTTGCTGTGTCGTGCAGCAGGGCGATGGCCTTGGGCACGAGTGCATCCAACGCATCGGCGTCGGGCACGAGCCACGCCGCGCCTAGGTCGGCAAAGCTGCGGGCGTTGGCCGTCTGGTGGTCTTCGGCAACGTTGGGCGAGGGCACCAGAATAGCGGGTTTGCCCAGGGCGGCCAGCTCGGCCAGGGTAAGGGCCCCAGCCCGGCAGACCACGACATCGGCCGCGGCGTAGGCCTGCGCCATGTCGTCTATAAACGGTAGCAGGCGGATGTTGCGGGCCGTAACCTCGGGCAGCAGGCTATCGTAGTTGCGGCGGCCGCACTGCCAGAGTACGTTAACGTGCGCGTCTGCGAGTGCGGCCTGGTGGGCCACCAGGGCCGCATTGAGCCGCCCTGCGCCCAAACTGCCCCCCACCACCAGCAGCGTCGGTTTGTCGCCCACACCCAGTGCGTGGCGGGCTTCGGCGCGGTAGGTGGGGTCGGTGGCGCGGAGCAACTCGGGGCGAATGGGGTTGCCCAGCACCCGGGTAGGGGCACCGGGCAAGTAGCCCGCCGCCGCTGCGTTGCCCAAGTACACCGCCTTCGCCCGGCGGGCAAACCAGCGGTTCACCAAACCCGGGTAGGCGTTCTGCTCATTGAGTACGTAGCGGGTACCGGTTAGGCGTGCCGCTGCCAGTGCCGGGAAGCTGGCGTAGCCCCCGGTGCCGATGACCAACCGGGCGCCCGAGGCACGCAGCCAGGCCCGCATCTGCCACAACGAACGGAGTGCCAGCAACGGCACGCCGAGATTCGTACCGAGGGCTGCGAGTGTTTTCTGCCGACGCAAGCCGCGGATGGGCAGTGTGTGCAGGGTATACCCCGCCGCCGGCACGAGCCGCGTTTCCATCCCCCCGTGGGCACCGACAAACCGGAGCTTAAGGCTTGGCTGCTGCGCCAGTAGCGCATCGGCAATGGCCAGGGCCGGGAAGATGTGGCCGCCGGTGCCGCCTGTCGCGAGCCAGACGTCGATCCGTTCCATCAGCTTACGGCCAGACGCCGGTTCTGGAGCGCCGATCGGCTTACCGCGAGTATCACGCCAAACGAGAGGCAGGTAAAGAGGATAGAGGTGCCGCCCATCGAAATGAGCGGCAACGTGAGCCCCGTCACGGGCAAGAGGCCCGTGGTCACGCCCATATTCACAAGCGCTTGAATGACAATGAGAAACGACAGGCCCGCTGCGAGCAGCGCCCCAAAGGTCTTCGACACCGTAACGATGGCCACCGAACGGAAGAGGACAATGAGGTAAAGGGCCATGACGACAACCCCGCCGAGGAGGCCGTACTCCTCGAGGATGATGGCGTAGATGAAGTCGGCGTGGGCTTCGGGCAGGTAGTTGCGTTGCAGGCTCTTGCCCGAACCGCGCCCCACCCAACCCCCGCTGGCGATGGCGATGTTGGCCTGCTGGGTCTGGAAACTGGGCTCGTGGTCGGGGTCGGTCCACGAAGAGGTGTAGTTGTCGATGCGGCTTTTCCAGGTCGAGGCCCGGCCCAGCATGCCCAGCGAGAGCAACAGCAGCACCATGACAGCCCCCAGGCCAGCCATCCCGAGCATGTGCCGTAGGCTAATGCCGGCGATGTACATGAGCAAAATGGAGACAACAAAACACAGCGCGGCCGTCGACAGGTTGCTCGGCAAAATGAGCCCGCAGATAACGACCACCCAGGCGATGGCCGGGATAAAGCCGCGGTAAAAGTCTTTGATCTGCTCCTGGTTCTCGGTCAGGAGCCGGGCCAGGTAGACCATAAGGCTGAATTTGGCCAAGTCGCTGGGCTGGAAACTGATGCCCATGACGCTAATCCAGCGGGTGGCGGCCTGGTCGCCGATGCGCACACCAAAAAGCTGGTTGTAGGCCAACAGACCCACCGAGAGCACTATGAGCAGCTTCGAGAAGCGGGCAAAGAGCCGGTAGTCGGCCCGGCTGGTGAGGTACATCACCCCAAAGCCCAGGGCCAAAAAGCCCAGGTGGCGCAACAGGTAGCGCTCGGTATCGCCGCCGGAGTTGCGGAACGCCACCGAGCTGCTGGCCGAATACGTGGCCAATACGCCCACCAGCATGAGCAGAATGATCATGAGCCAGATGCCCCGATCGCCCGACAACCGCCCCAACAACCGCTGCATACCGCAAGGTAGGCCCCCTACCCAGCGCCCGGCTTACTAGAAAGTGCACACGCACCCCGTAACACAAATGGGCCTTGTCTACAAGCCTGACCCGACCCTTTCGGCTGGCAGGTATGTGTGTAGAAACGCGAATGGCGCTTGTTAATGAGTACTGAATGCGGTAGGCTTCTTAGGACTTTTAACTAATTTGAGGCATGGCACACTACAAAATCTCCCTCCTCTGGGCCGCTGCTTTGCTCTTCGGGCCCTGGGCGTACGCCCAAGAGCCTACCCCACGTCTCAGCAGCCCAGCCACCGATGTGGCCCTGGCCATACCCAAGGTCTTCTTGCACCTAGACCGTAGCGTCTATGCGGCTGGCGATACCGTATGGATAGCCTCTTACAACTGGCTCGGTGAACGGGGCCAGCTCGACCCCTACAACCAGGTCGTGTACGTGAGCCTACTCAATGCAAACGAGGGAGAGGTTTTGACAACCGCCCACTTGACTTCGCAGGGCATTGGCAGCTCGTACCTGGTTCTGCCCAAAACTCTCGCCACCGGCAACTACACGCTAGAAGCCTACACCCGGTAC
>JANRLA010000076.1:0-2558 GCA_033763015.1 Bacteroidia bacterium
GGCCGAGAGGTCGTGCACCACACCGGGGAAGCGGTGCTTGTCGGCGGCCTGGACGGGTACCAGTAGCTGGCCGTTGCGCAGTGTAAGCTCGGGCTCTTCGGTCCAACCCTCCCGCTGGGCCAGCCGAAGGGCTTTGCTCAGGGCGCTACGCACACTGGCCTGGGTCTCGCGCTCCTTGCGCAGCAGTTCGGCCAGTGCAGGCGAGGCGTCCTCGCGCAGCGAGCCATCGGGTGCTACCACCCGGCGGATGTCGGCTTCCAGCTGGGGCAGCGGGGCTACTTCCTGGGCGAAGGCAGCCAGGCTGGGTGCACCTTCGGCCATGGCGGCCAAGGCTTTCTGGGCCCGCCGGATGACCTCGAGCCAGCGCAGCAATTGGCCCAACTCGGCCAGGCTCAGGTAGCTGCCCCCTACGGCCAGTTCGCTGAGCAGCGGCCGAGCATCGGGCAGGCTACCCAGGGGCACCCCCTCGCGCTGCACCCAACCACGTAGCAATTCCAGTACACGCCGTTGGTGGGCCAGGGCCGCTTCGGCAGTGGGCAGCGGCGCCCATTGGGCACACTGCTCGGTGGCGGCCGGGCTTAGGCACAGCTGAGCCAAGGCGTTACGCAGGGCCGTTAGGCCCAGCTTATCGTCTACACCAAGGGGGTACAGTTCCACTTAGGGCGCAACGGGTGTAAGGCGAGGGGCCGCCGCCGCGTCGCTCTTGCCCTCTTCCAGTGTTACGGTCATGCGGTGGATGGCTTCTTCGAGCAAGGCTTCGTAGGTGGCAGGGCGCTGGCGGTAGTAGGCCAGGGTGGCCTCGAAGTCGGCGGCCGATACCCCGGCCTGCGCCAACACCTGCTGGTACTGGCTCCGCGCGAGCGAGTCGGCAATCGCGGTCTTAGGGGTCTGGGCAGACGCCCAACCCTGCACCTTGGCGAGCTCGATGAGCAGGTCGATCAGTTGTTCCCGTGGCACCGGTGGGTGGTCGCTACAACCTACCAGTAGCAGCAGCTGCAGCACTGCCAAACCGAGGGCTCTAGTCATCGGTCGATGGGCTTTTGCCACGCCGAGAGCCGCTCGATGCCCAGGGGCGTAAACCGAAGCAGCTGTACCGACTGGTTCGAGCGGGCGCTGCCCAGGTAAAACGTTTGGGCCAGCCCCCGGTAGGGGGGTGCCTGGGCCAGGGCATCGGGCAAGGTCTCGGCAGTGGGCACCGTGCCCCAGCTGTGCACCAGCCAACGAATGAGGTCGTAGCCCTGCAGGGCAAACGGTGTGGGCGGCAGCCCGTAGGCGCTGTAGTAGGCACGCGCAAAACTCTTGTAGCCCTCAGCATCCAGGCCTGGCTCGTAGGCATCGGTCACGATGACATTGAACTGGTGCAGCAGTTCCTGGTCCATCGAACGGAACGTGCGCCAGCGCTCGGTGCCCAGTACCTGCTTCAGCCCTATGCTATCGGTGCTGAACCGAAAAAGTGAAAGCGAAACCGTTTCCTGGTTCAGAATCGGCATGTATACCGCATCTACCGGGCTGCGCTCCAATTCGTCTGACAACTGCTGGACAGGCCCCTGGGCGTCGATGGCCGAAAGCGGAATCAGCCGTCGGATGACGGTGCCCCCCAGCGCTTTCACCTGGGCCTCGAAGGCACCAGCCATCCCTTGGCTTACCTCGGTGTTCTCGTACAGAATGGCAAAGCGCTTCTTTTCGAGCTGCTCGACCGCGTAGCGGGCCTGCGCCGCAGCTTGTGTGGCCACCGAGGGGTTGGCCAGGTAGAGTGCGGGGCTTGCCTGCAGCAGTTGGTCGGCGTCTGAAAAGGGCACTAGCTGCAACACCCCACTGCCTGCCAGCCCTTGGGCCAGTGCTTCTGAGGCTGTGTTGCGTATGTCGCCCACCACCACGTGAGGCCGAAACGGCAGTATTTCGTCAGTAACCAGCTGGCGGATGCGCGCCGGGTCGTCCTGAGAATCGAGCACCTTTAGCTCTACCCGCCGCACCCCGGCAAACTGCTCCCGTTCGATGGCCAGACGCATGCCCTCGTAGAGCTGCAGCGCCACACGGCTCGTACGGTCGATGGCGGTATCGGCCCGGCCCGACCCAAAGGGCAGCACCAGCACCACCCGCAGCAGTTCACGGCCCTGGGGGATGCCCGTGGGCACCTGGAGCTGCCGCATACGCTCGGTGATGGGCCCGCCGCTTTGCTCTATGGCCTTCAGGAAAGCACTAAGGGCCGCCCGGTCGCCACGCTGGTAGAGCCGGTACGCAATGGCCTCTTGGGTGTAGCTGCGGTAGCTGGGCCTTACGGTCTGCAAGTAGGTTTTGAGAAACTCCAGGTCGGCCGTTTCGTAATAAAACCGCCGCAGCAGGGCCTCGGCATCTGCCTTGAGCTCGGGGTTTTTGGTTTGCTCGATGAGGTTGAGCAGCAGGTACAGCCCCCCGGGCTCGCTACCCGGGCGGCGGAGCAGGATACCCGCTTTTTCGTAGTTGGCCTCTTCGACAAACCGGCTTTCGGGGTACTGGCTGATGAGCTGCTGGAACTTCTCGAGCGCGCGGTCGTACTCGGCCTGGTAGCTGTAGGCCAG
>JANRLA010000077.1:0-52821 GCA_033763015.1 Bacteroidia bacterium
CGGCCATTACCCAGCGCAGGGCCAGTCGCTCCCACAGCCGTAGCAAGGTGCCCACTAGGCGCTGCCAGGGGCGGCACTGGGCGTACTCGGCCCCGTAGTGCCGGTTGGCCCGGTAGTCTTCGTGTACGTCGTACACCACGCGGCAACCGTAGCGCAGCCGGGCCCAGAGCCCGAGGAGCAGTAGCTCGGGGCTGTGCACGTGCAGCACCGCGGGCCGCAACCGGGCCACGGCCCAGGCCACGAAGCAAAGCCGCCGTAGTACCGCGGCTCCCGTAGGGTAGGGGAGGACCAAGACCCCACCACGTGCGTAGACGGTCTGCCCGCCCTGTGGCAGGCCCACTACGGCACAACGGTAACCGGCCTGGGCCAGGGTCTGGGCTTCTTTGTAAAAGATCCGGCTATGAAGCGCAACGTTGCGCAGCGTCACGTGCAGGGTGTGGTACCCAACGCGCCCGGTAGGGGGCATTACACCTCGGTCTCGGTGGCTGTGCTTTTCACGGCCTCGCGGGCCATGGCCTCGTCGCGGGCTTTCTTACGGGCTTCGGCGCGTTTTTTCTTGGCCAGTTCAACGGGGTCGAGGATCTCGAACTGCTTCTGCTCGTCTTGTAGCTTCTGGCGCTTGGCCGCGATTTCCTCGTCGGAGGAACCGCGTTTTTGGTTGTTCTTCAAAATGCGCCGTTCGAGCAGCTGCTCGGCAGGCTTAAAGAGGAGTACCAAAACGATTTTGAAAATCCAGCTGACGGCATTGCCCCAGTCAGAGCCTACCACGCTGGCAAAGTAGGTGTCGGCCGTTTCTTCCAACAGCTCAGACACCAGGAACAGCACGAACGCCGCCACAAGCACCAACGCCGTGGCTCGGCGGCTCGCCTTGGCACGGGTCAGTTCGTCGATGGTGAGCTGGAGCGTAACGTTCTTCTCCTGCAGGGTGGCATTCACACGCTTGATCTCCTCGGCCTGCTCGCGCATCATCAGGTTCGCGCTCTTGAGCTTGCGCTGCAGGCGGTCGCCAACCGAAGTGAGCAGCTTGGTGTCGTCTACCAGCCGTTCGTACTGGCGTGTAAGATCAGAAAGGGCTTCGCGGGCCGCTACGACCGACAGATCGGCTTGCCCGGCAAGGGTACGGTACTGTACCAGGATGTCCTGTTCCCGGCTGTACGCTGTATCCTGACTATCCTCTACCGACATGCTTGCTAAACGCCTTCCCCCGTGCTTTAGTCTCGTTTCAGTTAAAAGGTATCGTCGCGCTCAATGAGCTCGAAGGGAACCCCAATCGTGCGCTCGTAATCCTCACCAGCCTCCAGCATATCGGTGTCTTCTTCGAAGTAGTGCCACTTGATTTTGCAGTCGTTGCCGGCTTTGTGGTAGTCTTCGATAAGCCGCAGAATCTCAAGGATGTACTTGGCCGAAGAAGTATTGAAGTAGTCGAAGTTGAAGCTTGCTACTACGGCTTTGCCGCCGCCGCTGGCAATAAACTCTTTCATCCAGTCCAACACCGGGGTATAGAACTTGGAAGAGTTCTCGGGGTATGAGTTACCGATGAACTCAAAAGTGCCGGCCTCGGGGTCGAGGATCACTTTTGGGGTATCGTCGGTAGCTTCTATTAGGTAGGACTTCATGCGGGGGAGTAGTAGTAGAGAGCTGTTTGTAGTTCGTTAGACGTTCAGGTGCATTGTGAAGAGTTGGTACTCTGCGTTACGGGCCTCGAAGCTGTAGTGCACCTTGCTGTCGGCTGTTTTGCGGGCAATATTGATGATGCCCAAGCCCGCACCACCCTGTGGGTTGAACTTGCCGTTGGTGAGAACTTCTTGGTAGTAATCGCGCAACTGGTCTTTCTCCATCGAATTGATGCGGTCGATGTAGCCTTTGAGCGATTCCATCTTCGTGACCCGCACCAGGTTGGTGGTGCGGATGTCGTAGAGCCCATCTTGGCCCTTGCTGACCTGAAGGCCCGGCTCAGCGTCGGCAAGCGAGGGCCGCTCGCCGTGGAAAATGAGGTTTTGGAGGCACTCGATGAGCACAGAATTCACCTTACGGCGCACGAACCTGTCTTCACCCATGTCCGCCATTTTTTCATCCATCGTTTTTAAGATGGAGCGGAGCACTTGGTTGTTGATTTCGCCTTTGAAGTTGAAGATTACTTCCATGGCAGGGGCGAGCCCCGGTCGGGAGGGTAAGGTTCGTGTAGGTAGAGGTGCAAATTTGCTTCTTTTTTAACGAACCACATGACCAATCCAGGGGTTTTCACAGCCTGTTTTTCAAGTCGGTAACTCAGTTACGCGTACACCTGTGCATTGGGCAAACTGGCGCATTTTTGTGCCGTGACCCACTGGCCATTCCCCAACGCTACGCCCGAGGCCTGGCTTGAGCGCCTAGTGCGCGAAGGTGGTAGCCCCGCACCCTACACCTACCTGAGCGAGGTGCAGTTGCCGCCGGTGCTCACCCAGCGCCCCGATGGCCCTGCGGCCGCACGAGGTGCGCAGGCCACCCAGACGGCCTACCTGCTCCCCCGCCACCCCGTGCAGGGTGTTGCCGAGCCCCCACAACTGGCCCTCGACCTGGCCGCGGAACACCTACTGTGGCTGCCGGCATCCGGCGCTACCTACGCCCCACCAGCCTCGCTGCCGCTGCCCTGTTCGGTGCTGCTAATGCCCGGTACACCTGCCCCCGCACAGCTGCCCGAGTGCGCACGGGTCTACGCAGACCCACACACCCACCACGCCGAGGGCGTAGCGCCCCCCAACCCGTGGCCCTTTGAACCGATACTCGATCTACACCGCGTTGCCGCCTGGGGCGCCGACCCGGTACACGAGCTGGCCTACCTGCGCCTGGCGCTCGCCGAGCCCCAAACCGCCGCGCCCGCGGCTGTTGTTGTCTCGGTGGGGCTCTCGGTGCTGCTCGAGCTGGGCAAACTGGCGGCCCTGCGCCGCCTGCTGCCCCCCCACACACCCCTGTGGGTGCTGCCTGCGCTGACCAATTGGTCGGCTACCGACCCTACCACCAACCTCATCCGCTGTACCCTGCAAGCGTTTGTAGCCTTTGCTGGCGGCGCCGACCGCTGGGTGGGCTACCCCCACGATAACCCCTTGGCGAGCACCGACCCCCTGGCCCACCGCCTGACCCTCACCCTGCCCGCACTCCTGCGGCACGAGGGCCACATCCAGCGCGTACACGGCCCCCTGGCGGGTGCCTACGCTACCGAGCACTTGGCCGATACGCTCCTCGCCCAGAGCGAAGCCCTGGCCAACCAGCTTAGCGCCGCAGGCACCCTGGCCCAGGCCCTGGCCCCAGCGGGCGCGTTGCGTACTGCAATCCAGGCCCATGCCCAGGCACAGGTAGCCCAGTACCGTACCCAGCAGGCCACACTGGTGGGGGTAACCCGCTACGCCCCAGCCACCGAAGCCCTGGGTAAAACACCTGCAGCACCCGTATACCCCCCCTTCGACCCCACCGGGGGCCTGCACCCGTGGTCGTTGGAGGCCAGCCTGGCATGAACCTGCTGGATTGGCTTGATGCCCTAGACCGGCAAGTGACCCTGGCCCTCAACCAGCAGCACAACCTGGCCCTAGACCACTTGGCCTGGCTGCTGTCGTCTAAAGTCTTTTGGTACCCCTTCTATGCCCTACTCATCGGGTGGTTGGTGCGTACCTACCGCCTTAAGGTGCTTTGGGTACTGCTGGCCATCGCAGTCGTGATTTTGCTGACCGACCGCATTTCGTCGGGCTGGCTCAAACCTACCGTTGCCCGGCTGCGCCCCACACACGACCCCGTACTAGGGCCACTGCTGCACACGGTGCTGGGGTACCGCGGGGGGTTGCACGGGTTTGTGTCTTCGCACGCGGCCAATACGGTAGGGCTTGCAGCCTTTTTGGGCCCACTGGTAGCCCTGCGGTTGCCCTGGCTGCCTACCCTGCTCGTGGTCTGGGCCGTGCTGGTGGGGCTAAGCCGGGTGTACCTGGGGGTGCACTACCTGGGCGATGTGGTGGCCGGAAGTTTACTGGGGTTGGCGGCGGGCGCAGCCGTACGGCTAGGCCTATTACGTCTTTTGCCTCAGGTAAAAAGCGGGTAGACAACCCATCAAAGTGCGCAACTACGTAATTAAATAACTAGCTTGCGCAGCTATTCAGGTATGAAGATACGTCTCGGCCCAGGTGCCGAACCCCACACTGGTTTTGTAGAGCTTACGGAATGGAGGGCCCGCTACGCATGAACCTGTTAGCAGCCGGCCACGCAACCTCAATGACAGTCGCCGAACAATGGCTGTTCGGTGTATTTCTGGGCATTGTGGTTGTCTTCCTCATTCTTGACCTCGGGTTTTTCGACAAAAACCCACACAGGGTTTCTACCCGTTCTGCGCTCTACCAATCGCTACTCTGGGTAGGCATTTCGGTAGCCTTTGGGTTATGCATTTACTACTTTGACGACCCCGACCTGTCGCTCGAGTTTTTCTCGGCGTACCTGACAGAGAAGGCGTTGTCGGTCGACAACATCTTCGTCATCGTTCTCATTTTCCGCTATTTCAAGGTCGACGAGAAGCTCTACCACCTCGTGCTCGTGTGGGGCATCCTGGGGGCCATCGTCATGCGGGCCATCTTTATCTACCTGGGCGCGCTACTCATCGAGCAGTTTCATGCAGTACTCTACGTCTTTGGCGCCTTCCTGCTCTACACCGGCATCAAAATGCTGCTGCACAAGGAGCGAGACGAAGAAGAACTCAATGCCGAAAGCAACCCCATTCTGCGCCTGGCCCGGCGGTACCTGCCTTTTGTAAATCAATACCACGGCAAGGCCTTCCGGATCAAGAAAAACGGCAAGTGGTTTTTTACCCCGCTGTTCTTGGTCGTGCTGCTCATCGAAAGCACCGATCTCATCTTCGCTGTAGACTCCATTCCTGCCGTGTTTGGCGTTTCGCAGAACACGTTTGTGATCTACACCTCGAACATTTTTGCCATCCTGGGCCTGCGTGCCATGTTCTTCTTGCTGGCAGGGGTACTCGATAAGTTTTACCTCTTGCAGCGTGGGCTCTCCTTGGTGCTCATTTTCATTGGGCTGAAAATGCTGGCCGAGGTGCCGTTCCTCAACATCCACATCGACATTGTGTATTCCCTCGGGTTTATCATCGTGGTGTTGGGTGGAGCGATAGGGCTATCGTTGCTCTTCCCCAAAAAGCCTACTACGGGCGCCGCCGAGCCGCACACGCTGCGCTCACCCGATAGTTAACACCCGCAGGGCTGTACTTCTGCAACGGAAACGTGTAGGTTTAACAATTAGATGAAGCACCACACGTATCCTCCGGCGAATATTTGCATCTTGCTTACCGTCTAGCCACGCGTATGCCCAAAAAGTACACTTCGACCGCAGCGACCCCCTGGGTACGCCGTGGGCAAGCCGCCTGGGTGGCTGTGTGCCTGCTGGTCGCGTTGCAGGGTGTGGCGCGGCCCGTGCCGCCCGATTCGCTTCTACGGCCACTCTCTGGGCACAGCTTTAAACGCGTCGCCCTGAAGCATCCCGGCATTACCGATACGTTCAAAACCGCCCGGTGGGATGCCCACGCCATCGACATCTACCGGCAAGACCTTACCGCTTTCGAGGGCAACTTCACCTGTTTCCTCGAAGACACCGCCCGGGGCCTCGCGTTTGTCTTCCCTATCCGGCAGCACCAGCGCGTGAGCAGCCCCTTTGGGCCGCGTATCATGTACGGCTCAAACTTCCACTTCGGCACCGACCTAAAGCTCTACACCGGCGATACCGTCGTGGCGGCACTCCCCGGCATTGTGCGCGTAGCACGCTACGACCCTGGGTATGGCCATTTTGTGGTCGTTGCACACCCCAATGGCCTAGAAACGCTCTACGGCCACCTGTCAAAACGCCTGGTAACGCCTGGCACCCGTGTAGCCGCCGGACAGGTACTGGGGCTAGGGGGTAGCACGGGCCGCAGCACGGGGCCTCACCTGCACTTCGAGTTCCGGTTTTTGGGCGAGCAGTTCGACCCCGAGAAGATCGTTTCCTTCACCAGCCAACAGGTGCTCCACGAGCGCTTCGACATTTACGCTTCGTACTACGACCACTTGGTCGAGTTGCGCGAGGCCAAGTACCACCGCATTCGTAGTGGCGATACTCTGGGCGCCATTGCCCGGCGCTACGGCACCTCTATTTCGCGCATTTGCCAGCTCAATGGCATTTCCACGCGTACCGTGCTGCGCATCGGTCGCACGCTGCGCATCAACTAAACCCGAAAGCCCAAGGCACTGCGTACGCGGGCCAGGGTTTGGCTCCCTACATTACGGGCCCGCTCGGCGCCCAGCAGCAGTTCCCGTTCTAGCGTTTCGGTATCGGCCTGCAGGTCGGTGTACCGGCGGTAGGTCTCGCTAAACCTGCGTACGAGGACTTCGTAGAGCCATTGCTTGGCATCGCCGTAGCCCATGCCACCGGCGCGGTACCGGGTGGCCAGTTCCTCGGTCTCGTGAGGCTCGGCCACCGCGCTGAAGAGGGCAAACACGGTGTCGGTCGCCGGGTCTTTGGGGGCTTCTTTGGGGGTGCTGTCCGTCACGATGCTCATGACCTGTTTGCGCAGGGCTTTTTCGTCTTGCAGCACGTTGAGCGTGTTGCCGTAGCTCTTGCTCATCTTGCGGCCGTCGGTGCCGGGCAGTGTCATGACGTGGGCCTCGAAGTCGGCCTCGGGCAGTACGAATACCTCCTGGCCCGTTTGGTGGTTAAAGGCCGTGGCAATGTCGCGGGTAATCTCCAGGTGCTGTTGCTGGTCTTTGCCCACGGGTACCTTCTCGGCATCGTAGAGCAGGATGTCGGCAGCCATGAGCACGGGGTAGGTAAAGAGCCCAGCGCTCACGAGGGCCAGGTTTTCGCTCTTGTCTTTAAACGAGTGGCTGTTGGCCAGCATGGGGTAGGGCGTAAAGCAGCCCAGGTACCAGGCCAGCTCGCAGACCTCGGGCACGTCGCTCTGGCGGTAGAAGTACTCCTTTTGGGTGTCTAGGCCACAGGCCAGCCAGGTAGCGGCCACCGAGAGGGTATTGGCGCGGTTGGTGGCCGCCTCGCGGCTGCTGGTCAGGGTATGCAGGTCGGCAATGAAGTAAAAGGCAGGCTCTGGGCTGGCCTTGGCCCGGGCGATGGCCGGCAGGATGGCGCCTAGCAGGTTGCCCAGGTGGGCTTTGCCCGACGATTGTATCCCCGTAAGGTAGCGTGGCATAGGGCGGCAAAACTAGCCCATTTGCCCCTTGCCAGCGGCGGTTACACCGTCTTGAACCGGTCCTTGAGCCGCAAAAAGGGCAGTTCAAAGAAACGGTACGAGGTATAGGCCATCACATGCGCCCCGACAAGACTTAGGGGCACCAAAAGCCAGTACAGCGCACCCGGTGCCAGGCGTAGTAGTGCCGCATGAACCAAGATGATACTTAGGAAATGCCAGATGTACAGCCCGTAGGTGTATTTGCCAAATCGCTCAAACGGCAATACCCTCCGCAGCTCAAACCGTTGAGTAGAAATCTGGGCCAGTATCACCCCGCACATTAGTAGTGCGAGCACAACATAGCCTGTAGTAACAAGGCCTGCCTTTGAAGCCACATCTACATAGGGCTTAATGTAACCCAGTAGCAGGACACCCATCGGTACAACGGCAATGGAGACCAGGGCCACCCACGGTCGCGCGAGCACCCAGACCTGAAAGGTACGTTGTTGCCTGAAATAGGCTATCGCACACAGCCCGCCAAGGGTCAGGTAGTACATGCACGATAGGGTGTGGTGAAACCCCGCGACACCCGGCAGATGCCGAAAGGCCCAGTACTGAAAGCCTACACTACCAACAGCCAGTACCCCCAAGGCCAGTACACGAAACCTACGCACAAGGATGAGTAGCAGTGGCCAAACGAGGTAGAACTGCTCCTCAATTGACACCGACCACAACACATCGAGTGCCCAGGCCTTAGGAGGGGCACCATGCAGTATTTCGTGAAAATTGGCCAGGAAAAAGTAGTAAAGCGTCAAATCATGCTCTGGACTAGTGTCGCCCTGGAGCTTCCTGTAAAAGGCAAAAAAAACTAAAACAACAAGAATAGATGCATAGTAAAGGGGCCAGATACGCAAGACCCTTCGCAGATAGAATTTAGGGACATTACTTGACTTATTTTTTTCTTCCTCTTTTAATAAAAGAAAAGTAATCAAAAAACCCGACAATACAAAGAATGCCACAACACCAAAATAACCTGTATAGGTGGTGTAATTGCTTAGAAAAGCAACTACTTGGCTCTCTGGCATCCATCTTGGACTTATCAAATGACCAAAGAACACCAGCAGAAATGCCAGGTAACGAATGGAGTCAAGGTTTCGTAGGTGTGTGTCTGGCATTACTTAGCTCCTTTTTAAATGGTACAGTGGCAGGGTGTCAAGGCTCGTTTGCCAGGTACAGTGCCGATGCCTGCACAGACGTAAGTATGCGGCAACCGTTAAGCTCTGTTTGGCACGTGAAGATACACGGGCAGTTTGGGCGGGTCAGATGACGGGAACAAAGTACTTTGAAATTCAAAGTACTTTCATACCTTCGCCTCAAACTTCTTGCCCATGGATACCTCGCCCGCCAACCGCCCGCTGTTCGACCGCTTTACCGACTGGGTACGCCGCTCGGTGCTACTCAAGCTGTTCTCGGTCGCTATCGTCGTCTTGCTGCTGCTCATCCCCACGGGGTTAACGCTAGACCTGGTACGCGAACGGTTAGAGCGCCGCACCGAGGCGGTGCGTGAAGTGAGTAGCAAATGGGGCAGCGCCCAAACCCTGGGAGGCTTTGTGCTCTCGGTGCCCTACCAGTACACTGTGCCCAATGGGCGGGCCGAGGGTGGGCGCGAAACCGTGCGGCGCACCCTGCACCTCTTGCCCGACTCGTTGGCGCTTACTGCCACGCTAGTCTCGCAGCAGCGCCGCCGGGGCATCTTCCGGGTGCCCCTCTACGAAGTGGTGCTCGAGCTGCAGGCGCAGTTTGACAGCCTGGGCGCTCGCCTGCCGGTACTCGAAGACGGTGCAGAGCTCCGTTGGGCCGACGCGTACTTTGAAACTGGGGTGACAGACATACGCGGGATCACCCAGGCCAGCCCCCTCACGGTAAACGGCACCGCACGGCGTTTTGAGCCCAGCCTGCCCGCACAGGAGGTCTTTGCGAGCGGCATGCACTGCCCGGTGGCCGTGGCGGGGGGTAGCGCCTACACGGCCAGCTTTCGGCTCGTGGTACGCGGCAGCGAGGCCCTGTTTTTCCTGCCCTACGGCCGTACCACACGCCTGACACTGACGGGCCAGGGCCGCGGCGAGGCCCCCTCGTTCCAGGGCGCTTTTTTGCCCGAGGCGTACCAACTGGGCGATACCAGCTTTACGGCGACCTGGCAGGTACTAGACCTAAACCGAGACCTGCCGCCAAGCTTTGTAGGCACCGGGGTCACCGAAAGTAACTACCGCACCGGCGCCGACGGTCGTACGGAGTACAGCCCCGAGCCCGTCTACGCGCCCAAGGGCGATGCCTATGGATTTGGCGTTCGGTTGCTGGCGCAGGTAAACCCCTACAGCCAGTCTGAACGCAGCGTGAAGTACGCCGTGCTGCTCATCTTCCTCACCTTTCTCACCCTGTTTTTGTCGGAGGTACTGGCGCGGCGCCGGGTGCACCTGGTGCAGTACCTGCTCATTGGCTTTACCCTGGCGGTGTTCTACGTGGTGCTGCTGGCACTGGCCGAACACATTGGCTTTGGGTGGGCCTACGGCCTGGCGGGTGCTGTCATAACCCTGTACGTGGCGGGGTATGCACGGGCGGCATTTGGGCGCACTCGGCTGGCAGCGCAGCTGGGTGGGCTGCTGGTGCTACTGTACGGCTTTTTCTACACGCTGCTCCAGCTCGAGGACTACGCCCTGCTGGTAGGCAGCCTGGGCCTGCTCGTGCTGGTAGGGGCGCTGCTCTACATCACGCGGCGGGTGGATTGGTACCGCTACGGGCAAGACAACTAACCCCGACCCAGGGCCCCCAGTAGCGCTGCCAAGCCCTCAGTTGCCTCGTGGGCAAACGCGCCGCTGGCACTGAGCGGCCACCAGCGGCACAGCTGCACGAAGGGGTGGGTACGCACAAGCGCAGCGGCGGCGTGGGGGTCGGTGGCGGCCTCTACGCCGGGCAGCTCGTCGGGCAGCCAGTGCCAGGGGGTTTAGGCCACACTGACCCGCCAGCCGTTCGGGCTCGTTGCCAGGTACTGGGCCAGCGGGGCGCGGTAGGGCTCGGCGAGCGGGCCCGCCAAGAGGAGCTGGGCCGTCCAGCACCGACCCCAGAGCAGCGCACAGCGGTAGGCGAAGTAGCCCTGGGGGCCAAAAACGGCCGGGCAATCGAGCACCCGGTAGGGCGCCCCGCGGTAGTGTTCGCCGCGCCCGTAACGGGGTGGGGTATGGGCCGCCGCCGCGGGCAGCACCTGAAGAAACGACTGCGTAACTACTTCTAAATCAGATTGTAACCCTTTGAAAAACGCCGTCAGTTGGGTTTCGATTGCAGCCCGGTGCTCGAAGTAGGCCAGGTCTTCGAAGACCCGTAATTCATCGGCAGACAAGTCAAGGCCCATGGGGTGCAAAGGAACAGCCTTCCCGGCTAACGCGTAGTTTCGTAGCTGTGAGCCGCCGCCCCTTGCCCCTGAGCCAAGAACTGAGCTACGAAGAGCTCCTGGCACGCGCCGCGCCCAACCGCACCCGGCTCGAAGACCTGCGCACCGAAGAAATGGTGCTCAACATGGGCCCGCAGCACCCCAGTACCCACGGCGTGCTGCGCCTGGAACTGGTCACCGACGGCGAGGTGGTGGTCGAAGTAGTGCCGCACCTGGGGTATATGCACCGCTGCTTCGAGAAGCACGCCGAGGCGCTGCCCTACGACCAGCTCATCCCGTTCGTAGACCGAATGGACTACCTGGCGGCCATGAACTCGGAGCACTGCTACGCCATGGGCCTCGAACGCATGTGCGGCCTGACGGGCAAGCTGCCCAAGCGCGTAGAGTACGTGCGGGTACTGGTAGCCGAGCTCAACCGCATTGCCAGCCACCTCTTGGCCATTGGTACGTTTGGGATGGACCTGGGCACGGTATCGCCGTTCCTGTGGTGCATGCGCGACCGCGAGCACATCCTGAACCTGCTCGAATGGGCCAGTGGCGCGCGGATGCTGTACAACTACATCTGGGTGGGTGGGCTCTTCTACGACGTGCCGCTCGAGTTTGAGGCCCGTGTGCTGGAGTTCTGCGACTACTTCGCGCCCAAGCTTGACGAGCTCGACATTGCCCTGACGACCAACGCCATTTTCGTCGAACGGACCGCTGGGGTGGGGGTGCTGCCCCTGCCCGTGGCCGTCAACTACGGCATCACCGGGCCCATGCTGCGGGCCTGCGGCCTGGCCTACGACCTCAGGCGCGTAGACGGCTACAGCGTGTACCCCGAGCTGGACTTTGAAGTACCCTTCGCCACCGAGGGCGCCGGGCCCGGCGCCGTGGGCGATACCTGGTGGCGCTACCAGATCCGGGCGCTGGAGCTGCGCCAGAGCCTGGCCATCGTCCGCCAGGCGGCAGGGCGCCTGCAGCGCGACCACGCCCGCACACCCGACTTCGACCCCCGGGCGCTGTGCCCCAAGAAAATCCGGCCCGAGGCCCTGGAGTACTACGTGCGCGCCGAAAACCCCCGCGGCGAACTGGGCTACTACATCGTGGCGCAGCCCAAAAAGGACATTCCGCTGCGCATTAAGGCGCGCGGCCCCAGTTTTTGCAACCTGAGCGTGCTGCCGGAGCTCTGCAAGGGGGTGTTAGTCGCCGATCTTGTCGCCATTCTAGGCAGTATCGATATCGTCCTCTGCGAGGTAGACCGCTAGGCTATGGATACCTTAAGCTGGTTGCTGGGGCTTACGGGCGCCCTGGGCCTGGTGTGGCCCGTGGTACGCGCCGTAGGGCTGTGGCGCGCCAAGAAGCGCTTTGCCCTGCCCAACGACCTGGTGGCCGAAACGCTGGGCCTGGCCTACGACCCCGGCATTTCGGTCGTCATCGCGGCGCACAACGAGGCCCTGAACCTGCCCCACCTGCTCGAAGCCCTCGCGGGGCAGCACTATCGGGGCGAATTTGAGGTGCTGGTGGTAGACGACCGCTCGACGGACGCGACCCCCGATGTGCTGGCCCAGGCCCAAATACGCTACCCCTGGCTGCGCAACGTACGCATTGACGCGACGCCCGAGGGCTGGTCGCCCAAGAAGTGGGCCCTAAGCCAGGGCATTGCCGCCGCCCGCTACGAGCGCCTGGCCTTCACCGACGCCGACTGCATACCTGCCCCCGGCTGGCTCGCCGGCATTGTAGCGGCCTACGAGCGGGGCGCCGAGGTGGTGCTGGGCTATGCCCCGCTCGCCACCGACGGCAGCCGCACGGGCGATGTGCAGGCCGTAGAGGCCTGGCTGCAAGCCACCGACAACCTGGCCCTTACGGCCCTGGGCCAGCCTATCACGGCCACAGGGCGCAGCCTGGCCTACACCAAGGCCGTGTACCACCGGGTAGGGGGTTACGAGGCGCACAAGGGGGTGCTATCGGGCGACGATGACCTTCTGGTGACCCAGAGAAGCCGCTACGGGCTCTTGTGGTACCTAGTGGGGCCCGAAACGCAGGTTACCTCGGCGGCCAAGACCACCCCCGAGGCCTGGCACAAGGCCCGCACGCGCCACATTGGGGCCGCGCGGCACTACCCCCTGCGCGTACGGCTGCTGCACGCCCTGCGCCAACTGAGCTACTGGAGTGGCCGCGGGGTACGCATCGGGCTGTACGTGGGGCTCTGGGGGGTCATTTTCAAGGACTGGCCCTGGGTGGGCCTGCTGCTGTTTTGGCTGCTCTACGATAGCGTGCTGGGCATTGTGCAACAACTCGAGCAGCAGAATAGCCCACTGCCACGCGTGGGGGGGGTAACCAAGCTGCCTACTACCCGTCGGCACGCGCTGGAGCGCCGCGCACGGGCCCAAGAATTCTGGTTCGGGCTACGGGCACTGCTGGCGCCACCCACCCGCTGGAAGTAGTTTTAACATACTTAGGGCCTACCTGGGCCCATTTTGGCCTGCAAAAGCCTTGCATTCAGGCCCGTAGGGTTGTTACGTTTGTTCCACCGGAACGATTTATGTTCCACAACCGCTACGCACTAGCACATTACCTAGAAACGATACGGCGATACCCAGGCCCGCCCGGTTACCGCCCACCGCTGTTTGTTTGTTTGTTTGTTTGAAAATGGTGGCTTCGGTCGCCCTTTTTTTGTTTGCTCGTTTCAATAGATGCCTCTGCCCGACGAAAGGTTGCAGCGTGCGGCGTTTTCGGCGCCCTATGCTGCCTATTTGCTTAGCTGCGAGGGCCGTACGCTACACGCCACCGACCACTACCGGTGGATCTTGGCCTGGGGTGAGCAGCCCAGCCACAGCCTAAACGACCTCAACAGCCCGGGTGGCTGGTGGTTTGGGGCATTGCCCTATGGCCTGGGGGGGTACTTTGAGCCCACGACTCGCCTGAAAGAGACCACCGCCGATGTGCAGGGCTTCTGGCCCCAGGGCGTACGGGCCGAGACGCGGGCCGGCGAACTCCAGCACTGGGGCGCGGCCCCACCCACAGTTATACCGCTAGGGGGCATAACTAAAGGCCCTTTGGGCCCCTTTGGGTCGAATTTTACGGCTGAGGGCTACACCGCTGCCGTGGCCGCCATCCGCGAGCACATCCGCCGGGGCGAGGTATACGAGCTGAACCTAAGCCAGCGCTTTGCGGCTGATGGTGTGGCGTGGGGCGACCCCCTGGGCGTCTTTCAGGCCCTGGTGGCGGCCTCGCCGGTGCCCATGGCGGCACTGCTGAAGCTGGGCACGCGCTGGGTGCTTTCGGCCTCGCCCGAGCGGTTCCTGCGCGGAGTGGGGGGCCAGCTCGTCACCCAGCCCATCAAAGGCACTGCGCGCCGGGCAGCCGACCCTGCGACCGATGCTCAGGTAGCCCAGGCCCTGGCCCAGGGCGAAAAGGAACGGGCCGAGAACGTGATGATTGTCGACCTGGCCCGCAACGACCTAAACCGTGTGTGTATGCCGGGCACGGTGGTCGCCGAGAGGCTGTTCGAGGTGCAGACCTACGCCCGGCTGCACCACCTGGTCTCGACGGTAGCAGGCACGCTGGCGCCCGGGTTTGGGCTGCCAGATGTGCTCAGGGCTACCTTCCCACCCGGTTCGATGACCGGCGCCCCCAAAGTGGCCGCTCTGCAGCTCATCGAGCAGTACGAGGCCACGCCCAGGGGCCTGTACAGCGGTGCGGTGGGCTACGTGAACCCAGCGGGCGATTTCGACTTTAACGTCCTCATCCGCTCGCTCATCTACGACAGCGCGAGCGGCCAGGCCAGCTACCACGTGGGAGGGGCCATTACTTACGACAGCGACCCGGCCGCCGAGTACGCCGAAACCCTGCTCAAAGCCGAGGCCCTGCAAGCGGCCCTGGCACGGTTGTAGCGGGCGTAGCGCGCTTTTCGGTAGCTTTGCTATTTCATTTCCCGCACGTTACGGCCACATGGCACACGACATCTTCGATAAAATTGAGCGCGGCATGCGCACCGACCTTGGCGCCGTTGCGGCGTTCGGTCACGGGTGGTCAACCTTCCCGAAACTGGAGGGCGAGATCGGCCCCGAAATGCACTTCAACGGCCAGCCCGTACTGGTGTGGAGCCTGAACAACTACCTGGGCCTGGCCAACGACCCCGAGATCCGGGCCATTGACGCCGAAGCCGCCGCCCGGTGGGGGTTTGCAGCCCCCATGGGTGCCCGTATGCTCACCGGCCAAACCAAGTGGCACGAAGAATTTGAGCGCCTGGCCGCCGAGTACGCCGGCAAGGAAGACGCCTACCTGCTCAACTATGGCTACCAGGGCTGCATGAGCACCGTGCAGGCGCTCACCGACCGGCGCGACGTCATCGTCTACGACCAGTTGTGCCACGCCTGCATCATCGATGGCATGAACCTGAGCACGGCCAAGCGCTTCATGTTCGCGCACAACGACATGGAGCAGCTCGAAGACCGGCTCAAAAAGGCCGAGCGCATCGTGGCCACCACCGGCGGGGGTATCCTGGTCATTACCGAAGGGGTATTCGGAATGAAGGGCGACCTGGGCCGACTGGATGAGATTGTGAAGTTCAAGGAACGCTATAAGTTCCGGCTCTTTGTCGATGACGCCCACGGGTTTGGCGTGATGGGCAAGACCGGCCAAGGCGTCGGCGAGCACTACGGGGTGCAAGACCAGATCGACGTCATCTTCTACACCTTTGCCAAGAGCATGGCCATGATTGGGGCCTATGTGGCCGGGCCCCGGCACGTGATCCACTACCTGCGCTACTACCTGCGCAGCCAGATCTACGCCAAGAGCCTGCCCCTGGCCCTGACCGAAGGCGCCATTAAACGCCTGGAGCTGGTGCGCACCGGCGATGCCCGGCGCGAAAAACTCTGGCAGATTACCCACGCGCTACAGGCAGGTCTGCGGGCACAGGGCCTCGAAATCGGGCCTACGCTCAGCCCTGTTACGCCTGTGTACCTGACCCTACGGGGCGATAGCGTCGCCGAAGCCCTGCACGTGATGAAGGACCTGCGCGAGAACCACGGCATCTTCGTATCGGGCGTTACGTACCCGGTGGTGGCCAAAGGCGAACTCATTCTGCGCATCATCCCCACCTCGGTGCACACCCTGGCGCAGGTAGAACGGACGCTGGAGGCCTTCAAAACGGTGAGCCAAAACCTTAAATCTGGTAGCTACACCGATGAAATTCCGACCCTAGTAGTAGCACACTAACGGCAAACCCTTTTATTTGCACGTTAAGGGCGGTTTTCAGCCCCTGTTTCTAATTCCTTAACCCCCCACATTAACCCGTAAGGCGTATGAAAAACCCATTTACCGAACTGCAGCAGCTCCTGGGCACCATGGAAGATGACTTCCAGAAGTTCTTCGAAAAAGGCAACAACGCTGCTGGCACCCGGGTGCGCAAAGGCATGAAAGACCTGCGCGACAAAGCACAGGAAATCCGCATGCAAGTACAGGAACTCAAAAACAAAACCGCTGGTGCTGAGAAAAAGGCTACTAAAGCGGCCCCTAAAGCCCCCAAAAAGGCAGCTAAATAAGTTAGCTGCCTGCAACCTGAAAAGCCTTGGCAGTGCCAAGGCTTTTTTTGTGCCCTACGCAGCCGGCAGGCTAACTAACCCCTTGCCCGATAGCATTTCTGCCAAGGGCACGCGTACTTGGTTGCCGGTAGCTAGTACTTTCACTATCACTTCTTGGTGGTTGGCTTCGGCCTCGCCGTAGAGCAGGACATAGGGGATGCCGCACTTGTTGGCGTACTCGAGCTGCTTGGCAAGCTTCTTGGGCTCGGGGTAGAGCTCGGCGCTGTGGCCTGCGGCCCTGAGCGCCCGCACCAGCGCAAAGGCCGTTGGGTAGTAGGCCTCGCCAAAGTTGGCCACCAGCACAGCCACCGGGTAGGTGGCCAGGTGCGTGGGCCAGCGGCCCAGTTCGTCGACTACGTCGTAGATGCGGTCGAGGCCAAACGAGATACCGGCCCCGGAGAGGCCGGGCAGGCCAAAAAGGCCCGTCAGGTCGTCGTAACGGCCCCCACCGCCGATAGAGCCCAGGGTTACCTCGTCGCTCTTCACCTCAAAAATGCAACCGGTGTAGTAGTTAAGCCCTCGGGCCAGGGTAACGTTCAGGGCCAACGTTGCCGTGCCCAAGGGCAGCGGGGCGACCCATGCCACGAGTTGGCGCAGCTCGGCTACGCCCGCCAGCCCCGTTTCGCTGCGGCCCCTGAAGGCGGCTTCTAGGCCTGCTAGGGCCGTTTCAACGCTGCCCTGGAGCGCAAAGAAGGCCGTAGCGGCCTGGCACTGGGCCTCGGTAAAGCCCCGCTGGGCGAGCTCGGCGAGCACGCCCGCTTCGCCGATCTTGTCGAGCTTGTCCAGCGCCACGGTGAAGTCGACCACCCGCTCGGGGGCCCCAATGACCTCGGCCATGCCGGTCAGCACCTTGCGGTGGTTCACCTGGAGCGTAACGCGCAGGCCCAGGGCGGTAAAAACCTCGGCGTAGAGCTGCACAAACTCGACTTCGTGCACCAGGCTGCGGCTACCCACCACATCGGCGTCGCACTGCACGAACTCGCGGTAGCGGCCTTTCTGGGGCCGGTCGGCCCGCCAGACGGGCTGCATCTGGTAGCGCTTGAAGGGCAGGGTGAGCGTGTGCTGGTGCTGCACGACGTAGCGCGCAAAGGGCACGGTAAGGTCGTAGCGCAGGGCCTTCTCGGTGATGTGGGGCAGCAGGGCGCGGTGCTGGGCCTCGGGCGCGAGGGCGGCAAGCTGGGCCAGGGAGGCGTCTTTAAGGTAATCGCCGCTATTCAGGATGCGGAACAGGAGCCGGTCGCCCTCTTCGCCGTACTTGCCCTCCAGCACCTTCAGGTTCTCCAGGGCCGGGGTTTCGATCGGGCGGTAGCCGTAGCGCTCAAAAGCCTGCTGGAGGGTTTGCTGCAGGTAGCGGCGGCGCAGCACGACCTCGGGGCCAAAGTCGCGGGTACCGCGGGCGTTGGTGGGTTTTTCGGCCATGGCAACTGGGGAGGAGGGACGAGCGGGAGGGGGGGAGAAAACAAAAACAGGCGACCGGGTGGGGCCGCCTGTGTGCGTGTGGGGTCGGTGCAGGGGCTGCCTACTCTTCGACCGTCTCCGCCACGGCGGCAGGGGTCTCGGTATGCACCTCTTCGGTAGCCTTCTGGGTCTCTTCGCGCTCGTCTTTGCGGTCTTGCAGGCCACGCTTGATGGCCTCGACGATGTAGCGGCTGATGACCTCGATGCTTTTGGCGGCGTCGTCGTTGCCGGGGATGGGGAAGTCGACGGCGTTAGGGTCGCTGTTCGTATCCACGATGCCAATGGTAGGGATGCCCAATTTGCGGGCTTCGGCCACGGCGATGTGCTCTTTCTTCACATCCACGATGAACAGGGCGCTGGGTAGGCGGCTCATGTCTGAAATGCCCCCCAGAACGGCGTCAAGCTTCAGCTTTTCACGGCCAAGCATGAGGCGCTCTTTCTTATTCACGAGCTGGGCCGTGCCGTCGGTCTCCATCTTCTCGAGGTTCTGGAGCTTGCGTACGCTTTTGCGCACCGTAGCAAAGTTGGTGAGCATGCCACCCAACCAGCGGTTGGTCACGTAAGGCATGTTCACTTCACGGGCCATGCCTTCGAGGATCTCCTGGGCTTGCTTCTTGGTGCCGACAAACAGGATTTTACGGCCGCTTTTGGCCAGCTGCTCGGCGGCGCGGCAGGCTTCATCCAACATCCGCTGCGTTTTGAGCAGGTCGATGATGTGGATGTTGTTGCGCTCCATGAAGATGTAGGGCGCCATGGCAGGGTGCCACTTGCGCGAAAGGTGCCCAAAGTGGACCCCGGCTTCGAGGAGCTGGTCGTACGAAATGGTTTGCGGTGTGTTGGCCACGGAAAACAGTGTGCTGATTAGCGTTTCGAGAATTGACGGCTACGACGGGCTTTCACTTTACCGTACTTCTTGCGCTCGACCTGGCGGCTATCGACAGTGAGCAGACCTTCTTTCTTGAGGGCCCCACGGAAGTCGGGGTTCAATTTTTCGAGGGCGCGCGAAATGCCCAGGCGAATGGCTTCGGCTTGGCCGTTGGGGCCACCGCCGTGCACGTTCACCCGCAGGTCGTAGGCTTCTAGGGTAGTGCCCACCACCTCGAAGGGGCGGCGCACTTTCATCAGCAGCACACCGTGCTGCAGGTAGTCGGTCATTTCGCGGTCGTTGATCGAGACCTTGCCGCTACCGGGCTCCAGGTACACGCGCGCCACACTGGTTTTGCGCCGACCTACCGTATTTGCAATTGCCATTGCAGAGAAAGAGAAAATCAGAAATCGTTGAACGTCAGAGAGATAACCTAGCGGGGCTTGAGGGCAAGCACCTGGGGGTTTTGGGCGGCGTGGGGGTGCTCGGGGCCTGCGTACACGTGCAGGTTCCGGAACACGTCGTTGGCCAGTTTGTTCTTGGGCAGCATCCGGCGGATGGCCAGTTCAAGCACACGGGCAGGGTTGCGGTCGCGCAGTTCGCGCAGCGTGAGTTCACGCTGGCCACCGGGGTAGCCGGTGTAGTACTGGTAGGTTTTGTCGTCCCACTTGTTGCCCGTCAGGCGAACTTTCTCGGCGTTGATGATGATCACCGCGTCGCCGCAGTTGACGTGCGGGGTGAAGCTGGGTTTGTGCTTGCCGCGCAGCACCAGGGCTACTTGGCTGCACAGACGCCCCAGGCTCATGCCGGTAGCATCTACCACCCACCAATCGCGTACTACTGCCTCTTTGGGCAGGCTTAGGGTCTTGTAGCTTAACGTATCCATCGCCTCGGATTACCCGTTTTTCAGAAAGGGCCGCAAGTTCGCTGTTTTTGTCAAACTGTACAAGTGTTTCTGCGTCTTTTCGGCAGGCGCCATGGGGTTGGTGTTACGGGGTTAGTCCCGGCGGCGCGGTGGGGGCCGAGAAATCGGCGGAGAAAGGGGTGCAGCGCCATCTGTGGCCCTGTATGCCCCTATCTTGCCAGCCAATGGGCAGGTTACTTCTTCGGGGGCTTGGGCTGCTGTGCCTGTGGCTGGCAAGCAACCCTATGGCTGTATACGCGACGCACGGCACGGCAGGCGAGCTGCGTTTTACGTTTCTAGGCCAGGTAGGCACCACGGGCCAGGGGCGCTTCCGGGTCGATCTGGTGACCTACACCAACCCCTGCGAGGCTGAAATCGACGACTGTGAAGCCCAGATTTACATCTACCAGCTCACCGGTAGTGTCTACCAGTTCCTAGACGTAGTTAATGCCCCACGGACCAACGGGCCGTTGGGCGTGTGCGACGGAGTGGATGGCCGCCACCTGGGCGAAATCCTGCGCATCATCCGACAGCCCAACATCGGGGGGGGTGGTGCGCGCAGCGGGGGTATCTGCATTCAGCTCAACGTGTACTCCATCGAGGTCATTCTGCCGACGTTTGGCCAGTACCAGCTACGGTACTCAGAACGCAACCGGCTGCTGAACATCCGCAACGTCAACCCGTTTTCGGGTGGCGGTTCGGGCTCGGGCGATATCGTGTTCTACGTGTCGGCCGACATCGACTACAACCAGGTGAACACCAACAATTCGGTACGCCTGGCCAATCGGCCCTACGACATCGCGTGCACGGGCCAGGTTTGGACGCACGACCCCGGTGCCTTCGACCCCCAGGGCGACTCGCTGCGCTTCAGCATCGTGCCCAACCAGCAGTTCGATCCGCTCTTGGCCTTGAACGACCCGGTACGCGATGTGACCAACTACTTCTTCCCCGACGACCCACTGGTTGGAGGAACGGGTGTTGGAACCCAGTTTACCATCGACCCCGCGACGGGCCTGGTGGTCTGGGACACACCCCAGGAGGAGGGCATTTACTCCTTTGCCATCCTCATCGAAGAGTACAAGAGTGGCCTGAAGGTAGGCGAGGTGCGGCGCGACATGGTGGTTTTCGTCGAGAACTGCACCAACCGCCCACCCATCATCGAAGCCCCCGACGAGGTGTGCTCCTTCACGACCGAGCCCATACAGTTCGATGTAAACACCCGCGACCCTGACCTGCGCGACAGCGTGTACTTCTACACCCGCCAGGACCCCACGATACCCGTGGCTTTCCCCCTAAACCCTGGGGGTGGGGCTACCCTTACGCCCCCGGGCAATGCAAATGCGATTCCGCAACTGGTGGGGCAAATGGATAACTCGGCGGCTACCAACGACTTCGCCACCGAGTCGGTGTTCTCTTGGACGCCTCCCTGCGATGCGCTGGCCGATAGCCCGGTACTCATACGCTTTTACGCCCACGACAACCTGGCCCCGCGCGACACCGCCGTAAGCGACGACCCAATTACCCTGGCTACCAACAAAGTAGTCACCCTGCGCATCCTGGGCCCGCCGCCCACCAACGTAACACCCACCCTGGGGGCTGGGCGGCAGGTAACGGTGGTGTGGGACCCGCCCGCGAGCGCCTGTGCCATTGCCCGGTACGACATCTACCGCGCCAACAGCGCCGGTGGCGCAACCGATACCTGCTGCACGACCGGCCCCGGTACTGGCTACGTGCTGGAGGGCAGCTCGGTGGTGCCGCTCTTCCTCGATACCCTCGAAACGCCGTTTCTAGATGAGTACTGCTACCGCGTGGTGCCGGTGTACGACGTAGCCGGCGAAGGGATCGAGGGCTGCGTCTCAGAACCCGGCTGCCTGAGTGTAGACCTGCCCGATAGCCCCCGCCTGAGCCGCGTGTCGGTCGCCCAAACGGGTACCACCAATGGCCGGATGTACCTCACCTGGGAGGCCCCCAACAACCCGCCCGACCCCGGTAACCCCCTCTTTACGCCGCCCTTCCGCTACGAGCTGCGCGAAGCCAACGGGGTGACCGGCACCGGTTTTACTGACCTGACGGGCGAGAACCTGACCGACCTGGTGGCCGATACTAGTATCACACTCACGCCCCGCAACACGGCCGCCGACGGCTTCAATTACCAGGTGCAGATTTTCGATGCCACTAACTTCCTCATCAGCGAGAGCCCGGCCAGTGGCAGCGTCTTCCTTACCGCCACCGGCGGGGCCGACAATATTGCCCTGAGCTGGCGCGAAAACGCCCCTGGCAGCAACGTAAGCTACCAGCTCTTCCGCACCGACCTGGGCCCCACCACGCCCCTTTCGGCCTATACCCTGCTTACGGTACTACCCGGTAACCGCACTAGCTACACCGACACCACCAACCTGCAGTTTGGGGTGCAGTACTGCTACTACCTCACGCTTAGCACCCAACTAAGCGGGCGGCCCGATACGCTGCAGCACAACAGCAACTTCGCCTGCGCCTCGCGCCAAGACGACGACCCGCCGTGTGCCCTGCCCGTAACCCTGGCCTGCGACCCCGGCAACCCCCTAGCCGTGACGCTTACCATCAGCCAACCGCCCGACAGCTGCGGCACCGACATTGCCTTCTACCGCCTGCGGCGCAGCGACCCCGGTGGGGCCGGTATCATCGATTCGATCCCCGCGGGGCCGGGCACGACGTACCCCATCGTCATCACCCTTACGGCCGCCGAGCTGGGTGGCTCGCTTTCGGGCTGCTTTAGCGTGATCCCCGTTGATTTGAGCGGTAACGAAGGCGACTTCGCCGGCGAGGCCTGCATCGCCGACGAGTGCCCTCTCTTCCTCTTGCCCAACGTGTTTACGCCCAACGGCGATGGCATTAACGACCGGTTTACGCCCCTCGACTACGACCCCCGTACCGGCGCCGACATCGTGGCCCGTGGCGTGGTGCTCGTCGAGTGCATCATCTACGACCGCAGTGGCCGTATCGTGAACCGCAGCAATACCCTGAGCAACCTGTGGGACGGTACCGTAAACGGCGCCGAGGCCCCCGCCGGGGTGTACTACTACTACATCGCCTTCAGCCTCGACAGTGTCGAGCGGCCGCTGCGGGTGGAACGTACCGGTAGCGTAACGCTGTTGCGCTAGGCGTGTTTACAGGCATCATCGAAGCGCTGGGCCGGGTCGTAGAGACCCGCCACGAGGGCACCAACCTGCGCCTGGCGCTCACCGCGCCCTTTCTTTCTGAGCTACGGGTAGACCAAAGCCTGGCCCACAACGGCGTGTGCCTTACCGTAGACAGCCTGGCCGAGGGCCACTACACCGTGGTGGCCATAGCCGAGACCCTGCAGCGCACCAACCTGGGCAGCGTAACTGCCGGGCAAACCGTAAACCTGGAGCGGTGCCTACGGGCCGATAGCCGCCTGGACGGCCACTTTGTGCAGGGGCACGTAGATGCCCAGGGCCAGGTGCTCGAGGTCATTGACGTCGGCGGCAGCTGGACTTACCGCATTGGCTACCCGGCAGCGTACGCCCCGCTGGTTGTCGAAAAGGGCTCGGTGTGCATCAATGGCGTGAGCCTGACGGTAGTAGAGGCGGGGCACACGCACCTGAGTGTCGCCATCATCCCCTACACCTACCACCACACCACGTTTCACGCCCTGCGCGTGGGCGACGCGGTGAACCTGGAGTTCGACATCCTGGGCAAGTACCTGCAGCGTTATTTGAGCCTGCGCGAGGGGTAGGCTAATCGCTACCCAAAAACTGTTCGGCTTGGTTGATCAGAAAGTCGATTTCAGTATCCGTAAGGCTTGATACATCCGACTTGTCGTAAAGCGTTAAAAGATAGACAGTTGTGGTTACGTGAACGACGAGTGTGATAACCCTGGCTCCACCCGATTTGCCCCTTCCTTTACTCGTAATTGCCAATCGAATCTTGTACACCTGCCTGCCAAGATGCACGCCCTGGGTTGGGTTCGCTTGAAGTTCATTGCCCAGTGCCGCGAGGTCGCTCGGCAAGGAAGGGTACTTTTTCCGCAGTCGTTTTGCGGCTTTGACAAACTCGGGCAGGGGTACTAACCGGTACACCTACAGCTGAGCCAAAAACTGTTCAAACGTCGGCGTGTGTAGGCTGCCTTGGTGGTGCGCTGCGGCCTCGGCCAACCCTTTTTGCACCGACCGGCGGAGCCGCGCCAACTGCTTCAGCTTTTCCTGATCTTTCAGCAGCCGTCGGTAGGCGGCCACCGGCACCAACACGGCGGGGCTGCCATCGGGGCCTGCAACAGTGGGGTAGGTTTCGTGTGCCATAGCAGAGTAACGTAAAACTGGCAAAAACCAGCGTACGCCCGCACCTACCGGCCGTGCCCGATGCCCTGGGCGTCGGCGAGGGCCGTGAACTGGGTTTCGAAGGCGGCCCAGGCCGTGCCTTCTAGCCCTAGGGCCCGTAGGCGGTAGGTGCGGCCCTGGTAGGTGCGCAGGCGCAGGGTGGGGGTCCACCCCCCGGCGAAGTAGTAGCGCTGGAGCTCGGCCCAGCGGAGGCTGCGCTGGTACAGGTTGTCGCTGCGGTCGTTCCACTCGACCCCGTGGGGTGTGAGGCGCAGGTAACCCGGGGCTTGCAGCAGAAAACGCAGGTACCCCACCAGGTAGAGTGCCACAAGCACCGCCAGGGGGTAGATGGGCTGGCGCAGGAGCCGCAGCTCGCGGTCGAAGGCCACCACGGCCAGCGCTGCCACCGGCACCACGACAAACAACGAGTGGTCGCGCAGGTAGGCCCACACGTTGGGCCGCAGCTCGAGCACGAGCCGGTCGTGGGCCTCGGGCGGGTGGGGGGCAGTCATGGCAGCGTGCAAGCTACGGGTGTGAACACGTACTGCGCACCCTGGGCAGCCAGGTGCAACTATGGCTAAAATTCAATATGAATATTAATTAGAAATGGATGAGTTAAATAGGCAATCTTGTAATATATGAAATACAAAATATGATAAAAGTTAATTTTACTATGAATAATCAGGGCACCGACCCCAAGGATACCCAAGATCGATACTTCAGTCGAACTGCCAACAGATAGTATAGAAACAAAATTTTGTTAACTTTGTTGTATAAATCACTACGTCATGCCACTAGCAGACCTTGAAGAGCTTCTACTAGACTGCCGAACACCATCAAGTAAGGCGCTTTTAAAAGAAGCCATTTCTTGTATCCATAATAAAGCATATAGGGCAGCAATAATATCCTGTTGGAATGCGCTATTATTTGACTATGTTCATAAGTTAAATGAATTAAGGGTTCATGGCGATGCTAATGCAAAGATCGTATTAGATCAATTTGATTCTTACATAGATAGCAACAACTTATCGGCATTACTTAAATTTGAAAAAGATTTTTTGGAAAAAGCTACTTACGAATTTCAATTCATAACTCTTTCTGAGAAAGGTGACCTTGCTCGGATTTATGAAGATCGGAACAAATGCTCTCATGTTTCAGTCATTGAAGGCTATCAGCCATTTATGCCCTCTGAGGAATTATGTCGCCTACACGTGCGTAATGCTATAAATTTATTCATAAAACACCCTCCAACACAAGGAAAAAAAGCATTAGACCGAATAATAAGTGACATAGAAAACTCAACATTCCCCTTTGTGGCGGAGGACGCACAAAAACTACTTGAATATGGACCTCTGAAACGCCCCAAAGACTCTTTATTTAAAGATGTTGTAAAATATAATTTAAAAAATATATTCTCACATGATTATAAACCGAATCACCTAGTCGCCTTGCAAGCACTTAGCTTAATGAATAAAGGCTTATTTTATGAGCAAATTCAGGACAAAATAAACTCTTTTATCCAAGAGATTGCTGATAATGCGATTTTAAAAAATTCTTGGTTGTTCGTTAAGGCAATTCCAGGGACATTGAGATACATTGAAGATGCCGGTAAAATTAAAATGAAAGGGATTTTTGCAGTGCAATTTGACGAAGATATTTTCGAGTGCTTAGCGATTGCCCACAGCATTGATGAATTTCAAGAAGATGTCCAGAGGCTTATTCAGAATTCCACAATAAGACTAAACGGTTTTCAGTATTGTACGTTGGTTCGGTTGCGTTCCAAAGAATATTTACTTGAATTGTCGATACAAAGACTTCATAAATCTAATTCATTTGATATGGCAAATACAACAATCAATAATTGGATACTGCCAGTAATAAGTTATTTTAATGATGAGCATATTCGTAATATTTTAAAATCCGCCTCTTCTAATAGCCAAGTTAATTCAGCGCATAGCCTTGATCGCCTGCTTGATGCTATACGTAATAAATATTCGGAAAAAATTGAAATAATTGAGAGGATGTTTGAAGCGGATGATATTGATGGGAGATTCAGTTGGATTATTCATTCTGGCGAATAGTATCTCGGTTGGATTGGCCTTAGGTAATGAAATGCTTGGAGTAGAGCTACTTGTGCATAGCACCCACGCTTAAAACCCCTAGTTTTGCCGCCAGCATGGAGCGGCTGGTGCTCAAAACCCACGAACTGGTCAAAACCTACCGCAAGCGTACGGTGGTGCGGCAGGTGAGCGTAGAAGTGGCCCAGGGCGAGATTGTGGGCCTCTTGGGCCCCAACGGCGCGGGCAAGACCACCACGTTCTACATGGTGGTGGGCCTCATCCGGCCCGATAGCGGGGCCGTGACCCTGGGCGGGGCGCCCATTACGCACCTGCCCATGTACAAACGGGCGCAGCTGGGCATTGGCTACCTGCCGCAAGAGGCCAGCGTGTTCCGCAAGCTGAGCGTGCAAGACAACCTGTACGCCATCCTCGAGCTGCGGGGGGGCCTCAGCCGCCCGCAGATGAAGGCCAAGGTTGACGAGCTGCTGCACGAGCTATCGCTCGAGCACGTGCGCACCAACCTGGGCACCAACCTATCGGGCGGCGAGCGGCGGCGCACCGAGATAGCCCGCGCCCTGGCCGTAGACCCCAAGTTCATCCTGCTCGACGAGCCCTTTGCAGGGGTAGACCCCATTGCGGTCGAGGAGATCCAGCACATCGTCGAGCGGCTCGTCGAGCGCAACATCGGGGTGCTCATCACCGACCACAACGTAGACGAAACGCTCTCGATCACCCACCGCACGTACCTGCTGTACGAGGGCGGCATCCTGCGCCAGGGTTCTGCCGAAGAACTGGCTGAAGATGAGCTGGTTAGAAAGGTATACCTCGGCCAAAACTTTCAGTTGCGCGCCCGCAAAGCGCGGCCCACGGGGGCGGAGGCCCCCACCGCTTGATGTGGCTGGGCGCGGCTATCCACGCCACGAGCGCAGCCCTCTTGCGCCGTCGGCTCGCGCGGTTGCAGCAGGACTTTAACAATCCAGATCTAGCTCAAGACCAGGTAGTTAGCTACCTGATTGCACAAGGTGCTGCAACCCACTTCGGCCGCGACCACGGCTTCGAGCGGCACTTGAACCCCCGCCAGCTGGCCGAACGGGTACCCGTGCGTACCTACGAGGAGCTATACCCCTACCTGGAGCGTACCCTGCGCGGCGAGGCCCACGTGCTCTGGCCCGGTCGGCCCCGCTGGTTTGCCAAAAGCAGTGGCACGACCAACGACCGCAGCAAGTACATCCCCCTCACGCCCGAGAGCTTTGCCCAGACACACTACCGCGCTGGGCGCGATACCATCGCCTGGTACTTCGCCAACCACGGGCGGTCGCACGGGCTGTCGGGGCGGGCGCTGAGCATTGGCGGCAGCAGCGAGGTAAACCAGTTTGCCGATACCGGCTCGCGCTACGGCGACCTGAGCGCCTGCCTCATCGAAAACCTGCCGCCCTTCTACCAGTGGCTGCGCACCCCCAGCCGCCGTGTGGCCCTGATGGCCGAATGGGAGGCCAAGCTGGAGGCCATGGCCCACGAGACCTACGGGCAAGACATTGTCTCGATCTTCGGGGTGCCTACCTGGACGGTGGTGCTCATCCGCCGGCTGCTGGCACTCTACCAGGCGCGCACGGGCCGGGCAGCGCCCAGCCTGCGCACACTCTGGCCCCGGCTGGAGGTGTTCTTTCACGGCGCGGTGAGTTTTACGCCCTACCGCGTCCAGTTCGCGCAGCTCATCCCCGAGGCCGACATGCGCTACTGGGAGGTATACAATGCCTCTGAGGGCTACTTCGCGTGCCAATACGCCCCCGGCGCCCCCGGCATGGCCCTCTTGCCCGGCCACGGCATCTACTACGAGTTTGTGGCCCTAGACGACCTGGGCAGCCCGCACCCGCCCACGCGCACCCTGGCCGAGCTCGCCGTCGGGCAGGTGTACGCCCCCGTCATCAGCACCGTGGGGGGCCTGTGGCGCTACCTCATCGGCGACACGGTAGAGGTGGTGGGCCTAAACCCCGTGCGGGTGGTGGTGGCCGGGCGCACGCAGCACTACATCAACGCCTTTGGCGAGGAGCTCATGGTCGCCAACACCGACGCCGCCCTGGCCGAGGCCTGCGCCGCCACCGGCGCCGTGGTCGTAGACTACACCGCCGCGCCCATCTACTTCAGTGGCCAGAGCAGCGGCGCCCACGAGTGGGCCATCGAGTTCTCGGCCCCGCCGCCCGACCTGGCCGCGTTTGTCGTGCACCTCGATGCCGTGCTGCAGCGCCTGAACTCTGACTACGCCGCCAAGCGCTACGCCGACCTGGCCCTGCGGCTACCGGTGGTGCACGCCGTGGCGCCGGGCACGTTTGCCGCCTGGCTCAAGGCCCGGGGCAAGCTGGGGGGCCAGCACAAGGTGCCCCGCCTGAAAAACGACCGCACCGTGCTGGAAGCCGTGCTGGGGGCGGGGTAGGGTTACTCAGCGCTACTGAGAAGCCCCTCTCCACGGGAGAGGGGTTTGGGGTGAGGCCCTGAGCGCCCCTACCGCCCCAGGGCTGCGTCGTACACGCGGCGCATGCCCTCGGCCAGGCCAATGCGGGGCTGCCAGCCAAAGGCCTGGGCCAGGTGGGTGGTGTCGGCGTAACGGGCGTGCACGCCCACGGGCTTGTCGAGCAGTGGCTCTATGGTGGGGCGGTAGCCCGCAAAGCCGGTCATGAGCTCGATGATTTCGAGGAACGAGGTGAGCCGGCCCGAACCGATGTTCACCGCCGAGCCGTCGGCAATCCTATCGAGCGCTAGCAGGATGAGGTCAATGCAGTCGTCGATGTGCACAAAGTCGCGCCCCTGCTGGCCGGTGCCCCACACCTGGAAGGGGTTTTCGCGGCGCGCGGCCCGGGCGGCAATGGCGGGGATGGGGTAGCTCAGGTCTTGGTCTTCGCCGTAGCCCGAAAACGGCCGCACGCACGCGGTGGCGATGCCGTAGTGGCGGGCGGCGATCTGGGCCAGGTACTCGCCCGTGAGCTTACTCCAGCCGTAGGTCATGTCGGGTTGGCCCAGGCGGCTGTCGAAGCGGATGTCGGTCTCTTTCAGGGCAATGGCGCCGGTGGTGCCCTGCAGATCGATGGGGTAGGCGGCGCTGCTGCTGGGGTAAAGCACACGGGCGGGCCGGTGACGCACGACCCAGTCGAAGAACTCGGCGTCAATGGCCAGGTCCTGGGCCACGGCCATGGGGTCGCCCTCAATCTTGGCGCGCCCCCCCACCACGGCCGCGAAGTGGAACACGTCGGCGAAGGGCACGGTGGGCAGGCCCAGGTCGGTGTGTAGCCACTGGGGCTCGGCCTGGAGCCGGCGCAAAAAGTGGCGGATGTCGCCGCGGTAGAACGCCACACGGTCGCCAAACGTCGTGAACGCGCCGCGGGTGTCGGGCTTAATGCCTGCGGGCAGCCAGCGGGAGGGGTCTAGGCCCACGCTGAGGTCGTCTACCAGCACCAGGTAGGCTGGGGTGGTACTCAGCAGGCGTTGTACCAGGTTGCGGCCCACAAACCCGGCCGCGCCCGATACGAGGTGGACAGCAGGCGGGGTCACAGCGTCTCGTCGATCAAATACGTGTTGCGGTCGGGCGCTGCGCGGCCGATGAGCTCGCCCAGAAAGCCCGCCAAAAAGAGTTGGGTACCCACCACCACGGCGCACAGCGCCAGGTAGAACAGCGGCTGCTCGGTCACGGCGCGGGGCGGCTGGCTGCCCAGGGCGTGGTTGTAGTACAGCTTTTCGCCAAGGAGCCACAGCGCAATGCCCAGGCCCACGAGGAACGAGAGCGTGCCCCAGAGCCCAAAAAAGTGCATCGGCCGCCGCCCGTAGCGCAGCACAAAGCGGATGGACAGCAGGTCTAAGAAGCCGCGGATGAACCGCTCCCACCCAAACTTGGTGCGGCCGTACTTGCGCGCCCGGTGCTGCACCACCTGCTCGCCGATGCGGCCAAACCCGGCGGCCTTGGCCAGGTAGGGTATGTACCGGTGCATTTCGCCGTACACCTCAATGCTCTTCACTACCTGGGCGCGGTAGGCCTTCAGGCCGCAGTTGAAGTCGTGGAGCGCGATGCCGGTCACCTGCCGGGTGGCCCAGTTGAAGAGCTTGCTGGGCACGGTTTTGACCAGGGGGTCGTAGCGCTTTTTCTTCCAGCCGCTCACCAGGTCGTAGCCCTCGTGGGCGATGCGGCGGTAGAGCTCGGGGATTTCGTCGGGGCTGTCTTGCAAATCGGCGTCGAGCGTGATGACGACCGCGCCCTGGGCCAGGCCAAAGCCCGTGTTCAGGGCGGCGCTCTTGCCGTAGTTGCGCCGGAAGCGCGCCGCCCGCACGGCGGGGTACTCGGTGCGCAGCCGCTCAATGACCTGCCACGAGCCGTCGCGCGAGCCGTCGTCAACGAGGACGATTTCGTAGCTCAGGCCCAGGGGCACTACCACGCGCGTGATCCAGGCCACGAGCTCGGGCAGCGATTCGGCTTCGTCGTACAGGGGCACAACGAGCGAGAGGTCGGGGGTAGGGGCCGCCATGGGGCTGCAAAACTAGTGCGATTTGCGGCTAGCGCCGTACCGAACCGAAAGCCGCGCGGCTAGAAGCTCAACGTGCTTTGAGGTGGGGGAACGATGGTCGGTTGTTCTAGTCGCGGTTATATTTACAATGGGTATTCATTGGTGCCACTACATGCCATTTCCCGGCCAGTCGGTTCTTTTAGGTTCCGCTCGCGAGCATTGACAGATTAAGCCACCCTTCAGGATTTTACCGCATCAACTGAGGAATGCGTATTGCTTTTAGAGTGTTTCAAATTATTGGAGCGCTGTCAGTTATTATTACTTTGTTAATCCTTGCGCTCTATGTATTCTTGAAGCCTACGTACTCATACGATTTTTCGAAAGAGCCAGTTTCAGAATTTCACGAACTGCCAGAGTGTGTCAAGGCTAAGTTTATTCAATTGTACCATGAAGATGTATTTCACGTAACAAGCAAGATTAAAGCTTACACCTGTTCCGATCATATCTACAGCGTTGATGTCTTTGACCATAACACCGGGCATGGTCTTGAATTTATGCTTTTTGGTATCTATTACATGATTGATTACACGCCAGAGTTGGTCATAAATAGGTCTATTCTTCCGGTGTTCGTCATTCATGACAACACATTGTTCTGTTTAAGCAATGAGGGTTTTACTGCAGTGAGCCCAAAGCAACCCCCAACGATTTTGGACTCGCTCAAGTATTATTCTTTACCAATCAAAAAGTAAATAAGTACGAGATTGGATTTACCCAACAACTGTATCGCATTGTCAACCAACAAGCGATAGCTACTTGCCCAATCCAGCTCAAAGCAGATGACCAAAAAGACCTTGTACTGGACCCTCGGGGGTGTAGCCCTTGGCTCGGCTCTGTATTTCTTTCTACTGCGCGAGCGCCAGAAAGAGGTTCAGATGGTTGTACGGTACATGAATTATGCCTGTCTATGCCCCCAATACAAGGTGCTTTACGTACGTGAGGCGAGCATCGTCAAAGTAGACGATGATTTAGAAATCGATTTTCTGGAGTTCAACATTGATTCTGTATTGCAAGACTTAGAAGTGTCTAGCGGCATACAGTTTTGCCTATCTACCCACGTTGTTTCACGGGGCCTATTCCTACACAAAGTATCGGCCAATCGGGTTGAAGTAACGCCCTATGGTTCGCCATTTGACACCTGTGGTAGACAACTGCTCTATCAACCTAGTGCAGCCGGTCCCGTTCGCTAGCCGGAAGTCAACTTCGGTAGGTGCAACGCATGCCAGTTCACGGCAGCTGCGTACCTTTGCGCTCCCGAATCGCGGACGTGGCGTAATTGGTAGCCGCGCCAGACTTAGGATCTGGTCCTGAAAGGGGTGGGGGTTCGAGTCCCTTCGTCCGCACACACAGTCGCCCGTTGGCGCTCCTCTCCCTTGGTTGGGCGGGCAGGCCGGGCCGCTGCCCGTTGTTTACAGACCCCCTGGTACCACTGCCTTGGACATCACCCTTGCCCCCAAAGAGGGCCTCATCGACACCCTGACCGTCACCCTCGAACCCGCCGACTACCAGGCCGACTACGAGGCGAGCCTAAAAGACTACCGCAAAAAGGTGCAGCTGCCCGGTTTCAGGCCCGGCACGGTGCCCGCCAGCCTCATCCGCAAGCGCTTTGGCCAGAGCATCCTGGCCGAAAAGGTCAACCAGCAGGTGGCCAAAGCGCTGGGCGACTACCTGGAGAACAGCACGCTGAACATCCTCGGCCGGCCCTACCTGACGCAGACCTCGTTCCAGGAGCTCAACCCCGAGGGCACCGACACCCTGGCCTTCACCTTCGAGGTGGGCAAGATGCCCGAAATTGCCCTAAACCTGTCAGACCTACCCTCGGTAGAGGCCTTTGAGGTAACGGTGACCGAAGCCGACCTCGACCGGCAGATCGAGCGCCTCAGGGTGCAGCACAGCCACGGCCACGAGGCGCAGACCGTCGAGATCGGGCAGGACTACGCCCTGCAGGGCATCCTGCAAAGCGCCCCGCGGGTCAAACTGGCCCTCACGCCCGACGCCCCCGAAGAGGTGGAGTACGACTACCGCCGGGGCCTCACGCTCTTCACGGCCCTCGTGCCCGCCCTTAAGCCCCATGTGGTGGGCAAGCAGGTCGGCGAAACGGTCGAGTTTGTGCCCAGCCGCTTCTTCCCCGACGACATCGAGGGGGCCATGCAGCTGCGGGTAAGCGTGGCGCAGTACCACGAGCTGGCGCACCAGCCGCTACAGTACGAAATACGGGCCCTGCGTACGGCCCCGCTGCACGAGCTGAACCCCGAGTTCTACGCGCACATCTTCCCCGAGGCCGAGGTGGCCGACGAGGCGCAATTCCGCGCCGCGCTGCGCCAGAAGCTTGAGGCCGAGGCCACGAACCTGAGCCAGTTGTACCTGAACTACCACCTCAAGCGCGTGCTGCTCGAGCGGCACCCCTTCGAGCTGCCCGACCGTATCCTGCAGGCGTTCTTTTACGAAGAGAGCGAAGCCGCCAAGAACCCCGAGGCCAACTTCGCGCAGCAGTACGCCCAGTACCGCGAGGAAATGAAGCTGCACCTCTTGCGCCGCAAGCTGCAGGAGCAGTACCCGCAGCTGGAGCTCACCGACGAGCAGTTCAAAGATGCTGTTCGCGATCGGCTGAAGGCCATGTTTCCGGCCTCAAGCCCCGAGGCCCAGGCCACCCCTGAGGGCGAAACCGAAGCCCCCGCCCAGGACGCCCCCGAACTACCTGCCGAAAACCCGATGCTCGACCTGCTCATGGCACAGGTACTGGGCAACGAGCAGTTTGCCCAGCGCGAGTACCAGAACCTGGCCAACGCACGCTTTTACGAGGTCGTGGCCCGCGAGGTTGTGCCGGTTGTACGCAAGACGGCCACCTACACCGAGTTTGAGCGCTACGTAGCCACCGAAGGGGCGTAACCGGCGCCGCAGAAACGACCGCTTGTCACGGCGCCCACTGGCAGAGTGGCAGCCACAACCCGAAATCTGCCACTACGGCCAAGTCTTGATAGTTGGTGTGGGCCTTGTGGAGTAGGGGGGTTACCTTTACTTCGTATCTATGAACCATTCGGAATTCTACCGCTACGCCACCCAACACCTGGGGGTAAACGGCTTGGCCCTCGAGCAGTACGCCAACGCCACGGGCCGCATGGCCCAGCCCATGATTACCAACCTGACGCCCAACATCATCGAAGAGCGCTCGCTGAACGTCATTGCGATGGACGTCTTCAGCCGCCTGATGATGGACCGCATCATCTTCTTGGGCTACCCCATCGATAGCCAGGTGGCCAACATCATCGTTGCGCAGCTTCTGTTCCTTGATAGTGCCGACAACAGCCGCGATGTGTTCATCTACCTGAACAGCCCCGGGGGCTCGGTGTACGATGGGCTGGCCATCTACGACGTGATGCAGTACATCAAACCCGACGTGAGCACGGTGTGCGTAGGCATGGCGGCCAGTATGGGTGCGGTGCTGCTCTGCGCGGGTTCGGCGGGCAAGCGCGCCGCGCTGCCCCACAGCCGCGTTATGATCCACCAGCCCAGTGGCGGTGCTCAGGGCCAGTTCTCGGACATTGAAATCACGTACAAGCAGATCCAGCAGGTGCGCGAGGAGCTCTACAAGATCATCGCTCACCACAGCGGCCAGCCCTACGAGAAGATCGAGGCTGATTCAGACCGTGATTACTGGATGCAGGCACCCGAAGCCAAAGACTACGGCCTGATCGACGAAGTGCTGGCCCGCCCTGCTACCCCTGCCAAGAAATAAACCGTTACCCACCGCCGTTTTCAGTGGCCAAGCGCACCAATAAACCCAACGAACCCACCGACGTGGCCACCTGCAGTTTTTGCGGCCGTACGAACGAGGAAGTGTTCCTGCTCATCGAGGGCATGAACGATACGCACATCTGCAACTACTGTGTAGACTATGCCCACAACCTCATTGCCGAGGAAATCAAGCGTAGCCAGCAGAAGCCGGTGGCCATCGACTTTCGTTCGTACCGGCCCAAAGACCTCAAGGCCAAGCTCGACGAGTTCGTCATCGGGCAAGACGCTGCCAAGGTGAACCTGGCGGTAGCGGTGTATAACCACTACAAGCGCCTCTCGCACCAGCAGGAAAGCCCCCTGCGCAAGGGCGACGTGGAGATTGAAAAAAGCAACATCCTGCTCATCGGCGATACCGGTACGGGCAAGACCCTACTGGCCCGTACCATCGCCAAGGTGCTCGATGTGCCGTTCTGCATTGCTGACGCCACGGTCTTTACCGAGGCCGGTTACGTTGGCGAAGACGTTGAAAACCTACTTGTGCGCCTGTTGGCCGCCGCCAACTACGACGTTGAGGCCGCCCAGCGGGGCATCGTCTACATTGATGAGATAGACAAGATTGCCCGCAAGGCCGACAACCCCTCCATTACCCGCGACGTAAGCGGCGAGGGCGTGCAGCAGGCCCTGCTCAAGATTCTGGAGGGTACCGAGGCCAACGTACCGCCCAAAGGGGGCCGCAAACACCCCGACCAGAGCTACATCAAGCTCGACACCCGAAACATCCTCTTTATCTGTGGCGGGGCCTTCGATGGGCTTGACAAGATCATCGCGGCCCGTACCGGGCGGCAAACCGTAGGGTTTGGCCAGACCGCCGACCGGCGGCCGGAGGTGCTGCGCAGCGTACAACCCATTGACCTCAAGCGCTTTGGGCTTATCCCCGAGCTCATCGGGCGGCTGCCTATCATTACATACCTCGAGCCCATGGACCGCGCCACGCTGCGGGCCATCCTCACCGAGCCGCGCAACAGCCTGGTAGGCCAGTACCGCCAACTGTTTGCCATTGAGGGCATCAAGCTGGTCTTCCAGCCCGAGGTGTACGAGTTTGTGGTAGACAAAGCCGACGAGCTCAAGCTCGGCGCCCGGGGCCTACGGGCTATCCTCGAAAGTATCCTCACCGAAGCCATGTTCGAGCTGCCCGGCAGCGGAGCCACCGAGTACGTCGTGACGCGCAGCTACGCCGAAGAGCAGTTTACCAAATCGGGCCTCGCACACCAGCAGGCAGCGTAAGGTGAAACGGAAGTTGAGTTAAACCCGGCACCCGAAGTGTCGTCTCAGGTTGAGAATCAACTTCAAAGCTACTTATTGCCATGTGTGTTTGGGTGTATCGCCTACTGGGTGTACTAGGCTGTGTAGTCATTTCGGTCGCTGCAACAGGACAATCGGAATCGCAGGTGCTAGATTCGATTGCCAAATTCCCGGACATGCCCCGCGAGGCTATCGAACTACTTCCCTTTGTGCCGCCGGGGCAACGGGTCACAGCTTCTTCGGGTGCCCCGTTTAACGACATCGAGTTTACGGTGTTTGATACCGATTATATGGAGGGGGAAACCGCCGGGTACGACGTTTTCTGCCCGGTAGATCCCAGCAGCCAATCGCCTGGCTCAGACAGGATCAAGTACATCAAGTGCGTGTCGAACTTAGATGCTGATGCCCGCTACGGACTGCCACAAGGTGATAGGGTGATATTGGGCCTTCCTGGAATGGCCCAGCCTTTCTTTTTGCGTGGCCCAGATGCCCAAGACAACGACTATGCCGTGCTACAGAACTTCGATTTCCGCTTTGGGTTTATTCAGCTCAACGGTCAAGCTAGCGACTACTGGCTACAGTACGCAACCCCGGCCCAAGGGGCTGCCACCGAGGGCTGGTACTTGTTCTATACCGGTGGTGCCGACCTCGATCTGATTGCCTTTATTTTCCCCTGCGACGATATCGCCAGTACTATCGGGGGCAATCCGCCCGATGACCCCAGTCGCCTGTGCACCCCCACGAAATCGCTTAGTCTTACCGACACAAATCAATTCCGATTCGTGAACGGCCTTCCGATCGCTTTGCCTGTCATTGAAGGAGTTTCCCAGTTCGGCTCCCGCGGCAACGACATCGTAGGTGGGGTAACAACGGATGCCGAAGGTTTCGTGTACGTTTTCGGGTCGAGCGACGGAAATCTCGACGGGGATGCCAACCCTGGCAACGAAGTATATGTGGCTAAGTATAGCCCCGAAGGCACACAGCTTTGGCTACAGGAGTTTTTTGACACTGACGGCACTTACCTTTTCGATGCTGTTGCAGATAGTGAATTTATTTACGTCGCCGGACGAACACGTGGGAGTATTCCTGGATTTACAAATGCGGGCCAATGGGACGGTCTACTGGCAAAGCTCAGGCTTTCGAATGGTGAGGTTGTCGCGACTGATCAATGGGGCAATGAAGGGATTGACGGCTGGGGAAACATTGTTTTGGATGGAAAAGGCCACTTGTATGTCTCCGGACAGGGGTCCCCTGTTGGCGGATCGGGTACCGACCCTGATTACGGCCTCGCTAAGTACCGTACGAGTGATTTGGAGAACGTATGGCGCGTGGTTGAAGCACCAGATGACCCAGATATCGTCGGTTCTGCCGAGGCGTGGGGCGGTATCAGCTTTGTGGCGGGTAAAACACCCAACGACGATCGGCTGGTGATTGCAGGTTGGTTTGCCACCGCAGCACGCGGTGCGCAGGCCTTCATTGCAGTCTATGAAAACCTGAATATGCAAGAGCCCTCACGCACTGCTTATCGCACCGTGGCATCCAATGGGTTTCGGGCCGACTGGATCCTGGACAATGAGGTCGCTGCAGACGGTACCATTATTGTTGTAGGCTTTACCAGCGGTAGTCTGGATGGCCCTCAGCAAGGTTTGGGCGATGCGTTTATCGCCAGCTTCAGCCCCGATTTACTTACCGCAACGTTCCGCCAATTGGGTACTGCTCAGGCAGATTTTTTCAGGAAAATGGGCCAAGACGACCAGGGTAACCTGTTCGTAACCGGGTACACCTATGGCAACTACGCCCATGCGGGGTATGCTGGAGCAAATGCCGATACTACCTTGGGCTCGGGCGATGTTTGGGTGCACAAGTTTGCGCCCAACTTGCAGTCACTGGCTTTTCGGCAATTTGGTACCGTTGCTGAAGACAGAGCGTTGCTGCACGTGCGAAATGGGTATGTCTACGTGGCGGGCATGACCGAATACCCTCTAGTAGGTCCATCGCTTGGGGCGTTCGACGGCTTTCTAACCGTGCTGGATCCGGTTGACCTGTCGGTTACCAGCCCCATCGTCACGGTAACCGAAATACCACTTAGCGTTCGGGAAAAGCGCTTCCGGGTTGGGCCAAATCCGGCCCGGGGCCAGGTAAGCCTTTATTCTGAGGTGCCCAAGCCCTTTTACTACCGTTTTGTTGCTCCCGATGGACGTATCGTTCTTGCCGGATTTGCGCAACAATCCGAAGTTCAGCTGATGCTTGAATGGCTAGAAAAGGGAACCTATCTGGTACAAGTAGGCCACACCGGGGGCTTCTGGGAGACCCACCGTTTGGTGGTGGGGCCTTAAAGGCCATGTCACTCAAATCTCCTCAAAGTAGTTCAGGTCTTTACCGAAGGTTTCGTCCATGCGCCAGAGGGCCAGGTAGGCTACGGCGAAGACCAGCAGGCCCGTAACTAGCGCCGCCGTCACGCGGCCCAGGCCGCCCACGCCCGTGCCCAGGGTGGTGTAGAGCAGCGCCACGGGTACCAGCGAGCCCCGCACGAAGTTGGGTACCGTAGTCGTGACCGTCGCGCGCAGGTTGGTGCCGAACTGCTCGGCCCCAATGGTTACAAACACCGCCCAGTAGCCCGAGCTGAACCCCACCAGAAAGCTGAGTAGGTACACTTGCCGCACGCTCAGGCCCGGCAGCAGCAGGTAGGCCAGGGTACACAGCAGCGCCGCGCTCATGAAGAGCGCCACCGCCCGCTTGCGGCTGCGCAGCCACTGGCTGATGAGCCCGCAGCACAGATCGCCGACCGACAGGCCCAGGTACGCCAGCAAGATGGCCGTACTGGCCTTGACCTCGCCCCCGCGGATGCCCAGCTCGCGCGTGATCTCGGGGCTAAAGAAGATAAGGATGCCCACCATGTACCAGATGGGCACCCCGATACCGATGCAGCGCAGGTAGCGTACCCGCCGGATGGGGTCGCGTAATAGGGACAGGAAATCGCCCCGCCGCAGCCCCGCCTTGTCTTTCATCTGCTGAAAAAGCCCACTCTCAAACACATTGATTCTCAGTACCAACAGCATCAAGCCCAGCCCGCCACCCACATAATATGCCACGCGCCAGTTCGCGATGGCCAGGCCCCAATCGCGGCCCCCGACCAGGCTGGCCACCACAGCCCCCAACAGGCCGAACGAGGCAATGATGGTGGTGCCCACACCGCGCCGCGTACGGCCCATGACCTCTGAAACGAGCGTGACACCCGCGCCGAGCTCGCCCGCCAGGCCCACCCCGGCTACGAACCGTAGCACGGCGTACTGCGTCAGGTTTTCGACCGCCCCGTTGAGTACGTTGGCCACCGAGTAGAGCACGATGGAGCCAAAAAGTACCGTGAGCCGCCCCCGGCGGTCGCCCAGAATGCCCCAGAGGACGCCCCCCAGCAGCAGGCCCAGCATCTGTACGTCGAGCAGCAGCTGTCCGTGCCGCTCAATGGCGGCGGGGTCGGTGTAGCCCAGGCCCCGCAGCGAGTCTACGCGCACGATGCCAAAAAGGATCAGGTCGTAGATGTCTACGAAGTACCCCAGCGCCGCTACCACAATGGCCGCCACCAGGCCCTTTTGCAGGTGCGGGTTGGTAGGGGGTGGGGTAGTAGCTGAAGCGTGCACGGGCAAGTAGTTTTGCCTGAGCAAGTTAGCGGTAAACCCCAGAGTGGGCCTGGGGGTGGGCTAGCGCTGCTGCTGCAGGTACTGGGCCAGCTGCTCGCCGCCGGGTACGTTCTTGAGCTGCTCTGAGAGGTCGGGGTTGGCGCTCAGGAGCTTGCCCACCTCTTTGAGGAGCGGCAGGAACATGCCCACACTCAGCAGTGTCTGGATGAGGCCCAGGCCGGGGTTGCTGTGCGTAAGGGCCGTTCCGTTCTCGCTGCCACCGTGGGGTAGGGCGCCGTTGCCCGAGAGGCCTTCCAGGCCCGTGATGTTGAGCACCTTGATGCTGTCGATCTTCTCGGCGGGCTTCATGAGCTGGTGGATGATTTCGGGCAGCAGCGGCACAAGCTCGCGCAGTGTGTTGGCCAAGATTACCTTGTCGCCAATCAGGTTCTCGGCCTCCAGTTGCAGACGGCGGGCTTCGGCCTGGGCACGGTTAACTTCGAGGATGGCTTTGGCCTGTTTTTCAGCGGCTTGCGCGTCGAGCTCGGCGCTCTCGAGCTTGGCCTTGGCGGTGATGGTGAGCTCGTAGGCCCGTACATCCACGTCTACCTTGAGCTTCTGGCTGGCAACCGCGGCGTCCTTTTCGGCCTGGATGACCTCGGCCTGCTTGGCCCGGTTGGCCACCTCGAGCGTACGCACGGTGTTGGCCTGCTCTTCGGCGCGGATGCGTTCGGCCTCCTGCTTCGCGATTTCCTCCTGCCGTTTGATCTTCTCTTTCGTGGCCTCGGCCTGGGCAACTTCGCGCTGGATTTTGGCGATCTCGATCTCCTGCTGCTTGGCCTGCTCAGCTACCTGGGTGGCGCGTTCGCGGGCGATCTGGGCGCTGGTGATTTCCTGCTGCTTGCGCTCCTCGGCCAGGCGGATGGATCGCTCCTTCTCAATGTTGGCCTCGACGGCCAGGCGCTCCTGGTCGGCGATGGTTTGCTGGGCAATGGTCTGCTGGGTGGCGCGGGCCTCGGCGACCTCGCGCTCCTGCTTGGCCTCTTTCAGGGCGATGTCCTGCTTGATTTCGAGCTCGCGGGTGCGGGCGCGCTGGTTCTGCTCCTGGATCGTGATTTCTTTCTGGCGCAGGCGCTCGTTGGCGGCCTCGGCCTCAGAGCTGGTGCGCTCGGCGATGACCTTTTTACCCCGGGCGTCGAGCACGTTCTGTTCGTTGTGCTTTTCGAGCGGCAGCTGCTCGAGGTACTGAATGGCCACGTCGTCGAGCTTGTAGCCGTTGAGCACCAGGTCGCCGCCATCGGTGGTCTGGCCCAGGGCCATCAAGATTTCGTCGCGGAACATGGCCCGGTTCTGGTACAGCTGGTCGAAGGTGAGTTTCGAGCCAGCGGTCTTCAGGGCGTCGGCAAACTTGGCCTCGAAGAGCTCGCGCAGTTGGGCGATGTTGCTGGCCCGTTCGCAGCCGATGGCCATGGCCACCCGGCGGATGTCTTGGTCGAGGGGGTTGATCTGGATGTAGAAGTCTACTTCTACTTCGGCGCGGATGCCGTCGGCGCACGAGAGCGAATCGTGGCCCCGCCGGTCAATGCGTACCGTCTTGACGGTCAGGTCGATCTCCTCAAACTTGTGGAGTAGGGGTATAACCAAAAGCGAGGAGCGCGAAATGCTCGGCTCGTTCAGCCCGACACCCGTTTTGACCAGCGCCCGGCCCGAGGCCGCCTTCTTGACCCAGTTGCGCAGGACGTTGACCAGGAAGATGACAAACAGCAGAAAGCCACCCACGGTGGCAATAAGAAGCGTAGGCATACCGGCAGGCAATTACAAGGAAGCGGGAAGGGGGGAGATCGGTTGTGGCGGTGGAATCCGTGGCAGGAGGGGGCGTTACTCGGGCGGGCTGTTGGGCTCGAAGGGCTCGACAAGGTACACGTTCTGGGCCTCGCGGTACTCCAAAAGCAGCAACTGGTGGCCGGGCCTGAGGCCGTCTACGGGGCCGCTTTCGCTACGAACCGAGAGCTGTAGCACCTCGCCGCTGCGCAGGGCCAACGTTGCGGTGCCAAACGTGGGCGTAAGCTGCGTAGAAGTAAGGCGCGCCACCTGGCCGACGAGGCTGTGGGCGTTCTGGGCCTTACCGTACTCTGTAAACAGCGGGCGCAGCACCCGTGCACCGCCTGCCGTGAGCACCAAGCCTACCACCAGCGCCAGGGCTATGGCAATGCCCAGCGATACGCCCAACAGCGCGGTTGCGGCAATGCCCGACAGGCCAAACCCAAAGAAGAGCACGGTAATGAGCAGCGAAAGGGGCACCATACCCAGGCCCAGGGCCTGAAAGACGTCCATCCACCCAGGCAGGCCGCCGGTATCGACGTCGTGGTCAAGGTCCAGGTCCAATAGACTGAACTCGAAAAAACCTACCAGTGCAAACAACCAGACCAACAAGGCTAGCAGCAGCGGCACGGTGAACACCAACAGGCCCCCGGTAAACAGCTCAGAGAAGTCCATCGTCTATACGAAGCTAGGCGACGGGCCCCAATGCACAACTGGGGGATGGGTGCTTTTTGCTACTTAACATAATATAAATTATGGGGCAAATTCCACGCACAGTATACAGGGGATGTGTGGAGCCTGATAAGGCCAACACACGGCGCCGTATAGCACGTTTGGCGGAACCCGAAGTTGACCTACCGGGCTACAACCGGGGCCTGGGCGGCGCGGTAGGCTTCGTTGACCCACTGTACCACCGCGTCGCTGCTGCTGCCTATCTGGTCGAGCCACGGCGTAGCCGAGATACCGATCCAGAACATGAGCACCACCAGTGGCATCAGGATGGCAACCTCGGTGCGCGTCAGGTCGGTCAGCGATCGGTTTTCGTCTTTGTCCAGCGCCCCAAAGAGCACACGGCGGAACATCCAGAGCATGTACACCGCCGCCAGGATTACGCCCGTCGTGGCCACAACGGTAAACCAGCGCGGGAAGGCCTCGGTACCAAACGAGCCAATGAGAATCAAAAACTCGCCCACAAAGCCGTTCATCCCCGGCAGGCCAATGCTGCTCAGGGTGGCCAGCATGAAGAAGAACGTGAAGAGCGGCATCACCTTGGCAATGCCCTGGTAGTCGGCAATCTCGCGCGTGTGGCGCCGGTCGTACACCATGCCCACAATCAGGAACAGCGCCCCGGTGCTAATGCCGTGGTTGACCATCTGCAGCACCGCGCCGCTCATGCCCTGGGGCGTGAAGGCAAAAATGCCCATGATGACAAAGCCCATGTGCGCCACCGAGCTGTACGCCACCAGCTTCTTGATGTCGGTTTGGACCATCGCCGCCAGCGCCCCGTAGATCACCCCAATGAGGCCCAAGAGCGCCAGTACCCACGCGTAGGCATACGCCGTTTGCGGGAAGAGCGGCAGGCTGAAACGCACCAACCCATACGTGCCCAGCTTCAGCAGCAGCCCCGCCAGAATGACCGAGCCTGCCGTGGGCGCCTGTACGTGCGCCGCCGGCAGCCACGTGTGCAGCGGGAACACCGGCACCTTGATTAAGAAGCTGAAGGTAAAGCCCCAGAACAGCCACCGCTGGGTGCTATCGGCCAGGGGGTTGGCGGCCAAATAGTCCAAAATCACCTTCAGGTCGGTCGTGAAGCCCGTGCCCACCTTGCCCCCAACGTAGCTACCCAGGTACAGAATGCTGATGAGCATTAGCACCGAGCCCGCCAGGGTGTAGAGGAAGAACTTGATGGCCGCGTAAATCTTGTCTTTGCCCCCCCAGATGCCAATGAGGAAGTACATGGGGATAAGCCCCAGCTCGAAAAACACGTAAAACAGCAAGAGGTCGAGCGACAGGAACGTGCCCAGCACCCCCGTTTGCAGCAGCAGCAGCAGGATGTAGTAGCCCTTCTCGTGCGTGTTCACTGACGAGAAGCTGAACCAGGTGCTCAGCGGGAAAAGCAGCGTGGTGAGCAGTATGAGGTAGATCGAGATGCCGTCTACCCCCAGAATGAGCTTCACGTCGTAGCGGCTCAGCCAGGTGCCGTCGGCCGCAGCGGCGCCAAACCAGCGCCAGATGGCTTTTACCACGTAGCCATCGGGCCGGGGGCCGTCGGCGAGCGAGAGGTACTGCTGGAAGATGAAGAGTGAGAACCCGAACACCCCCACCCCAATGGCCAGCGCCACGTACTTGGCCTGCCGGGCCGGCAGCAGCCAGATGAACGGAATGCCCACCAGTGGCAGAAACAGCAGCCAACACAGCAGGGTACCAACGGCGTCGATCGTCATAGGGCGTAGCGAGAGATAGCCCACCAATGGGCGCACCAAAACTAGTAGAAAAGCGGTGCGCTTGCAGCGCTCAGCCTGCCCGATTCGCCCCAACCCGAATTCTTGGAGTCGTACGCACCTGGCTGAAAATGCGGCACTTTACCTAGAACTGGCTCTGAGAGTGTACTTGCCCTACCCTAGCCGAATGCCAAGGACCAGTACATCGTCGAGTTGAGGATGGGCGCCCTTCCAGTTGTCAAACTTTTCAGCTAGGCGTTTGTGCTGCTGTTCGACGGGCCGTGGGTACACGTCCAAGAACTCGGCAAAAAGTGCCTTATAGCCAAATTTCCTACTGGTTTCGCCACCAAATTGGTCTGCATACCCATCACTGAACATATATACCATGGTGGGTTCTGTTACTTGAAAGGTGTGGGTGGTAAACCTCCGCTCACCGGACTCAGGGTGCGCGGATTTTTCGCCAATCGAACGCTGTGCGGATTTGTACACACGAAGCCCCGTCGAATTCACAACGATCAAATCGTTGCGGGCTCCTGCAAAATCTACACGCCCTTGAGTTGGCCTGTAGACCACCAAGCTGATGTCCATACCGTCTTGTCGGCGCTCGTCGGCATAACTTAATAGCAGCTTTAGTCGGTGATCTAGCCTATCCAAAACCGTAGCGGGGTCCAGTTCCTTCCCGCTCACAACTATCTCGCGCAGAAGCCCAATCGCCAGAATGCTCATGAAAGCACCCGGTATGCCATGGCCTGTGCAATCTATCGTAGCAACGACCCTAAAATCATCCTTATCGCTGCCATAGGCCCAGTAGATGTCGCCACTAACGGTTTGTAGCGGGCGGAACAATAAAAAGTGATTCGGAAACAACTTGCCCAATAACCCAGCAGAGGGCAGTAGCGCATCCTGAATCGTTCGTGCATAGTTCATGCTCTCACCGATACGCACTTGCGCCTTCTCCAAATCGGAATTGCTGATCGAAATCGCTTCGTTGATTGTACGGAGTTCTTCTTTTTGCTCCTGGGTTTCCTTTACAAGCTTTACTTTTTGTCGGTATTGAGTGATGCCATAGCCGATAAATCCTAGCATCAGAAGTAAACACCCCCCAAGCGCAAGTTGGAAGGTCTGCTGAACCTGAATACGTTGGTTTTTTTGCACAAGAAGTTGATCCTGCAGCGTAAAGCGGTGCTCCATTTCAGCTTCTGCAAGCCTGACAGCCGTCACGGAGTTGGTTAAGCTATCGTTTAGGGTAGAGTAGCGAAAGGCATATTCGGCCGCCTTTTTCCACTCCTGCAAGCTGCGTGCAGACTTCGCTGCCAGGCTTAAAGCGTCAAGTCTATCATCATCGTTGGAGCATATGGGCAGTGCCTCCTCAGATAGCGCTAAAGCCTCTGTGTACTGTGACAGACCAAACAACGCTAGACCTTTCGAAATGAGGCAAACTACTCTGTTATTATTGCTTGGGTATTTCAGTTCATAATCCAATCCGGTTTCAGCGGTCTGCAATGCTTGGGAATATTCAGATTCTCCACTTTCCATTCTAGATTTATATCCATATACATAAGAAATGTTATATGTATCATGACGTAGGGATTCTTGAATAGCCAATTCAAAGTAAATTCTAGCAAGTTCCGACTTTCCGGTCAGCGTAAATGTTATAGCTGCGTAAGTAAATATTAGCACGTTATTATCCATAATTAAGCCAACAGGAAAAGACTTGTATACTAAATTTTTATTTATTTGAAATGTATCAACCAAAACTAATGCAATTTTAATAAAATGCTCTGCTTTGGAATAATTTTTAAAAATTCGTTGAGTATAGGACAAGTCACCATATATCCGAATGTATTTTCGTTTCTCAGTATCAGGCAAGCTTTCCAAGCGACTATAGGCTTCCATTAATATCTCGTGTTGTTTAAATGATTCTTTGTTTCTGCCATGTGCCGCCGATAGAGCCTGAATACCTAACATGATGAACTCTGTATTGTTGGACTTTTTCCAATACTCGTGCGCTAAATTGTAGTATTCCAGAGATTCTGTATACTTACCAGTATTTTCAAAAACCAGAGCCTTGAACCAAAAAGCTTTTCCTAATTCATCGGGTGCCCCTGACTCTTTCGCAGCCCTTTCCTGTAGTGCTAGGACTGGGGCATACTCGGCTTTGCCCAAAATATAGTAATGTAGTGCTAACGCAAAATAAGAACGCGATAGTCCGCTTTTATATTTTATTTCAACACACACATCGATACTTTTCGAAATTAGATCACGAAATTTTACTGAATCTTTATCTGATACGGCAATAGACTCAGCTATACTTAATATTTGATGTACTGTAGTTGTATCATGCGGTTGCTTTTTAAGTATGCGCTCTACCTGAAACGTATCGGTTTGAGCTGTTACTGAAACAGTCAATAGCAAAACGTGAAGTACAACTACTGTTGCTGATTGAATCGCTTTGACCATAGTTGAGTAACTAAATTACATTCGCAAGCCCAAGAATTGGGCCTGCGCTCGTTGTTTAAGTTACGTGCTTCCCGGTTCAGTTCAGAATCCTATCCACTACACTACAAGTGGTTTGCAGCGAATGGCGTCTACCGCAACTTTGTCAGCGTTACATCATCCAGACGACCAAAAACTTCATCGTACCGGTTTTCCGAACCCCTTTCCAGGAGAGATTGGTTTGGCGTTTACCCCTACCCCTGGTTGTCGCGCCACTCGTACACCCAGGCGGCCTGGATTTGCTCGAGGTGGCCTTCGGTGCTGCCGTCGGGTTTGCCCGTAAAGCCGGGTAGCTCCAGCACCCACTTGTGCAGGTCGGTAAAGCGGATGCGGTAGATCTGGCCCTCGCCAAAGCTGTCGCCAAAGCGCTCGTAGAGCTTTTGGGCAATGTCCTCGTGGTCGTTCCAGTCGATGGGGGGCTCAAAGGCGTCGGGCATGGCGGGCGGGCGCTGGGTTAGTGGCCAATGATAAGGCTTTGGTCGGGCACGGTGAGCACCACGGGCCCGTCAATGGCGCATTGGCACGCCAGCCGGCTTTCGAGCCGCGGGTGGATGGCCCGGTCGATGTAGTCTTCTTCGCGCTCGCTCATCTCGGGCAGGTGCTCCATGCCGCTTTCGATGTACACCTGGCAGGTGGTGCAGGCGCACACACCGCCGCAGTTGTGGTGCAGCACAATGTTGTTGGCTTCGGCCACTTCGAGCAGGGTTTCGCCGGTTACTGCTTTCACCACCTGCTCGGGGTGGCCTTCTTCAAACCGGAAGGTGATGGTATGTACCTGCATGAACCAGTAGGGTTGGCAGGCCAACGCCGGGCCCGGTTAAAACGTTTCGGGCCGCTGTGGGGCTGGCGTGGCGGGGCCGCCTGTAGTTAGGCGTCGGCCAGGTCGGTATCGGTTTCGGCGGGTACGGGCACGCCGCGCAGGGCCTCGTGGGTTTCGACGGTCACGCGGGTTTCGAGCACCCGCATGGCAGAGGCGAAGTCGGAGTAGCCGTTGAAGTCTTCGCCGCGCAGGGCGTGGGCAAAGAGCCGCTGGCGGATCTGCGTCTCCCATTCCGCGATCTCGCGGCCTTTTTCGCGCAGGTCAACCATCGTCGCGCGGCGGTCCTGCTCGCTCTTGGCCAGCGAAATCATGTCGAGCCCCTGCAAGCGTTTCGTGATTTTGGTCACGGCCTGCGAGCAGAGCATGAGCTCTTCGGCCAGCTCCTTCACGTTCATGGGCCGGTTGTAGTGGAAGAGCGTGGTGAGCAGCTCAAACTCAGAGGTGTTCAGTCCCTTGGCGCGGGCAAGGCGGTAGCGCACGTGCTGCTCGGCTTTGCTCAGGCCGTGGCAACTGCGGGTGATTTCGGCGACGGGGTTCATGGCAGAAGTAAGGCAGGTAGTCTAGCGAACGCAGGTGGTAACACCCAGTCTGTCTGAAAGTTACAGCTACCTGCTTGGTTCTGTAACGCAACTGTGCGTAAAAAAAAGGTGCGCTCGCAAAAAATCCCCCGATTGGGGGACTGCCCCCCACCCTAGAGGTTGAACGAGAGCCCGATTTCGAGCGGCGGGAACTGCGGGTAGGCCTGTAGCCCCCCGGGCCCCTCGAGCTGGGCATCGCTGCGCCAGATGTCGGTCAGTCGGTAGTACACCATCAGACCCGCAAACCGGTAGCTGAAGCGCACCAGGGCCCCGATGCGCCAGGTGGCGGCAACGTCGCTGTAGCGGCCCTCCTGCCGCACTTTTTGGTCGAACCCATCGGCCGTCGTGGTTTGCGCCTTGAGCGAGGTGCTGATGCGGTACCCCGCCGTGAGCCCAACCTCGAGCAGCGAGCGCAGGCGCAGGGTATCGTCGCGGAACGACAGGCCCAGCAGGACCGGCAACTCGGCGTAAAACAGGCGCAGTTTGTAGCGGCTGCCCAGCGTATCGCTCAGCGCGGCCCCAAGGCCGGTGCTGCCGTCTTCGATGTTGAATTTGACGAACGACACCCCCGGCTGCACCCGGATGCTGTAGCGCGGGTTGAGCAGCACATTAAAGCTGAAGTGCAGGCCCGTGGTGCCGCTGGTCTGGTTGAGCGGCACCTCTTCAAAGGTGCTGGCACCGGCCAGAAACGTGCGGTTGAAGACGATATCGAAGCGCTCAGAGGGCACCGGCACCCAGTCTTTGACCACCTCGAACGGCCGGGTAATGCCCCCCTGCTGCGCCCAGGCTCCCCACCCGCTGGCCCCCCACCACAGGAGCGCCAGCACCCAACGTGCGTATGTATGTGCCAATGGGCGGCAAGTTAGGGGGTTGGGTGGCACCGCCACCTACCTTTGCCCCCCGATGGCCAGCCCCCGCAACCCCGAGCTCATTGGCAGCCACAGCGCCGCCGACGGCGACGAGCGGCAGCTGCGCCCCACCCGCCTGCACGACTTTGCCGGCCAAACCAAGCTCGTGGCCAACCTGGCCGTCTTCGTACAGGCCGCCCGTGCCCGCGCCGAGGCCCTCGACCACGTCATCCTGCACGGCCCGCCGGGGCTGGGCAAAACCACCCTCAGCCACATCGTGGCGCAGGAGCTGGGCGTCACCATCCGCACCACCAGCGGGCCGGTGCTCGAGAAGCCGGCCGACCTGGCGGGCCTGCTCACGGGCCTCGAGGCCCGCGACGTGCTGTTCATCGACGAAATCCACCGCCTCTCGCCCGTTGTCGAGGAATACCTCTACAGCGCGATGGAGGACTATAAAATTGACGTCATGATCGAAACCGGGCCCAACGCCCGCTCGGTCGAGCTCAAGCTCAACCCCTTTACCCTCGTGGGGGCCACCACCCGGGCCGGGCTGCTCACCGCACCGCTCCTGGCGCGCTTTGGCATCAACCTGCGGCTTGAGCACTACACCGCCGACCAGCTGGCGGGCATCGTGGTGCGCAGCGCCGGGGTGCTGGGCACGCCTATTGTGCCCGAGGCGGCCTTCGAGATCGCCCGCCGCTCACGGGGTACGCCCCGCATTGCCAACCGGCTGCTGCGCCGCACCCGCGACTTCGCCCAGGTGCGCGGCGATGGCACCATCTCGCTCGCCATTGCCCGCACCGCACTCGAAGCCCTGGAGGTAGACGACGCCGGGCTGGACGACATGGACACCCGCATCCTCACCACGCTCATCGATAAGTTCGCCGGCGGGCCCGTGGGCCTGCAGAACATCGCCACCAGCGTAGGCGAAGAAGCCGAAACCCTAGAAGAAGTGTACGAGCCCTACCTGATCATGGAGGGCTTTCTGGTGCGCACCCCCCGCGGCCGCGAAGCCACCGAACGCGCCTACCGCCACCTGGGCAAAGTGAAGGGCGGCAGCGCCGGGGGGCTGTTTTAGGCAACCTAGCCCGACGGCAGGCCTGCGACAAAACGTACTACTACAAGCGGCTGGGGTAAGCCCCTATGGCGCCCCTGCCGGAACCTGCCTACCAGTCGTAGCCGAGTTTACGCAGTGCTGCCTGGGCCCTTTCATTACCCTTTCGGGCTGCCAGGCGCGTGTAATTAATGCCTAGTCGCTCGTCTTTAGCTACGCCTTCGCCGTTGTAGTAGAGAATACCTAGATTGTACTGAGCTGAAGCAAGACCCTGTTCAGCGGCTTTTCGGTACCACTTTGCGGCTTCTACAAAGCTCTGGGAGACCCCTTCACCATTATCGTACCTCAGTCCCAAATTGAATTGGGCTGGTGCGTTCCCCTGCTCTGCGGCTTTTCGGTACCACTTGACGGCTTCTGCATAGCTCTGCGTAACCCCTTCGCCATTCTCGTACATAACGCCCAAATTGAACTGAGCTAAGGCAATCCCTTGATCAGCAGCCTTCCGGTACCACTTGACGGCTTCTGCATAGCTCTGCGTAACCCCTTCGCCATTCTCGTACATAAAGCCCAAACTGCCTTGGGCTAAGGCATCCCCTTGCTCAGCGGCCTTTCGGTACCACTTTGCGGCTTCTACGTAGCTTTGCGTAACACCTTCACCATTGTAGTACTTCAACGCCAATTTGAATTGAGCTGAGGCAAGTCCCTGTTCAGCTGCTTTTCGGTACCACTTGACGGCTTCTGCATAGCTCTGCGTAACCCCTTCGCCATTCTCGTACATAAACGCCAAAAGTGTTTGGGCTTTCGAATCCCCTTGCTCAGCGGCTTTTAGAAGCCACTTAGCGGCTTCGGTGTAATTCTGCTGTACCCCTTCGCCATTCTCGTACATAACGCCCAAATTGAACTGGGCCGCTGCATCCCCCTGTTCTGCAGCCTTTCGATACCACTTGACGGCTTCTACATAGCTCTGGGCGACCCCTTGGCCGTTGTAGTACAACCATGCCAAATTGAATTGGGCGACGGCAAGTCCTTGTTCAGCGGCTTTGGTAAACAACTTTACAGCTTCTTCATAGCTCTGAGCGACCCCTTGGCCAATCTCGTACATAACGCCCAAATTGGTTTGGGCCGCTGCATACCCCTGATCAGCGGCATTTCGGTACCACTTGGCGGCTTCGGTGTAGCTCTGCGTGACCCCTTGGCCATTGCCGTACATAACGCCCAAATTGAATTGGGCATCAACATCCCCCTGTTCAGCGGCTTTTCGGTACCACTTGGCGGCTTCGGTGTAATTCTGCTGTAACCCTTCGCCATTCTCGTACATAACGCCCAAATTGAACTGGGCCGCTGCATCCCCCTGTTCTGCAGCCTTTCGGTACCACTTAGCGGCTTCGGTGTAGCTCTGGGTAATCCCTTGGCCGTGGTAAACAATCTTACCTAATTCAAACTGCGCCTGGGCAACGCCACTTTGCGCGGCAGCGGTCAAGGAATCCAGGTTTGAAGTCTGGCCAAGGGCAAGGGTACTGGTCGCGGCCCAGAGCAGGGCCAACAGCCAGCGGGTTGCGGGGGGGCAGTACATGGGTTGGGCAGGAAATTCGTCCTAAAACTAGCATTGGGGCCTATAAGCGCCGCCCGTTTCTTGTACCCTGCACCCAAGCGGCGGGGGTTTTGTTACTTCGGTAGCGCATGGCAACGGCACCTACGGCCCCCACCCCCTCGCGTCTGGCGTTTACCGAGGCCGAGCGCCGACAGATAGTCAACGCCTACCGGCAACTGGTCCGCGACTGCCTCTCGTTTGCCGAGCCCCCCGACCGCACGACCCTCCGCGCCGCCTTTCGCCTGGCGCTCGAGGCCCACGGCGACGTGCGGCGCAAGAGCGGCGAGCCCTACATCTTGCACCCCATCGCCGTGGCCCGCATCGTGGTGCGCGAGGTGGGCCTCGAAGACCTGACGAGCGTGCTGGCGGCGTTGCTCCACGACGTGGTCGAAGACACGTACGTGGAGCTCTCCGACATCGAAGAGCGCTTCGGGCCCGCCGTGGCCCGCATCGTAGACGGGCTGACGAAGGTGGCCCACGTCTTCGAGCCCGGGGCCAGCAAGCAGGCCGAGAGCTTCCGGAAAATGCTGCTCACCATGAGCGCCGACGTACGCGTGGCGCTCATCAAGATTGCCGACCGGCTGCACAACATGCGCACCCTGACGGCCATGCGCAGCGAAAGCCAGCTCAAAATCGCGGCCGAAACCCAGTTCCTGTACGCCCCCCTGGCCAACCGCCTGGGCCTGTACACCATCAAAAGCGAGCTCGAAGACCTGGCCCTGGCCATCACCGAGCCCGAGGTGTACCGCGACATCCTGGGCAAGCTGCGCGAAAGCCGCGCCCAACGGGGCCGGTACGTACAGAGCTTCTTGCAGCCCATCGAGGCCCAGATGCAGGCCATGGGGCTGCACACCAGCATCAAGGGCCGGGTGAAGAGCATCAGCAGCATCTACCAGAAGATGAAGCGGCAGGGTGTGTCGTTTGAGCAGGTGTACGATGTGTTCGCTATCCGCATCGTCATCCACAACATTGCCCCCGAAGACGAGCGCTGGGCCTGCTGGCGGGTGTACTCGGCTATAACGAGCACCTATAGGCCCCACCCCGACCGCACGCGCGACTGGATTTCGATCCCCAAGAACACGGGCTACGAGAGCCTGCACGTAACCGTGATGGGCCCCCGGGGCCGGTGGGTCGAGGTGCAAATCCGCACCGAGCGGATGGACGCGCAGGCCGAAAAAGGCCCCGCCGCCCACTGGAAGTACAAAGACAACCCCAAGGCCCTAGACCAAAACCTAGACCAGTGGTTGAATAGGATACGCGAACTGCTTGAAAGCCAGCACTTAAGCTCAGTAGACCTCGTCGAAGAGTTTCAGCGAAACCTGACCACCGAAGAGGTATTCGTCTTCACCCCAAAGGGCGACTTGAAGAGCCTGCCCGTCGGCGCCACGGCCCTCGACCTGGCCTACGAAGTGCACACCACCCTGGGCCACAGCTGCATCGGCGCCAAGGTAAACGGCAAGGTGGTGCCCCTGTCTACGCCCCTACACAGCGGCGACCAGGTGGAGATCATCACCGCCAAAAAGCAGGCCCCCAAAACCGAGTGGCTCGAGTACGCCAAGACGCAAAAGGCCCTGGCGGCCATCAAAGACCGCCTGAAGAAGGAGCGGAAGGAGATACTGGCCCGAGGCAAAGAAATCGTGAGCTGGAAACTGCAAAGTTTGGGCTACGCCCCCGACCACCCCAAGGTGCGCGAGTTCATGGGCTTCTTCCGTATCCCCAACCTCGAGGAGCTTTACTTCCGCGTGGGTTCGCACCGCATCGACGCCAAAGAGATTCAAGCGTTTATTGAAACGTATCATGTAAACTCATTAAAGCCCAAGGTATTAGATACCGAAAGCCAACGGTTTGATGCGTTCGTGCAGCACAAGCTGGGCGTAAACCCCGACGAGCTCGTGCTCGGCAGTTCGGCCAGTGCCATCGTGCTGGCCCCGTGTTGCCACCCCATCCCCGGCGACACCGTGATCGGCATCGACCAGCCCAACAAGGGCATCGTCGTACACCGCGTAAACTGCCCCAAGGCCACCGAGCTGCTCTCGAAGTACGGCGCACGGCTCATCAAAGCCAAATGGGGCGCCGAGGAGCAGGTCGAGTTCCTGGCGGCCGTGCAGATCGTGGGGCAAGACCGGTTTGGTATGCTCAAAGACATCGTGAAGACCATCTCGGTGCAGCAGCGCATCGACGT
>JANRLA010000078.1:0-45229 GCA_033763015.1 Bacteroidia bacterium
GTGTTTCACCTGTTTTTGGCCCCCGAGGCCATTGTGTTCGGCCTGGCAGTGTTTCTGCTCGACCTGCAAGTGCTCTGGGCCAACCGCGCGGCATTCCGGCCACTGGTGGCCTAGCGCCTAGTCGTTTTCGGTGGCGGGTAGCTTAAGCAGGTAGCTGGTGCCCCGCGCCGCGTAGAGTTTGGGCCAGGCTGCTGCAGGCAGCGTTGCGCGGTAGTACGAAACGGCGGTGCTGTCGGTCGTAGGCTGGTCTTCGCTGGTGTAGCCCTCTACACGGCCTAGCTCACGCAGTAGACCCAAATGGTCTTCCGGGTCTAGGTTGTATACCTCAAAGCCCAGCGGAGCCGTGGGCGCAATCAGGTACGTGTCCCAGTGCTGCTGTTCGCGGCTCCGCAGGTTCAGTACATAGCCGGTACTCAGGGCACGAAGCTTCACCGAGTCGCCCAAACCAAACTCCAGCTTCAGGTCCAGGGCATCGAAGCGCAGCGTATCGGCCGCGACCTCGGCGGTGTAGGTGCGCTTGTAGGTCTTGTCAAACACCTGGTCTTGGGCCACCACAAAGCGGGGGTGGCCCGCCAACTCGGCCCGCAGGAAGGTATAGCTACGCTCCTGCTGCGACCACACCTCAACGGGCCGCACCTCCACCCACTGGGCGGTGTCGCGGTCAGAGAGGCCGTACTTGCCCTGCAGCGCTTGTGGGAAGGTTTTCAGATCGGGCGCGCCCTCGGGCTGGGGGGCATCGAACACAATTCGAGGTCCGCAGCCAGTCGCCACCAGCACAGCGAGGGCAGCAAACCAATACTTGGTGCAGTTCCGGTTCATGGGGGAAAATGGAGGATTAGTAGACGGGTATCTTTGGCCGATGCGCGTTCGTATTGGGCTATTGCTCGTGGTTACCAGCATAGCCACCGCTTACATTAACGGCCAAACCCTTACCGAAGTACGCGCGCCGGGTCTGCCGCCCTTTGCCCTACAGCTGCCCGAGGGCTGGTCGTACCTCATTGAACCCACCGACGCCGACACCCCACCCCTGGTGCTGCTCTACGACGGGCCCCACACCTACACCCACCTCAAAGGCACCGTGGAATGGGAGCCCCTGCCTGCGGGCACCGAGGGCGAGTTTGGCTACGCCGTAGAGGCCCTGCGCGCCCAGCTCTACGACCCCGACGACGAGGTGCCCGACCCCGAGTTCTTCGAGCTGCGGCCCCAGGACCACCAAACCGCCCTCGAATACCGCCAAGCCCTACCCGAGGCCCCCGGCCAGGTAGAGCACGCCTTCTACTACCCCCTTCCGCCCAGCCTCCAGCGCCCCGCGCCCCCCGCGTGGCTCATCGTGCGGCTGCTCTACGATACCACCGCCACCGATACCGCCGCCGCCTGGCACGCCGTGGCCCGTTCGCTGGCACTACTACCGAACTAGACCATTTCCAAATAGCCGGTCTTCATCTCCGCTTCATTTGGCGGTGGGTGTTTTACTTCAAGAAACTGACCTGGCTCACTGTTTTGGGGGTAGCGTGCCCCAGAGCTTTGCCTCAGCTTACATGCACACCGCACACGTACCTACTGCGCAAGCCCACAGCTACACCCCGCAGCGTCTGGCCGTGGTGCTGCACAACCTGGGCGGGCCCACCGGGCCCACAGCCGTGCGGCCCTTTCTGTACAATCTCTTTACCGACCCCGACATCATTAAGCTCGGCGGCGACTGGCGGCAACGGCTCCTGGCCAGTCTCATTTCGGGGGTTCGGGCCCCCAAGGTGCGGGGGAAGTACGCCGCCATCAACGCCTGCCCCAACGGCTGCACAGGCCACGCCGCCTGCCCCACCCGGCAGGGTAGCAGCCCCAGCACCTGCTGCTCACCCATCAACCCGCTTACCGAGCGGCAACGCGAGTCGCTCGACAGCCTGCTCAGTACCGAGCTGCCCGAGATCGAGGTGCGTGTCTTTACCGCCATGCGCTACTGGGTGCCCACACTAGACACCACGCTGGCCGAGGTGGCCGACTTCGCCCCCACCGACTTGGTCCACCTGCCGCTCTACCCCCAGTTTAGCTGGACCACCAGCGGCAGCAGCTTTCGGGCCTGGCACCACGCCGAGCGCACGCGCTACCCCAAACAGGCACCCTGGCGCACGTTCGAAGTCAAAGACTACCACACCGACCCCCACCTGCTCGCGGCCCTCGACGCCCGCATTGACCAAGCCCTGGCACAGGTACCCGAGGCCCTGCGCCCCACCACCCACCTGCTGTTCTCGGCCCATGGCACGCCCTTGAGCGAGGTTGCCAGCGGCGACCCCTACACCGAGCAAGTACGGGCCACCGTACACGCCCTGGTGCACCGCCGCTCCACCCGCCTGGGCTACACCGAGCCCCACTGGCTGGGCTACCAGAGCCGGGTAGGGCCCGCCAAATGGACCCAGCCCAACACCGAAGCCCTGGCCCTGCGCCTGGCCGACTACGGCGTACCTGCGCTGGTCATTGTGCCCGTCGCCTTTGTGACCGACCACATCGAAACGCTCATGGAGCTCAACACCGAGCTGCGCGAAGTACTCGAACCCAAGGGCCTGCACCACCTGGTGGTTACCGAGGGCCTCAATACGCACCCCGACTTCGTTCGCTGCTTGGCCCAGCAGGTCCGCAACTGCCTGCGCCAGCCCGACTCAACCCCCATACCCGCCTAACATGCACACCCGGTGGCCCGATGCGAAGTGGCTGGTGGTGGGCGTGAACCACCAGCGGGCGGGCATTGCCCAGCGCGAGGCGTTTGCCCTGAGCGCTGAGCAGCAGGCGGCGCTCCTCGCCAATACCCGCGCCCTGGGCCTGAGCGGGGCCCTGGTGCTGGCCACCTGCAACCGCACCGAACTCTACGCCCGCACCGACTGCCCCCAGCCCATCGTCGATTTGCTCGTGCGGCACACGGGCAGCGATGCCGACAGTTTTCACCGGCTGGGCTTTGTTTTGCACGCCGAGCAGGCGCTGCTGCACCTGCTGCGCGTCACCACCGGCCTCGACTCGCTTGTCCTGGGCGATGTCCAGATCCCCCAGCAGGTAAAGCAGGCCTACAAGCTGGCCCAAGCCCATGGGCTGGCCGATAGCTTCGTGCACAAAGCCCTGCAGTTTGTCATGAAGGCCCACAAACGGGCCCGCCACGAAACGGCCATTGGCAGTGGCGCGGCCAGCGTGGCCCACGCCGCGGTAGGCTACATCCGCAGTACCGGTGCCCGGCTGCCCGAGCTGCGCGTGCTGGTGATAGGCGCTGGCAAGATTGGCAAAGTGACCCTGAAGAACCTCCTGAGCCTCGGCGCCGCCGAGGTGTGCCTCATCAACCGGGCCCCCGAACGCGCCGAGCGCCTGGCCGAGGGCCTGGCCGTACGCACCGCACCTTGGGAGGCCTTGGCCGACGAGGTGGCCCTGTCCGACGTGGTCATTTGCGCCACCGGGGCCCCCGAACCTGTCGTGCTGCCCGCACACGTGCGTGGCACCCGCCCGCGCCTGTTCATCGACCTGGCCCTGCCCCGCAACATCGACCCTGCCATTGCCATCCTGCCCCACCAGCGGGTCGTGAACATGGACGACCTGGCCCAGGTGGTAGACGAGGCCGCCGACCGGCGCAACGCCGCACGCCCCGCCGTCGAGGCTATCATTGACCAGGAGCTGGACGCCTTCGGCCAGTGGCTGCACCAGCAGCGCCTCACGCCCACCGTCAAAGCCCTGGTGGCGCATTTCGAAGCCATAAAGGCGCAAGAGCTCGCCCACGCCCGCGCCGACCTGAGCCCCGAGGCCCGCGCCGAGCTCGAACGCATCACCCACCGGCTGGTAAACAAGCTGCTGGCCCAGCCCTTTCAGGCCCTGCGCAGCGCCAACGGGCAGACCGAAGCCCTGCTCGAGGCCGTGGGTCGGCTCTACAACCTGACCCCCGAAACCGACTAACCGCCTGTGCGCCTGCACCTTACGGTCGGCACCCGCAGCAGCCAGCTGGCGCTCTGGCAGGCCCAATGGGTCGCCACGCTCATTAGGCGCACGGGCCACGCCGCCGAGCTGCGCACCATCGAATCGTACGGTGATGTGGTTACCGACCGGCCCCTGGCCGAAATCGGTACCGAGCTCGTGGGCAAGGGCGTCTTTACCAAAGCCCTCGACGATGCCCTCTCCGAGGGGCAGATCGACCTGGCCGTGCACTCGTACAAAGACGTGCCCACCCAGCTGCCCGAGGGCCTCAAACTGGCCGCGCTCCTGCCCCGCGAAGACCCCCACGACGTGCTGGTATGCCGCGCCGGGGCTGGCTTTTTAGCCCAGCCCACCTACCCTGCCGTGGTTGCTACCGGCAGCACCCGTCGGCAGGCTGCCTGGCGGCACCGCTACCCCAACCACCAGGTGGTAGACCTGAGGGGCAACGTGCAAACCCGCCTCAAGAAGCTGTACGAGGGCACGTGGGACGGTGCCATTTTCGCCGCCGCGGGCCTGCGGCGCCTGGGCCTTTTCGAGCCCAGCCAGCCGGTACTCACCTGGCTCTTGCCCGCCCCCGCGCAGGGTGCCATTGCCATTGTCTGCCGCGCCGCCGACCACCCTGTGGCCGATGCCCTGGCCCACCTGAACGACGGCCCCACGGCAGCGGCCACCCTCGCCGAGCGAACCGTCCTGCGGGTGCTCGAGGGCGGGTGTAGCGCCCCGGTGGGGGCCCTGGCAGAGGCCCAGGGCACCGAGCTTCGCCTCCGTGCCGAGGTCTACAGCCCCGATGGCCAGCAGCGCCTACAGGCCGAGGCCACCGGCCCCGCCGAGGCCCCCCAGGCCCTAGGCACCCAGGTAGCCCAGGCGCTGCTGGCGCAGGGGGCCGCTGCGCTCGTCACCCAAAGCCGCCACCGGGCATGAGCGCCCCCTGGGTCGTTACCAAGCGGCTGGCCCAAAGCCACCGAGACCTGGCCCAGGCCCTGGGCCTTGCGGTGGTAGACCTCGAACTCTTTTCAACAGAGCTCATCGCGCCCCTCGCCTGGCCCCCGGCCATTGGCACGGCCCTGTTCACCAGCCACACGGCGGTAACAGCCCTGGGGCCTGCGGCTACCCAGCTGGTAGGCACCCCGGTGTTTTGCGTGGGCCAGCGCGCGGGCGCGGGCCTCAGGGCGCTGGGCGTACCGGTAACTGCCGAGGGTTTTGCCGATGCCGCCACCTTGGCGGCGTTTCTGGTGCAATTCCCCCTCCAAGAACCGCTAGTGCACTTCTGTGGCGCCGAGCGGCGGCCCGAACTCGCCCAGGGCCTTGCTACGGCCGGGGTGCGGCTTCACGAGGTGCCGCTCTACCGCCGCGTGCCGGTGCTGCCCTTCCCGGCGCTGCCGGGGCAGCTGCGGGGCGTGGCCTTTGTCAGCCCCCGGGGGGTAGCCCACTGGCTGGATCACGGCCCTGCCCTCGGGCCCGAGGTGCAACTGGCTGCCCTGGGCCCTACCACGGCGCAGGCCTTGGCGCAGCGCGGCGTACCAAATGTAGTCCTTGCCCAGCACCCAACCCTCAACGACCTGCTGCGCTGTATGGCCCACGCTGAACCCACCCAACGCGTATGACACCCCTCAAAAACGACCTCCTCCTCAGGGCCCTACGGGGCGAACCCGTGCCACGCCCCCCGGTCTGGATGATGCGCCAGGCGGGCCGCTACCTACCCCAGTTCAGGGCCCTGCGCGAGCGGTACGACTTCTTTACGCGCGTCGAAACCCCCGAACTGGCCGCCGAAATCACCCTCCAGCCCATTGACCTCATGGGCGTGGATGCGGCCATCATTTTTTCCGACATCCTGGTCATCCCACAGGCCCTGGGTATCACCGTTACCATGGACGAGGGGAAGGGCCCCCGCCTCTCGCCCGTCATTCGCACGCCCGACGACCTGGCCCACCTGGCCATGCCCGATGTAGCCGACCGGCTGAGCTACGTGTACCAGGCCCTGCGCCTCACCCAATCGGGCCTCGCCGGGCGGGTGCCCCTCATCGGCTTCGCTGGCGCGCCCTGGACGCTCCTGGCCTACATGGTCGAGGGCCAGGGCAGCAAAGACTACGCCCGCGCCAAGGCCTTCCTCTACCAGTACCCCGAGGCCGCCCACCGGCTACTCACCACCATTACCGACCTCACCGTCGCGTACCTCAACCACCAGCTGCGCGCCGGGGCCGACCTGGTACAGGTCTTCGACTCCTGGGCCGGCCTGCTCAGCCCCGCCGACTTTGCCACCTACAGCCTGCCCTACCTCGCCCGGCTCGTGGCCGAGGTCGAGGGCCCCGTCATTCTCTTCGCCCGTGGCGCCTGGCACAGCCTGCCCGAGCTCGCCGCCACCGGCGCCAGCGCCCTGGGCGTGGGCAGCGAACTCACACCGGCCTTTGCCCGCCGCCAAACCGAGGGCAGCACCACCCTGCAGGGCAACCTCGACCCCGCCCTGCTCTACGCCCCCATCCCCACCATCGTACGCGAAACGCGGGCCATGGTCGAGGCCTTTGGGGCCCAGCGCTACATCGCCAACCTGGGCCACGGTATCCTGCCCGATGTACCGGTAGACCACGCACGTGCCTTCATCGAAACCGTTCAATCCTATGGCTGATACCTCTCATACCGACCTGCGCGACGGCTTTGTCGCCTTCATCCACGGGCTCCAAGACCGCATCTGCGCCAGTCTAGAAGCCGAAGACGGCCACGCCACCTTCCGCGAAGACGCCTGGCAGCGGCCTGGCGGCGGCGGCGGCAAAACCCGCGTCATCGAGGGCGGGCACGTCCTCGAGAAGGGCGGGGTCAACACCTCCATCGTGTTTGGCGAGCTGCACCCGGCGCTACAGGCGGGCCTCAATACGGGCCCAGGGTGGTTTTTTGCTACCGGCATCAGCCTGGTCATCCACCCCCTCAGCCCCTTTGTGCCCACCACGCACGCCAACTTTAGGTACTTCGAGCTGCGTGAAGCCGAGGATGGCCCCCTGCGCGACGCCTGGTTTGGCGGTGGCGCCGACCTGACGCCCTACTACCTGGCCCCCGACGACGGCGCCCACTTCCACCGCACCCTCAAGGCCGCCTGCGATAGCCACGGCCCCGAGCACTACCCCAGGTTCAAGGCCTGGTGCGACGAGTACTTCACCAACCACCACCGCGGCACCGAGATGCGCGGCATCGGCGGGGTCTTTTTCGACTGGCTGCGCGCCGAAGAGGGCCTCACCCTGGCCCAGCGCCGCGCGTTTACCGAAACCGTGGGCGATGCCTTTCTGCCGGCCTACCTGCCCCTGGTTCAGAAGCTCAAGCACCTGCCCTGGAACGAGCAGCATCGCCGCTGGCAGGAGATCCGCCGGGGCCGCTACGCCGAGTTCAACCTCCTGCACGACCGGGGCACGAAGTTCGGCCTGCAGTCCGACGGCCGCATCGAGTCCATTCTCATGAGCCTGCCGCCCCGGGCCCAGTGGCACTACGACTACCACCCCGCGCCCGGCACCCCCGAGGCCGAGATGCTGGCCCACTACCAGCCCCACGACTGGGTGTAGGGCGTTTGCCCAGCGCCCCAGCCCGTAGGTCAAGTTCTGGCCACCGCTCATCCTGCGGCACCCTTACGGCGCGTATGGTACCCGAAGTTTGGTGCCAGAAACAACACGCAACCCGTCACGCTATGATCCGCCTGCTCGCCGCTGCCCTCGCGCTCCTGGCCATCGCCTGCACCGAGGAGTCTACCCCCCAACCCCCCACAGACCCAGAGCTGCCGCCGCCCACCCAGGTGGGCGCCAGGGCGGGGGCATGCCTACTCAACGATTCGGCGTGGGTGGCCGGCTCGCCCGCCTTGGCCTTCCCGACCCTAGCCGAGCTGACCAATGGCCCGGCCGTACTCTCAGTCGAGCTCTACCGTTTCATCCCCGGCGAAGCGCCAGTTTCCGATCTGATTGCCATCTACGCGACGGGGGTTACGGGCGTGGGCGTATACCCGCTCTCGTTCGTGACCTACCCCGAGGGCGACTTCCCCGGCCTGTACTACCAAAACGTTATCCGAGGCTGCGAGAACCTGTCCTTCGCGGCCGGAACCGGCACCTTAGAGATCTACTTCTACGACCCTGCCCGCAACATCATATCGGGCCGGTTTTCGGGGCGCATACCAGGCACGTGCGGCGAGGTCGTCATCCGCAACGGGTGGTTCGATACCACCTACACCCCCACCGACTACTAACCTGTGGGTGATACTGGGCTCGAACCAGTGACCCCCGCCCTGTCAAGACGGTGCTCTGAACCAACTGAGCTAATCACCCTTCTGGGCCACAAAAGTACGTGCGCGCAGGCCACTGCCGCAAGGCGTGGTAACACAACGGTAACTTGGCCGGGGGCAATCGGCTTGGCAGTCTGGCCGATAGGGCTAATTTTGCCCCACTTTTCCTGAACCGCTTTACCGTACAACCCCCATGGCCATTACCGCTGCCGATGTAAACAAACTGCGCACCATTACTGGTGCCGGGATGATGGACTGCAAGAAAGCCCTCGAAGAATCGGGCGGCGACTTCGACGCAGCCATCGACCTGCTGCGCAAGAAAGGCCAGAAAGTATCTGAAAAACGCTCTGACCGCGAGGCCAAAGAAGGCGCCGTGTTTGCCGAAGTCTTCGACGGCGGTAAGGCCGGCGTGATGTTCGAGCTCAACTGCGAGACCGACTTCGTGGCCCGCAACGATGACTTCCAGGGCTTGGGCAAGCTGCTCCTCGAAGCCGCCAAGGCCCACCGCCCCGCCACCGCTGATGCCCTCCTGGCCCTGACCATCGACGGCCGCCCCCTGAGCACCCACCTCACCGACGGCATGGGCCGCATCGGCGAGAAGCTCGAGGTAAGCAAGTACGAGCTCATGGCCGCCCAACAGGTCGTGGCCTACATCCACCCCGGCGCCCGCATTGGGGTGCTGGTGGCCTTCGGCGAGACCGATGGTAAAGACGTGGCCGAGCTGGGCCGCGACGTAGCCATGCAGGTAGCCGCCATGGACCCCATCGCCCTCGACAAAGACGGCGTCGAGAAATCGGTCATCGACCGCGAAATCGAAATCGGCAAAGAGCAGGCCCGCGCCGAGGGCAAGCCCGAGAACATCATCGAGAAAATCGCCCTAGGCAAACTCGACAAGTTCTACAAAGAGCGCACGCTCCTGCACCAAGAGTTCGTCAAAGACTCCAGCAAGTCGGTTAGCCAACACATCGCGGCCCTGAGCCCCAAAATCAAGCTCGTGGCCTTCCGGCGCATGGGCCTGGGCAGCTAGCCCACAGTACTACCAGTTAGGCGCCTACGGGCGCCTGTTGCGTAGAGCCCGCACCCCCACCCATCCCTCGCCCATCCCCATGAAGTACAAGCGCATCCTACTCAAACTCAGCGGCGAAGCCCTGATGGGCGACCAGCAATTCGGCATCGACACCGCCACCATGACCCGCTACGCCGAAGAGATCGGGGCCGTATCGCAGGCCGGGGTCGAGGTCGCCGTTGTCATCGGGGGGGGCAACATCTTTCGGGGCGTACAGGGCGTTTCGGGCGGCATGGACCGCACCCAGAGCGACAACATGGGCATGCTCGCCACCGTCATCAACGGCCTGGCGCTGCAAGACGCCCTCGAGCGCATCGGCATCGTCACACGGCTGCAGAGCGCCATCGAGATCGAGCGCGTCTGCGAAACCTACATCCGCCGCCGTGCCATCCGCCACCTCGAGAAGGGCCGCATCGTGCTCTTTGCCGCCGGCACCGGCAACCCCTTCTTCACCACCGATACCGCCGCCAGCCTTCGGGCCATGGAGATCGACGCCGATGTCGTCATCAAGGCCACCCGCGTGGACGGCGTCTACACCGCCGACCCCGAAAAAGACGCCACCGCCACTAAGTACGATACCATCACCTTTGGCCAGGTGCTCACACAGCGGCTCAACGTCATGGACATGACCGCCTTTACCCTCTGCCAGGAGAACAAGCTGCCCATCATCGTCTTCAACATGAACCGCAACGGCTCGCTCATGCGCATCTGCCAGGGCGAGGCCGTGGGCACGCTCGTGCACGCCTAGCGCACCCCTGCAAGTTGTACGCCGCCATGCCAACTTGCGGCCCGTGGCCACACCCCCCGGTTCCGATACCCGCACGCCGGCAGAGGTCGTCGAGCATTTCTTTCGGCACGAGGCCGGGCGGCTTACCGCAACCCTGGTGCGCAGCTTTGGGCTGAAAAACCTGGCCCTGGCCGAAGACATTGTGCAGGAAACCCTGCTCAAAGCCCTCGACTACTGGCGCTACCACCCCCTGCCCGACAACCCGACGGCCTGGCTCTACCGCGCGGCCCGCAACCGCGCCCTAGACCAGCTGCGCCGCCAGCAGTACACCGAGCGGCCCGAAGACGACGCGCTACTCCACCGCCAGGCCGGTACCACCCCCGAGGGGGAATTGCTCCTGGAAGGCGAGATCGGCGACAGCCAGCTGCGTATGATGTTCGCCTGCTGCACGCCCGAGCTGCCCACCGAGGCCCAACTCATGCTCATCCTCAAAACGCTGTGCGGCTTCTCGGTGCGCGAAATCGCTCGCGCATTTCTCCAGAACGAAGAAGCCGTCGCAAAGCGCCTCTACCGCGCCCGCAAGACCCTGGCCGAGAGCGGCTTCAGCCTCGAGCTGCCCCCCGAGGTCTTTGCCGGGCCGCGCCTGCCCACCGTGCTCCTGGCCCTGTACCTGCTCTTTACCGAGGGCTACAACGCTACCGAGACCGAAGACTTTTTGCGCGAAGACCTGGCCGCAGAGGCCCTGCGCCTCGGGGCGCTGCTTACCCACAGCCCCGCCACAGCCCAGCCCGAGGTCTTTGCCCTCCTGGCCCTGATGAGCTTCCACGCCGCGCGGTTCCCGGCCCGCCGGGGCGCCGGCGGCAAAATTGTGCTCCTCGAAGACCAAGACCGCAGCCAGTGGCACCCTGCCCTCATCGCCCAAGGGCTGGCCTACTTCGAGCAGGCCATGACGGCCCAAACCCTTAGCACCTACCACCTCGAGGCCGCCATTGCCGCCGCCCACACCACCGCGCCCAGCCTTGCCGCGACCGACTGGCCGCTCATCCGCCAGTACTACGAGCTGCTCTACCAACAAAAGCCCACGCCGGTGGTGGCCCTCAACCGAGCCGTGGTCATCAGCAAAATCGAAGGGCCCACAGCGGCCATCCCGCTCATCGAGGCCTTGCCGGGGTACGACAAGCACCACCTGTTCCTGAGCGTCTTAGCCCAACTCGAGCTCCAGAGCGGCAACACCCCGCGCGCCCGGGCCCATTGGCAGCGCGCCCTGGCCATCTGCCCCAGCCCGCGCGAGCGCGAGCTCATCGCCGAAAAACTGGCCCAGCTAGGGGCTTAGCTACCCAGCGTTTTCTGCCAGTTGGCGTCGGCCTTAGGCTTCAGGTTGGCCTCGTCGGCGTTCCACTTGGGTAGGGTGTTGCCCCACAGGCTGCTGTTGTAAAACAGGTACAGCTTGCCATCGACGATCTTGTACTGCGTGGGGTCTATGTCGACCTTCTTGCCATTCAGGCCCATGGCATAGGCGCACCAGCCGCCGTACTGGGGCTCGTACTTCGCAGGGTCGGCCTTGAAGGCCGCACGGTTGGCCTCGGTCGCGAATCGGTACGTTACGCCGTGGTAGGTTTCGGTAAGGGTGGCCAGGCCTTTTTTGGGCCCGCCCCCGAAGTAGGCCACCGGGTCGTAGCCCTCAATGCCCACTTTGCCCGCGTAGTGGTAGTGGGCCTTGCGCTGGGCATCGGTCTGGGCCACGCCCAGGGTAGCCAGGGCCAAAAACAACAAGAGGAATGCAGCAGGTTTCATGCCCCGAACAACGGCGACGCGCCCGTGGCCGGTGCCCCGTGCCCTGCAAACGAGCTGCAAACGCAGCCCTAGCCCGCCCCTAGGCAGCTCAGGTACCCGCCGATGGTGTTCTCCAGCCCCTCGTAGAGCGCGTCGGCAATCAGCGCATGGCCGATCGATACCTCCAGCAGCATCGGCAGGGCGGCGGCAAACGGCCGCAGGTTGTACTGGTTCAGGTCGTGCCCGGCATTGAGGCCCAGGCCCAGCGCCGCGGCGGTTTCGGCGGCCTCAACGTAGGGCGGCAGGGCGGCCTGGGGGCCCCGGGCGGCGAACACTTCGGCGTAGGGGCCGGTGTAGAGCTCCACGCGGTCGGTACCCGTCTGGGCCAGGGCGGTAATGTCGGCGGGGTTGGCCTCTACAAACAGGCTCACGCGCAGGCCCAGGGCGTGCAGCTGGGCTACAATGGGCGTGAGCAGGGCCACTTGGTCCGGGTGCCAGCCTTCGTGGCTCGTGAGCACGCCGGGGGCGTCGGGCACCAGCGTTACCTGCTCGGGCCGGGTTTCGGCCACCAGGGCCAGGAAGTCGGGGCTGGGGTAGCCCTCTACGTTGAGCTCTACGCCCAGCTGGTGGCACAGCGGCCGCAGGGCGCGCACATCGGCCTTGCGCGTGTGGCGCTCGTCGGGCCGGGGGTGCACCGTGATGCCCTGGGCACCGTAGCGCACGCAGTCGGTGGCCACGCGCAGCACGTCGGGCAGGTTGCCCCCGCGGCTGTTGCGCAGCAGCGCCACCTTGTTCAGGTTTACCGACAGGCGCGCACGCGTAGGTATAGCTTGCATAGCCGCCGCAAGTTGCGCCGCACGCTAACGTTTGCCAACTACCGGGGCCAAGAGCCGCTGGGTATTCTCGCCTAACAACTCGGTGCCCGTTAGTCGCCAAGCCACGCCGGCGGTGGGGCCCTGCAGGTGCTCAAAGCTGCTCAAGAGCCGACTGATGAACCAGTCGGGGTGTTCGACCTGCGCTAGATCAAGTTCCATGGCCGTTCCAAAGGTCATGTGATACTTAGACTAATAAGGACTAAGACTGGCAAACAGCTTTTGCCAATGGTGGGCTGTCAATAGATCCTACGTCGATAATTGATTGAATAATGGCAGCAACTTGTGCCGATGCCACAGCTGCAGTTTTTGAAGAATTCAATTCATTGTAAACATCCTTGCCATCAAAATATGTAGTTAAATGAGCAAGAACCAAGCTAACAGCCGGAATCATTTCTTTTATAATTAATTCAATAGTGTTATCTCTAGCAAATGCCGGACATATTGCAACTTCATTCTTTTCAGTACGCTTGCCAGTAAGCGTAGGCATCGAATTCCCAATAACTGCCAAAAGAAAAAACTTAAATTTCAAATAACTAAACAAGGAAGACTGTTTTTCCTGTATAGGTAATAATTTGCTGCTTGGGATACTTCGAAGATTTGAACGAACTTGATTTATGGCTTGATTCATAGAAAAAGCTAGCAAAATATGTCTAGCTTTTGTTTGATCAAATACACTCTTGTACAATTGCTCATTATCGAATATCTTATTTTTGCCAGCATTTGCATCAAGATGGTTGCCCCTAAAAGCAAGGATAGCCTGAGCAACTGATTGTATAGATAGCCCTGAGTCAGAAGATTCAAAACCTCGCTTTAGCGAATAATCAAACCCAAATAACCTGAATTCATTTGCAATATTTTTTTGGGTAGTATCATTGCTGTACCTGTCCCAAGAGGTGATTTGATTCTGAGTGTTATTGTATCGGATAATGGAACCTGTGATTTCAAGATCATTGCATTTTATTATCCTCCCAAGTACCCTTATTTTTTCGAGATTGTGCTTTTTGTTATCAAGATTACCAATAGAGCCACTGGTTTGTGCACCATTAATAATTGATATGCCATCTAGTTTTGTCACCGGATTATTACTTTCATCTACGCCTTCTTCATACGCTAGTGTTAAAATGGTAATACCGTTATTATAGGCCCAAAAATTCTCAGGCTCCTTTTCTGCTGTATTTAGAATGTTTGAATTTATTTTCTTCTTTTTAGAAGCCCCTAGAAAACCTCGGTAATTAGCGGAATAAAGTGAATCACCCTTTGATTGATAGAGCTCATGCAGCCAACTTCCAGGTAGTGATACTATCGCAGCTTCCCAATTAGGCCCAACTTCCCTAAAATATATTTTGGCAGGGCAGACAATCTCTCCCTTTACCGCAATAGCTGAGTGCCTTGAAATAAAAAGCTCTTCAATAGAGTTACTGCCAAGTTCTTTGGCGATTACGACAATATCTTTTTCTGGAGTGGCGATTCTAGCGTTAACATCATTCTGAATCACTTCAAGAGTCTTTCTTATGTTCTTAGATTCCGGTAAATTATGTATATAGAGCAAATCTATTTGGTCAATTTCCTGGGATTTTAGCGCGTCTCTGCATTCACGGATGATATTTTTTAGCTTTGGCGGTATTTGAGCCAATTCCCCGGTCAAAAGCCATGTCGCCGCAATTAATAAATCTGAAGCCTTATTTTCTGGAGCGGAGTCTATTTTCCTGGATGAATAGTATCCTTGTGCCAATATAATTTTTCTCTGCTCTGTATCCAGTTTGATTAAATCGATTTTTTTATCATTTGGGCCATCAGTTAATGCTTCATTGGCAAGATCATCAAGATTAGGCTCGTCTAAATATAGCCCAGTCGCCCAAATCAAGAATGCATTATCTTCATACTTAGAAAGGGTGGGGGCTTGCTTGTCAAAAGCTTCTGAATAAGTCATGGCGACAATTTAATATAGGTTCCTTAACATTCCAAGTGGTTTCTGGGTACGCTCGGTCCCAATGATGTCTTTTCTGTAACTAATTGTGTTTAATTTAGCTATTTGGTTATCCAGCTACATATGAGACTCAGCCTACTCCACCACCAGCTTGAACCCGTAGCCGTGCACGTTTTCGATCTTGATCCGCGCGTCGGCCTTCAGGTATTTGCGCAGCCGACTGATGAACACATCCAGGCTCCGGCCGGCGAAGTAATCGTCGGTGCCCCAGATCTCGGTCAAGATCGCCTCGCGGGCCAGTAGTTCGCCCAGGTGCTTGGCAAAGTAGCGCAGCAGGCTGGCCTCGCGTAGCGTGAGCTGGCGCTCGCCCTCGGTGGCATGGGTTAGGCTCAGCTGGGGGTAATTAAAGGTGTAGTCGCCCAGGGTGTAGTCGTCGGGGCCCTCGTCGGGTTTCACCAGCTTGGCGCGTTTCAGGAACACGTGCAGCTTGAGCACCAGCTCTTCGAGGCTGAAGGGCTTGACCAGGTAGTCGTCGGCGCCCAGCTTCAGGCCCTTCAGGCGGTCTTCCTGCAGCGTACGGGCCGAGAGGAACAGGATCGGGATTTCCCGGTTTAGCGTACGAATGGCCTGCGCCAACTGGAAGCCGTCCATCGAAGGCAGCATGATGTCGAGCACGCAGATATCAAAGCCCCCCCGCCGAAACACCTCCAGCGCCTGCCGACCGTCAGGCTCACGCACCACCGCGAAGCCCTCTTCCTCCAGGTTCTCCTGCGTGATGAACCCCAGCGTGGGGTCATCTTCTACGTACAGTATGCGGGCGACGGGGTTCAGGGCAGGCATAGCGGGCAGGGTTGGTACAGCCCCCAAGTTAAGTGCTTGAGCGGTAGGCCGCTGCCCTGCGCTGGGCGGCCGTGGCGAGGCTAGCTCGTTCGTGGCATGGCCAGGGGCAGCCGTACCTCGACACTACCGCCCAGTGCGAGGTTGGGGGCCTGTGCGGCCAGGGCCTCCACGGTGGCCAGGTCGGGGGCCTCCAGGTGGTAAAAGCCCGTCAGGGTGTCGTGGCCGTGGGCGTGGTACGGGCTTGCGCCCGCGGGGCCCACCACGCGGCCCTCGAACGTCAGGCCCGCACCGCCGACGATTTTGGCCTTTGCTTGGAGCAGCCCACCGTAGCGGTACCATTCCTGCATATGGGCGGCGGTTGCGGCGGCGTCGCTATAGTCGGTCATGCCGCCTTTGATGACCAGGATGAATTCTGCCATACCTGTAGGGTGGGTTTAGATTCTGGGGTAGATGAAAAGGGAATGGATGGGCCGTGTACGACTAGAAGGCCGTCTGGTTGTCGGGCACAAACTCAAGGAACGGCCGCACCTCCACCCGCCCGCCGAACTCGAAGTTCGGCGACTGGTGAGCCAGCGCCGTGGCCTCGTCCAGGTCGCGGCACTGCAGGATGTAAAAGCCACCCAGCAGCTCAGTGCTCTCGGCAAAGGGCCCCTCGGTTACGGTTACTTCGCCTGCGCGGGCTTCGAGTCGCCGTCCGGCGTTGCGCAGGCCGTCGCCGGCCAGGTAGTGGCCCCGTTCGATGAGGTGCTGCGTCCAGGCGTGCCATTTGTGCAGGTGGGCCTGCAGGGCCTCGGGGGGTAGCCCCTCCAGGGGGGCAAAGCCCCCCTGGATCAGGATCATGAAGCGTTGCATGGGGTGATAGGGCAGGGGGTTAGTCGTACTTCATTACGGGGCGCACCTCCACGCTGCCGCCCAGCTGTAGGTTGGGCATCTGCCGGGCAATAGCCTCGGCCTCGGCCTGGCTACCCACCTCGATGAGGTAGAACCCGCCCACCAGCTCGGCGGCCTCGGGCAGCGGCCCGTCGGTTACCACGGGCTGGCCCTTGTCGTTGCTCACCACGCTGCCGGTGCTATCGAGGCCTTCGCCCGCGACGAACTGCCCCGAGGCGCGGAGCTTCTCGGTCAGGGTGTAGTAATCAGCCATGTGGGCCATAAAGGCTTCGTGGCCCATTACCTGGGGGTCGGGCTCGCCGCCCTTGAGGATCAACAGGTACTTGTGCATAGTAGGGGGGATGAACGGGTGAATGGGGTAGATTACGAATCTATGACGGGCACCTACCGCAGAATCGGACACACCCCGACACACTTTTTTTCACCCCTGCCCGTGCGTAGGTTACCCTGTACTATGCGCTGGCTGGCTGTTATGGCAATCGCTGCCCTCGGCGTTGGGTATGCACCCCCCGATCGGTGCCTCACGGCCAGCGGCAGGGCAATTGGGGTCTGGCGTATCCAGATAGAGCTTCTTGCCACGGGCAGCAGCGCCCGTGTAAGCAGTAGCTACGCCGAAGACGGCCCGGTACAACAGACCACCCTCTACCAGGGCACCTACACCGAGCTGCCCGATACCCTGACCCTCAGCCTCACCTCACGCCAGGAGCACTACTACGATACCCAACAGAGCACCGGCTACACCCAAGAGGCCCGGCCCCACCGCGAGACGCTCGTCCTGTACCGCAAAGCAGACACCTGGTACCTACTAGAGGGCAACCCCGATACCAACCACGACCTACCGCTATCGCCGTGCTAAGCTCAGCTCGGCACCCGCTCCACCAGCCCAAACTGCGCCAGGTGGTGGCGCATGTGCTTGAGGTGAAACCGCAGCCATTCCTCTCGGTTTAGCGGCCCGTACATGGGGTGCATCAGGTTGCTGGTGGGGTGTTCGTGCCAATACACCCGGTACTGGTCGTAGGCCTGCCAGAACTTCTCAAGGGCCTCGTAGTAGCTGCTAAACCGCAGCGTACCCTTGGTCACCCGGGGGTTGACCACGCCCATCGGGAAGGGCTCCTGGCTGTAAATGAACTGTTTCCGCTGCGTCCATTCGCTTTCGGGCACGTCGCTCGGCGAGGCAAACCGGCCGTTACTTATAAGTAGCGTACCCGAAATGTGCTCTACCATGTGCTGCGGGGTAAATGCCCCCCACAGTGGCTGGGTATCGGGGCCCAGGGGCCGTAGGTGCTCCAGCAGGTCGTTGAGCGACTGCTGCAATTGGGCTATCGTGTGGTCCATGGCCAGTTATTGGTCTATATCGCCCAGGCGGTACGCGTTTTGCACAAACAGAAACCCAAAATAGCGCCGCAGGGGGTCGGGGCTGTCGGCCCTGAAAATCACCTCTTGGGCCACCCATTCGCCTTGGCTTTGCGGGTTGACAATGGTTTCGCCAAACACCGGGGTGGGGTCTTGGGCCAACCAGTCACGGATGCGGCCCAGCATGCCGCTTAGGTGCGCCTGCTCTTCTGGGTGCGAGGGGTCGAGTGGCCGTTGGTAGTGCTGGTCTACCTGGCTACCTCGGTACAAGAGCAGTTCGGCACCCCGGATCACATCGGCAGATTGCGCGGCCTGAAACAGGGCGCGTAGCTGGGCTTGTACAGCAGCGGCTTTCTCCATTCCTGCAACTTACTACGTGCACCCTGTTCGCGCCAGGTGTACCTTGGTGGGTATGGACATTGGCGGCTACACCCTCTCGGTACCCAACCTCCTCATCCTGGTCATCGGGCTGTTGGTGGTGCTGCTCATCCTACGCACCCTGAAGAACATCGTCGTCTTTCTACTGCTCCTGGCCGCCGTACTTGTCGTGAGCTACCTCATCGTCGGCGACCTCAATTTTCTGCTAGACTTCTTCGTCCAGGCCAAGAAAGAACTGCCCCGTCGGCTCCGGTAGCTACACCTCGGCCGCAGCTTCGGCCACCGGTAGCTGTACCTTGACCGTAGTGCCCCGCGGGCTGGTTTCGATGTCTAGCTGGCCGTTCAAGTCTTTTACCACCTGGCGCGCCAGGTAGAGGCCCATGCCCAGGTTGCCGCCCTCACTCCGGGTCGTAAAAAAGGCTTCCGTCGCGCGTGGCAGCACTTCGGCAGGTATGCCCGGCCCGCTATCGGTTACCGTGACTGTCAGGGTGGGCTTCGTGTAGCTACGGGTAACCACCACGGGCTGCTTGTAGCCAGTGGCTTCTAGCGCGTTTCTGAAAAGCTGGTACCACAACTGGGCAAACAGGTCGCGGTCGGCGCGCACATACGCGGGGGCGTATGACCCCTCGGGCAGTTGTACCAGTGCCTGGTGCAGCGGGGCCAGCAGTTCGCGGCCCGTGCGCAGGGCACTGGCAACCGTTTGCCATTCGGTACGGGCGGCGTGGCGTTGGGCGCTCAGGCGCTTAAAATGCTGCACCACGCCCTGGGCCCGCAGGTTGGCCTCGGTCAGGTTGCGCAGCGAGCGGTAGAGTTGGCCTAGGGTAATGGCCAGCTCAAGCCCATCGGCGCCTTGCCGCAGCAGCGGGCAGTCGGGCACGCAGACGTAGTCGGGGGCAAAGCCTAACTGCACCAGGTCGCTGGCCCAGGTATCGGCCTTGGGGTAGCCCAGGCTGCGCAGGTGCGCGGCGATGGCCTCGGTATGGGCGTGCAATTGGCCACGCGAGAGGCCCCGCAGTCGCGCCTCGGCCTCGGCAAAGAAGTCCGATAGCTCGTGCGTAGCCGCCCCACGGGCCAGCTCCAGTTGGTCTGCCAGTCGGTTCAGCCGCTGTTCCAGCGTCCGGCTCGACGACTGGATGGCCCCCAAGGGCGAGTTGAGCTCGTGGCCTACGTTGCGCAGCAGCAGCCCCAGCGCATGTAGCTTTTCCTGCTCCAGCAGCGTCTGCTGGGCGGCTTGCAGTTCTGCCGTGCGGGCGGCTACCTCGGCCTCGAGCCGGGTTTGGGTCTGGGCCGTGAGCTTGAGCGAGTAGTTCAAGAACTCCACCTCGTGCCGGTGGGCCAGCTGCACCCGCTGCCGGTGCGCCCGCACCGCAATACCAATTACCCCGATGGCCAGCACCAGCATGGCCACCGTGCCCAAGAGTATCAGTAAGAGGGGGTCGCCGATCTGAGCTTCCATGCGGCCACGCCGACAAACACGAACTGGAGCCCTACTAGCCCCCATTGCACCGTGCCAATCAGTAGTTTGGCTAAATACGGTAGCTGCGAGGTATAGTTGCTAAACAAATAAATGAACAGACTACCCGCGGCATACACCAGTGTGCCCGTGGCTAACCAAAACCCCCAGTGCCCCCGCAAGGGCCCCTGGTGGGTTGTGCTGAGCCGCAAGAGCGCCTGCACCGACCACACCAGCAGCAGCACCCCCACCAGCGAGATGCTGTACGAGAACGTTTGGTTCGGCTGGAACACATCCAGCTCTACCACCACCAGCGCCGCGACCACCCCGCAGGCTACCCACCAGCTCACGCGCCAGAAGCGCCCCCCCAGCAGCGGCTGGAACACTGCCCCCCAACAGATAGGCTCGGCCAGGGTGTACAGATTACTGGGGTACTGCTGTAACGCGCGGTGTGCAGACGGAAACTGACCAATTCCGTCTGCTACTAGCGATAGCGCCGCAATGACCCCTATATAGGGCAAAAGCGAGTTCCTGTGGTGCCACCACAGCGCTACCACTACCACCGCGAACCGTATACAAAAGGTAACGTACCGTTGCAGGTAGATGTATGCAATCAAGCTCGCATAGTCATCGCCTGGTGTCATCAGCCTTGTGTTGGCTAGCAGGTGGGTTTAGAAGATATAGAACAGCTTGCCAGACTAGTTGCCTCCGTTCAGGTAGTTTTCATCGCTACACGTAGGAGGGCAGTACTGGCCGTGGTTAACGATGATCGGGTCGTCGTCACCCGCCGACTTTGCAGCGCTGCGGATCGAGCGGGGCTCAGTGCCTTCGTCAGGCAGGATGTCGTTGCCCTTCGCATCTACCGCTACCAGCATCAGGTTGAGTGCTTTCTTTTCGGTAACCCCCAGGTAGATACGCACGCCCACGGCTCCGCGCACGCTCATCACAGCATTGATGGCCGTTTGGTCGAAGTACACAGCTTTCGGCAGGTCCAACTTGGGTTTCAGGTCGGGGCGTTCGTCGCGCAGGGCTTTGCATTCCTGCTTGGCTTTTTTGGGAGAGATGCTTTCGCCAGGTACTTGCATAACTGAAATGAAGGGGGAAAGGGAGTGTACGTTGAGCTAGCAAACTACACGGCGGCAGTCACATCGCCTACGCCACCCGCAAGGTTACTTGGGGCGCTAGCCCCGCGCTGTGCAGCGACTGCAACTGGCGCAGGGCATTTTCACTCAGGGGCACATAGACCTCAATTGGCAGTGCGCGCCGCTGGGACGGCTCCGTGGCGTGCGCCAACTGGCCCGTCACGGCAGCGATGGCCCAGTCATAGCTCAGCGCCGCGGCGCTGGGGCGCACCTCCAGCCGGTCTACCTCGGCGGGCTGGGCCTGTTTGGTGGCTTCGTCCCAGAGCGGCAGGTACAGCGTGCCGGCTTGGGCAGGGGGCAGGTCGCCGATGACCCCCACCACCGTTTCGATGCCCGTTTCCACGCTCCGGATGTCAAAATCGTTGGGCCCCACTGAGAGGAAGAGGTGCCCTTCGATCAATAGCGTCTGGGGCCTACGCCGGGTGCGCAGGCAGTACACATCGGTGCGGTTGTGGAGATGATTTTGTTGTGTCGAAACCCTGGTAAGCGCATGTCGAATGCGCTTTGCCATCGGGGGTTTGGCTGTCCCAAATGGTCGCTCCACAAACTCTTCTTTGACTATCCCAAACCGTTGCAACAGGTAGGGCACCGTTCGGCTATCGCTGCTTTGCAGCAGGCATTCGTGGGCATAAGTGCGTAGGCTGCGCAGGCTCTCGTGCCGGGCGGCGTGCAGCAGGTGGGGTACCGCAGCCTCGGGGTAGGCGCTTACCAGCGCCTCGAGCGCCAGTTTGCGTAGGGCTTCGTCGGGGTGTACCGCGTAAGTGCCCAGCCAGGCCCTGAACGGCTCATACGCAGGTAGTTTGCCCAGCGCCCCCAGCACCGCGGCGGTCTGCTGGGGATTGAGTTTCATCTCCGTTACCACGGGGTAGAACTCCTCCGGCGGCAGCTTGGCCAACGCCACCTCCAGCGCTTGGCGGATACGCGTTTCGCTGTGGCCAGCGGCGCTCAGCATCAGGCGGATCAGGTCGTCCGGGCGGCGCATCTGGTAGTACAGCGGGGCGGCTTCCAGTACCAGCAGGGTCACATCGGGGTCGGCGCTACGCAGGTTAGGTGGGGTGTGGGGTGGCGCAAACAGCCGGCGCACCCCCGGCAAGAACCGCTCACGGTACAGCACCGCCGCCCAGGCCGCCGGGTAGAGCGGTCCCTCGGTGTGCGCCACCAACTCCTCGAGCAGTTGGCCGCCGCTCGCACTGGCAACCCGCCCCAGCTGCAGCAGCGCAAACCGCCCCACAACGCCCTCCGAGGTCTCAATGAGATCCATCCACTGCCGTTCGGCCAGCCGGTTGGGGTTTTCGGTGAGCAGTTGCCGGGCTTTGCCGCCCAGGGCGGGGGCGTAGCGGTAGGCCCGCAGCGCGGCCATCAGCAGCACAGCTTGCTCGGCGGGCGTAAAGGCGTCCAACCCCGCGAGGGCCATCTGGAGCCTCGCGGGGTGGACCGAACTGCCAGTTGTTAGCTCCTTCAGCCACTCGGCCCGGGCCTCGGGGGGGTAGCGCAGGCGCTGGGTGATCGCAAACTGGGCCAGCTTGGCATCGGCACCGGCCTCCAGTTGCCGCAGAATAGCTTCTGGCATCCCGCCCAAGGTGGCTTCTAGGTGCTGTAACAGCGGGAGGGTGTTGGGGCCCCGGCTCTGCACAACCTCGGCCACTACCGTATACCTGTACACTTCGGGCAGTTGGGCCACGGCATCGAAGAGTGACAGGCGGAGCCGAGCCGCTGCGGGGCTTAGAGGGGTGTTTTGCTCTTCGTTCGAAAAATGGTTCAGCAGGCTCATTAGCGCGATGAACAGCACAAGCCCGAGCCAAAACACCAAGAAAACTTCGGTGAGTCGGCTCGTCGTCAACCCAACTACCGTGATGCCTACCAGCACCACAAACGGTCGCCAGAGCACCTGGAGCTGCGCGTAGAGCCAGGTGTTGTTTAATTCTGAGGGGGTTTTGGCAAGCAGGGCCGTGAGCCGGGCAAGGTCTAGCTTGGTGTTTCGCTCCTTAAGCGATCTCGTCAGTCGTTGCCGTACATGTTGGTTTAGCCACTTGTCCACACCGACCAGACCCGAACCAAACACCCGGCTCGACACCACCGCACCACTGAGTAGCCCCCCTGCCAGGGCCAGCAGCATTGAGAAGTAGCCGTCCATACGCTTAAATCACCACCCCGTGGGCCTGAAGCAGCCGCTGGGTGTTGGGGGCCAGCTCGGGCAGGTTTTCCGTTTGGATGGGCAGGCGCTGGGCGCGTGCGCCCAGGCGGTTGCTTAGTCCCTGCAGCACCGCGCTAATGGCCCAGTCGTAGCCAATGGCACTGCCCCCGCACAGGTACAGGGCATCCACCTCGGCAGGCAGAGCTTGTTTGGCGGCTTCGTCCCAGAGCTCCAGAAAAAGCGTGTCGCCCTCCTGGTAAATCCGGCTGGGGGCGCCAACCGTGCCCACCACGCGCACCACCCCGCTGCGGATAGCCTCCAGCCCCGTGCAGCTGCGGCAGGTCACAAATTGCTGCCCCTGGCCCTGCAGGGTGGGCCGTTTGTAGCAGGCCGTGCAGTAGAGCGCGGTGTGCTGCGCCACCAATTCGCGCTGGGGGTGGGCCAGGCGCTGCACCAGCGTAGTGAGCTGATTGCGCTCTTGGCTGGCCTCCTCGCCGCCAAACAGCCCGGGTTTGGCCAGGGCGCTCAGCCGCTCGGCCAGGGCGGGCAGGGCGCGCAGGTCGTTCAGGCGCGTTAGGTCGTCCAGGGCCAGTTTGCGCACCGGGTAGCTCGGGTCGGCCAGGCGGGCCAGCAGATCGTTCAGGCGGTCGGCAGCCCCCAGTTCGGCCAGGGCACGTAGGGCCAGTTCGCGCACCTCGGGCAAGGGGTCGTTCGCAACTTCGGCCAGCCCACGCAACCCCTCGGGGTCTTTCAGCAGCACCAGGCTGCGGGCCACGCCGCTGCGCACCTTGTCGGTGCCGCCCTTTAGGGCAGCTACCAGGGCAGGCACGGCAGGGGCCCCCACCTGCACCAGCGACTCACTGGCCGCAATGCGCACGGGCTCCTGCCGGTTTTCGAGCAGTTGTACCAGGTGGGGCACCGCTACGACCGACCGGTGCCGACCCAGCGCCCGCACGAGCAGGATCAGCTTTTCGGGCCGCTTTTCTACCGCCAGCCGCTCGGCCAGCACCTGCGTCGCCTCGGGCACAAGCACCCCCGCCAGGGCCTGGATGGCGGCCTGCTGCACCAGGTCTTCCCGGTCGTCGAGCAGTTGGTTCAGGGTCGCAAATGCGAGGGCCGAGCTGTAGCCCGCCAGGGCACGCGCGGCCGTTTGCCGCACCAGGGGGTTGCTGTCGGCGGCGCGCCGCAGCCACTCGGCTTCGTCAACACCACCGTGGGCCTGCAAGAGCTCAAGGGCTTTGCGCTGCACGTCGGGGCTCGTGTCACGCAAGCCTTCGGTCAGGAGCTCGGCCTGCACTTCGGTGGGTACCAGGTCGTAGAGCTGCAGCGCGGCTTTGCGGATGGTAGGCTGGGGGTCGCGTAGCAGTTGGGGCACTTTGGGGCCCAGGGCCGTTCGGTCAAGCTTGGCCAGGGCCGAGAGGGCCTCTTGCCGGTTGGCCAACACACTGTCGGCCAGGCCCTGGTGCAGCACATTGGCTGCGGCAGTTACCAGCCGGGGGTACTCGCGGCCAAGCGTGCTGGCGGCTAGCACCAACTGCTGGCGGATGTCGGGGTCTGCGCGTTGGTAGCTGGCCGCAGCCAGGGCCAAAAGGTCGGCGCTGGGGTTTTCGGCCAGAAAACGGAGTGCGACATCGGCCTGCGCCTGCTTGATGGCCCGCGTTTGCTTCCGCATCCCGCCCCGGCCACTACCTATCCCCAGGAAGTTGCCAATGGCATAGCCGACGATTGAGAAAAAGTGCACCGGTCCTAGGCTCAGCGCCATCGGGTAGAGCAGCGCCAGCGCCGCCATCGGGCCGTACTGTACGCCCAGCGCAACCCGCTTGGCGGCTGGGCCCAGGGCATACCGAAAGGCGTGTATCGCCGCCGGGGTGGGCGTCGGGCCCGCCGGGCCCTGGGTTACCCGTAGCCGCTGCTCCAGCCGCCGCACCAGCCACCGGGGCCCCTGCACCCGCACGTAGCGCCCAAGCCCAAACCCTGCCCCTAGCAAGGCAGCCGCCCACAGTAACGTCATAGCCCCGAAACTAGACAGTGACCCGTCAACCCGTGTTGCCTAACGGTAGCTAAAAGCTACTCAGGCGTTTCCTTTTTCTCGAACGAATGCGCCTACTTTGTGGTACAGAAATTAGTTCGTCCTCTACCCCATGCAATCGGCAACCTTAGCCTCCCAGTCGGCAGGCATTCAGTTTGAACTTTCTGATACGCACCGCGAAATCCAGGCCATGGCCCGCGATTTCGCGCAACAGGAACTCCTGCCCGGCGTCATCGAGCGCGATGCCACCGAGTCGTTCCCCGAAAGCCTTACCCGCCGCATGGCCGAGCTTGGGTTCATGACCATGATGGTGAGCCCCGACTACGGCGGCGCCGGCCTCGATACCATCTCCTACGTCCTGGCCATGGAAGAGCTCTCCAAGGTCGACGCCTCCGCTTCGGTCATGGTCTCGGTCAACAACTCCCTGGTCTGCTACGGCATCGAAGGCTTCGGTACCGAGGCCCAGAAGCAGAACTACCTGCCCCGCCTGGCTTCGGGCGAGATCATGGGTGCCTTCTGCCTCTCCGAGCCCGAAGCGGGCTCCGACGCCACCCACCAGCACACCACCGCCGAAGACAAGGGCGACCACTACCTGCTCAACGGCACCAAAAACTGGATCACCAACGGCGGCCGCTCAGGGGTGTACCTGGTTATGGCCCAAACCAACCGCGAGGCCCGGCACCGGGGCATCAACTGCCTGCTCGTAGACCGTGGCATGCCCGGCTTCCAGATCGGCAAGAAGGAAGAGAAACTGGGCATCCGGGGCAGCGACACCCACGCCCTGATGTTCTCCGATGTCAAAGTGCCCAAAACCCAGCGCCTCGGTGAAGAGGGTTTTGGCTTCAAACTCGCCATGAAAACCCTCGACGGCGGCCGCATCGGCATCGCTGCCCAAGCCCTTGGCATTGCCGCGGGCGCCTACGAGCTGGCCCTGAAGTATTCGCAGGAGCGCAAAGCCTTCGGGAAACCCATCGGCGAGCTGCAGGCCATCCAGTTCAAGCTCGCCGACATGGCCACCGAGATCGAGGCCGCCCGCATGCTGGTCTACAAAGCCGCGTGGCTCAAAGACCAGGGCAAGCCCTACGGCCAGGCAGCCGCCATGGCCAAGCTCTACGCCAGCAAAGTGGCCATGGCCGTTACCTCCGAGGCCATCCAGGTGCACGGCGGCTACGGCTATGTAAAGGAGTACCACGTAGAGCGTCTGTACCGCGACGCCAAGATTACCGAGATCTACGAGGGCACCTCAGAAATCCAGCGGGTAGTCATCGCCCGGGGCCTGGTTTCGTAACGGGTTGTCGGCGCCAAAAGGCTTTTTTGAAGCCGTTTTCGGCCCTTTGCCAACTATTGGTAACGTTGGGGTAACAAACGGGCTTCGGTTTGGTAAACCGTTTGGCTTCGTGCGGGGGGGTGGGGGTGGTAGTTTTGCTACTCATCCTAATCTCTCACATTACTAACCCCCCAAGCAATCATGGCAAGGAAACTTACCCTCGCACTGGTGTTGGCAGTGATTGGGCTTGGCCTCAGCGCCCAGACGTATACTACTACGTCTGTTGGTGCCGGAGACCTGCCCGATACGCTCTTCACCCGTCAAACATCAAATGGTGTCCCTGTTCGTGTCGAAGTTATTTACACGAACACCGCTTCTGGCACGGGTACTGTAACCTGGACGCCCACGCTGAATATCCCCGCCCAAACGGTTGATGCCGATGGCGTTGCAGGCGGTCCTACCGTAAACGTTCCTGCAACGAGCAACGTAACCACCCGTTGGGTACTAGATGGGTTTGTCTACGTCAACTCTGGCAATACACTGACCATTCAGCCCGGTTCAGTTGTGTGGGGCGAAACCTCTGGCTCTGGTAGCAACGCCTCCGTACTTATCGTTACACGTGGTGCCCGTATTGTAGCCGATGGGACCGCAGTGAACCCCATCATCATGACCCGTCGTGGTGATGACGTCTCCAACAACAATGAAGCCCTAGACCGGAGTACCAACCCCGCCAACGGCTGGGCTGGCCTTGTTATCTTAGGCAACGCACCGACCAACCTGGGTACCGGACAGCGCCTCATCGAAGGGGCTCCAACCGATCAAACACGTGCTACCTACGGTACTGCACCTGGCGATACCCCAAACCCTGCTCACGATGGTGGTATTGTCCGGTATGTTTCTATCCGCAACACGGGTAAAGCGCTTGAGTCTAACTCAGAGCTTCAAGGCTTAACACTGGGTGCCTGTGGCACAGGCACGATCATTAGTTACGTTGAAAGCATCTTCTCAGCCGACGATGGTATCGAAGTGTTTGGTGGCACCGTCAATATCGACCACTTTGTTTGTGCGTTCATTGATGATGATATGTTTGACTTCGACCAGGGCTGGTCAGGTCGTGCACAGTTCCTGCTGGGCTACCAGTTCGATGACGATGGTAACCGTGGCTGTGAGTGGGACGGTGATGATGCCAGTGAAACTACCCCCAACGTGTCTGCCAACGGGCAGCCCTACGCACAAGGCCAGTTTGCAAACATGACCGTTGTGGGTAATAAAGGCTTCAGCGAGTCGCAAGCCGTGATCATGCGTAACAATGCTGCTTACACCATCCGCAACAGCATTTTTGTCTCAGCTAGCAACGGTTTCCGTCTGGGCTCTAGCAGCACCAGCGCCACCATCCCGACGGAGTATGATCACCTCGTTGCAGACCGTTTGAACGTACTTAACTGTCTGTTTGCAGACATTGGCAGCACCCCCGCTACCACTCCGCTGGTGGGTACCGGTAGCAATTCGGTATTTCGTATCGATGGCTCGCCTGCACAACCCATCATTGACAACTTCACGACACTTATCACGGCAACGAATACGTACCGTGCATCAGGTGTACTTACCTACCCCGCCACGGGCCGTTTAGCAGCTGGTGCAGGTACGTTTAACCCGATTCCCGGTGGTACGAGTGGTTTCCCTGCTGTAGGTACACTCCCCTCGGGTTTTGCAACCGCCAACTACATCGGCGCTTTCGATCCCGCTACCGAAACCGCCTCGAGCAACTGGGCCTCTTGGACGTTTTTGGCTCAGAACTACATCGTAGGTGCCCCAACCCCGAACGACCAGCCCCAAGCTCCGCTATTCTTCGAGTCGTACACCTTCGGGCCTAACCCCACCAGCGGCACTATCTTCGTTCGCATGCAGGTAAAACAGAGCGTTGACGCTCAGTTCGACCTCATCAACGTGAATGGCCAAGTACTGCGCACCAAGTCGCAATACCTCACCGCCAACGGCGAAACCCAAGTGGTAGAAGTCGATGCCAACGGTCTGGGCAACGGTGTATACTTCCTCCGTTCGCGCAACCGTGCCACTGGCGACCTGCTCCGCACCGACCGCGTCGTGAAGCAGTAAGCTAGCTGTACCAGCCAAGAGATTAGAACCGGCCCCGCCTTGTGCGGGGCCGTTCTGTTTTAGGCAAACAGGGTTTGCAGCGAGCGCTTGAGCACCATGCCCATGGTGCGCGCGGTCTCAAACGCGGGGTCTTCGTAGTGCTGGGCCAGGCTCTGGCGCAACTGCGCCAGGTGCTCCTCAGGGGCCAGCGGCGCAAGCAGTATGGCCTGGAGCAGGTCTTCCATCTGGCGTTTTTGGCTGTGGATGCGGTAGCGCATACTCGCCCGCTCCTCGTTTTGGTATTGCACCACCGTTTCCTGCGTCATTCTACCCATGCCCAGCTGGATGATGGGGTTGTTCTCGGTGTGGTACTGGGGCTGGTACACGCGCAAGTTGCCCTCGTAGCACTGCTGGTCAAAGTCGATGGCCCGGATACGGTAAAAGGTCTGGTCAAAGTCGGGCGTCACCTCAATCACAAAGTTGTTCTTGTGCATATCGCCCAACAGGCGAACCAGGCACCGCTCGTTGAACTTGATAAACTCCTTCGCCAGCCTGATTTCATTCACATACGTGCTGCCCAGGTGGTCGGTAATGAACACCTCGCCCGGTATGCCCGGGATGTGCTCCTCAATCAGCGTATCGGCATCCACCAGGTAGTTGATGCGGCTGGGGGCCGTTAGGTGCTCCAGCTCCAGGCCCAAGAGCCGGCTGGCGTCTACCCGCTTGAGGTAGAAGTAGTCAAAGTTCTCGTTGAACCGGTTTACAATCTTCACCCGGTAGGGGAACGTGTTGCCGTATTCGCACAGATCTATCCGCTCTACAAACAGGTGGCGCATCACGCGCTCGTCGCCACTGGCCTTGAGCGTGGCATAGGCCCGGCGCAGCGCCTCGTGCAGGTCGTCGGTATCGGTTTGGCTGTAAAGCAGGGTGCTCCAGAGCGTATCGCGGCCCTGGCTGTCGTAAAGGGCCGTTTTTTGCTCGTACCGCCCCAGGTCCAGGTAGCGGATGGGCAGTTCTACGTGGCGGTCGTACCGGCGCAGGTAGTCTAGAAAGCGCGGGGGGATGGGTACCGGCGGCTTTTTGCGGCTGATAAGGGCCATAGTGGCCTCAAGCTAGCCCTTTTGAGCACAGCGCCCCAGCCTTGGGGTGCCAAACGCACTACGGCTTCTTGATGTCGCCTTCGCTGAAGGGCTTGATTTTCCGTTTGTCGCCTTCCTTAAAGCTGCAGATGACCTTGCCATCGGCGAGCTCGACCACCTCCATGACATGGCTAGGGTCGGCTACGAGTACTACTTTATCGCCTACAGCAAATGCGCTCATCGCTTCACGCGGGGGTTGAATTCGGACGAACCGAAACTAAGGCGAAAGGCACAAATAGTCAAAGCAAAGCCTACCACCGGGCCCGTAGTTTTTCCCGCCTGCCGAACTTTCACCCTCTAGCCCCCTATGGAAATCCTACTGATACCCGGTTTTGTGGCGCTCATGCTCGTGGGCCCTACCCTCTCGCGCAAGGCCGCGGCATGGGGCTGGCGCCGGTGGCTGGCCCGGGAACGCGCGGGCGGCCGCAACACGACCTGGCACCGCACCGTAGCCGCCGGGCCACCCAACAACACGCTGGCGGCCACATTCCAGGCCGCCGACTACCTCCACGGCGTGCTGTGGTTGGTGCTAGGCTCAGCGCTGTGGGGTGAAGGGCTACTTTTCGATCCGAGATGGTTCGAAGAAGTGCTTATCGCTTACTCCTTTTCCTACCCGTTTATTCTGCTCATTCGCTGGCCGCTGCGCCGTTCCATTCAGGCCTCCTGGCGGTTAACTCGCAAGGAGGGTGCGACCACCCTGCCCTTCTTTCAGGAGACCCTCATGCTATGGCGCGAGCTGGCCCCCGCAGCCTATGTCTACCTCGAGCACGCCAACCCCGAGCAGTACCGCGCCACCCTCTTCCAGAACCTCAAGAGCGAGCGATCCATCGTGCACCGCGACGCCCTGACGCGGCTGAAAGCGCTGCCCCCCGAAACCCAGCAGCTCATGCTGATGCAGCTCGCCACCAGCGCGTCGGCCATTGACCGCGAGAATGGGGTGCGAATCGCCCGCAAGCTGCAGCTGCCCGACACGCTGCCCGACGTACTGCCCCTGGGCCTCTCCGATACCGCCTGGGCGGTGCGAAGAGCCGCCTACCAGCTGCTCCAGACCCGTTCGCTGCCGCACCAGGGTCAGGCCATTTGCGCAGCCCTTACCCGCCTCAGCCCCACGTTTTTCGAGCTCGTGCACGCCCATGGGCTGGGCGGTACCGCGCCCTACAGCCTCCCCGAAACGCACACCGACGTATTGAAGCACCTGCGCACCCGTGCTGCAGCGCAGCCCAGCGATACCCTCAACGGTACCGTCCCCGCCGTCGAAGCCGTCCTGGACTACCACAAGACCCACAGCTTCGACCAGCTGCTGGGCCTGCTGCGCGACCCTGACCCCCTCATTGCCTATTACGCCCTGTGCCAACTGCCGCAGAGCCGCCTACGTATCCTCGAAGCGCTGCTCAGCAAGGCCGACGCCGTGGCCATGGACACCGAAGATTTCTACGACTGGCTACGCCGCACGCTCGTGCCCTGCTTCAGTGCCGCCGAGCCGCTCGTGGCCCTCACCGCCCTACAGGTCTTCCTGCGCCTGTCCCCCGACCACGGCCGCGCCGAGGCCTGGGGCTGGCTGGCACCCCTACCCCCGCCCCAACAGGCCTGGCTCATAGGCTTCCTGGCCACCACCGCCCAGCCCGTAGAGGCCCCCCAGTTTTGCCACTACGCCACCGCGGCTGACCCCGAAGTCGCGGCCCAGGCCCGCACAGGGCTCGTCCGCCTCGGCGAGGCCGCCGTTACCTTTCTCACCCACATCCTCAGCACGCCCCAGGCGCACACCCCCCAGCAGCTCGAGCGCGCCATTCACCTCTTAGCCGACCTCGAGCACCCCCAGGCCCTCAGCGCCCTGCTCGAGGTCAAAGCCCACCCCGACCCTGCCCTGCAGGCCGCCGCCGAGGCCGCCCTCACCCGCCTACTTACCGCCGACGAGCTCACCAGCCACCTGCCCGCCCCCCGCCTCACGGGCTGGCAGGTCTTTACGCAGGCCGAGTACGACCTGCTCCTGAGCCGGAAAGACATCCGCCTCGTGCCCCGGCTCATCGAGCGCTACATCGCCTGCCCCCAGCGGCCCTTCAACCGCAAACCCCTCGAGGGCCGCCGCGCTCTGGGCGCCATCATCGAGGCCACCCTCGCCAACCAGGCCGACCTCGCCGCCGCCTACCCCCACCTCTACTGCCGCCGCTGCCTCTACCCCACCGAGCGCCACACCACCGAGGCTTGGCAGACCGGCGGCAAGCACTGGGCCTACCTCTGGTGTCAGCGCTGCCACCACGACCGTTTTTTGGCCCCCGGGGCCGGGCGCATCGTAGGCTACCTCGGCAACCTCCCCGCCGCCGAAGCAGCAACCCCCGATGTGCTCTACCTGCCCCTCTGGAACCCCGCCGCCCGCCAGGCCCAGTACACCTTCGGGGCCCTGGCCCAGGTGCTGCTTTGCCCCGGCCTGCCCGACGAAGAGCTCCCCTGGGCCATTTCCGCCGTGCTCACCGGGCTGCGCAACCACCACCCCGAAGCCGAGCTACCGCCCTGGCACCTCATGGCCACCATCGCGCTGCCCGATAACGCCGCCCGCCAGCTCGCACCCTACCTCGAGCCCGTGGCCCTGCCAGCCTAATGCGGCCGCTATGCCATGCCGTGCTTGACCGTCGAATCGGCCCCGAAGAGTACCTTACAGACGCCAGGCCAGGCAGGTTGGCACACCCTTTGGCCCGTGTACGCGTATGAAGCTAGTACTCGTCGTTTCTGCGGCCCTGGCCGCCTGTGGCTTCGGGGCCTGTAGCCCTAAGCTCACCACCGATACCCTCCTCCCCGCCGATACCCTGTCCCTGCAGGGCACCTGGCACCTGGTGGCCCTCTCCGGCACGCCCCTCACCGAACAGGATACCCTACGCGGGGTGCCCGAGCTCACCTTTCGGTTTGCCGAAGGCCGCTACGGCGGCACAACGGGCTGCAACCGGATGGGCGGGCCTATCAGCTGGGGCCCCAAGGGCCGGGTGAGCTTTGGCGCTGGCTTCAGTACCAAAATTGCCTGCCCCGGCACCCTCGAGGCCCGGCTGCACCAGGCCCTGCGCACCGTAACCCACTACCGCCTGCGCGGCGACGAACTGCTGCTGCTCGATAGCAAGGGGGCACTCCTGCGCTACCTGCGCCACACCCCCTAGCGCTGGCGCAGCACCTGTGTGTTTGACGCAAGGGAGCGCCCCCGTAATTTCACAACACCTAGTAAACTACCCTTCCGTCCCATGGCCACCGTCACCTTCGAGCGTATCGTCACCAAGCACGAGTTCGACAACCACTGCATCATGCTCCAGGACAAGGCCGGCAACGACTACCGCCACCTCATCCCGGGCCACAAAGTGCAGGTCAACTCCTGCGGCAAGGCCTACTTCGCCGAGGTGTCAGAGTACTACCTCAACGGCAAGTTCCTCGGCGGCCTCCACTTCGACCCCAAACGCGAAGACAGCGACGACTTCTACTACGAATGCGGTGTCGTCCAGGGCCACCACGCCAAATTCACCCTCGAAGAAGGTGCCGCGCTCGTGGGCGACAAATTCCCCCTCAGCCTCGAGCTGACCATCAAAACCAAGTAGGCTATACCGCCTCGTACCAGCCCCGGCCCAGGCGCTTGTCGCCAAACAGCTCGGGGTAGCCTATCTCGGCCAGCACCTCGGCACTCTCCAGCAGCGAGGGCCCTTGCGGCAGGATGTACCGCTCGCCATCCACCAGGTACAGTTGCCGTGCGCGGTAGGCGCGCAGGGTCCGCAGTTCGGGCAGCGTGTGCAGCTCAACCAGCGCTTCCTGGGCCTCTTCCAGCGTGGTCTCGGCCAGTGCCAGTACAATAAGGTCGGGGTCGGAGGCTATCACCTGCTGCCAGGTAATACGGCGGCTGGGTTCGCCGTGCTTGGCCCACAGGGCCTCCATGTAGGTGGTTTCCAGCAGCCGGGGCACACAGTTACCCGCCGACACGAGCGGAAAGAGCGACGAGAGCACCAGCGCCCGCCGCCTGCGGGGGGCATTTTTGGCCTGCTCGTACAGCTGGTCCATGCGCTGGCGCAGCTTATCGACCAGGCTTTTGCCACGGCTGCCCATGCCAAACAGATCGGCAATGCGCTGCAGGTTGTTCAGTACCGTCGGCAGGTCATCTCCGTCTACCGTTTCCAGTCGGGTACTGGCCCCGACGTGGGTTTTGACCAGGTCTTTCAGCCCTTCGGCGTTCACCGAGGTACCCCCCAGGTCGGGTTGGGCGATGATGTAGTCGGGCTTCAGGGCCTTTAGCTCGTCCAGCAGCACATAATCTTGCGCCAGGGTGGTGGCCAGCAGCCCCGCAGGGGTTGGGTCTTCCACCACCGGGCCGCTCAGGGTGTGGCCTTTGCTCACCGTGACGCTGGGGTGTTTCTGTACCCCAGTGGGGCTCAGGCACCGGTGGCTGCGGCCCACCAACTGCCCTGCCAGCCCTACCTCTGCCAGCAGTTCGGTAATGCCAGGAACGAGCGATACAATGCGGGCCATGAGCGGGTAGGGGTGTAGGGCGGGTTGAACAGGGGCTGTCGGGGCTCGGCACTGCGGATGGGCAGGGGTGCCAGGGGCACACGAAAGTACATTCTTCGCCCAGAGTGCGCAACGCACCTACCTACCCTCTGCCCACCACAGCACCACGGCCGGTACGCCCTTGAGCGTCGGCCGGGCCGTTGCCCGCCACCGTTCTACCGCGCGGGTCGCAATCCACTGGGTGGGCTGCGTCAGATCGGCCGCCACACACAGCAGGGTACTCGGCTGCAGGGTCGCCACCAGGGCCTCGACCAGGGCCTCGGTGCGGTAGGGCGCCTCAATGCACAGTTGGGTGTGGCCTGTGTGCTGGCTCTGCCGTTCGGTGTCGCGGATCCACCGCACCCGCGCGCCTGCCTCGCGGGGCGGGTAGCCGTGGAACGTGAAGCCCTGCCCATTCAGGCCCGCCGCCATCAGTGCCAGCACCAGTGCGCTGGGGCCCACCTGGGGGTACACCGGCGCGCCCGCCCCGTGCGCCGCCAGCACCAGCGGAGCGCCGGGGTCGGCCACCGCCGCGGCCCCTCCGTCCGAGACCAGCCCCACCGGCCCTTCGGCCAACTGCCCCAGTGCGGCCCCAATGGCATCGGCCCCGGTGTGCTCGTTCAAAAGGCCCAGTTGGCAGAGGCCCAGCCGTTCGCGCGCCTCGGCGGGGGTAAGGCCCGCCGCGCGGTACCCGGCCAACAAAAACCGGCGCCCTCCTTTTTCGCTTTCTACCCACCACTGCCGTAGCGCCAACAGGGGCCGCAGGGCACTGGCGGGTAGCACACCTGCGGCTTCGGGGCCCAGGGGCGCGGCAAAGACGTACAGGCCGCGGGGTAGGGGCCCCTCGGTGTCGGTGGCGGTGTGCACGTTGCAAACTTCAGAAACCCGAACTTGCCCGCTGGCATGCGCTTCAAGAAACTGCACCTGCTCCTGCTCCGGGCCTTCCTCACCCCGCTCGCGGGCACGTTTGCCGTCACGGTATTCGTGCTGGTGCTCGTGCTGCTCAGCAACCAGCGGGCCAAGCTGATGGGCAAGGGCTTGCCGGCCTCGGTCTTTTTCGAGATCATGGGCTACGCCAGCCTCACCTTCGTGCACCTGGCGCTCGTGCTGGCCGTGCTCATGGCCGCGCTCATGACCCTGGGCAAGCTCGGCGAGGACTACGAGCTGGCCGCCCTCAAGGCCTCAGGCATCAGCCTGCAACGCATCCTGCGGCCCCTGGTCGGCTTTACCCTCGTGCTCATTGCCGTCTCGTTTCTCTTTGCCGGCTACGTCGTGCCCTGGGCCAACCTCAAGATGTACCGGCGCATTTACGATGCCGACCGCTCGCGGCCCGAGTTCGCCCTCCGGCCCGGGGTCTTCAACGACCTTATCCCTGGCTACGTCATGCGCGTCGCAGGCCGAAACGAGGCCACCGGCACCCTCTACGACATGCGCATCTACGACCACACCCGTAGCGAGTACCTGTGTAACATCGTCATCAGCGCCGACTCGGCCCGCATGACCACCCTCGATAGCCTGCTCTACCTCCAGCTCGAACTCTACCACGGGGTGCGCTACGAAGAAGACCTCACCGCCCCCCGCACCGCTCTGGCCGTGCAACAGGGGCGCCCCTTTACCCGCATCGCCTTCGATACCCTGGTGTACAACCTCGATATGTCGGCCTTCCTGCCCTCCAAGACCGACGAAGACGACTTTCGGGGCAACTACCAGGTGCGCAGCTTCACCCGCCTCATCTCAGACCTCGACAGTCTCTATGAGCGGCCCCGCACCACCTTGGGGCGCATCAAAACCCAAGAAGAGGCCCTGTTCCGCTTCCAGCACCGGTTCTCGCCCGCTGTCCCCCCAGCCCCTACGCCCTTCGACACCCTTAGCCCCGAAGACCACCAGCGCTACCTCCAGGCCGGCATGACCAACCTGCGCTCCCTCAAAGTCTTCATCGCCGGCCAGGCCCAGCAGGCCGCCAGCCAGGCCGAACTCGCCCGCAAATTCGATATCTCACTCCAGGAGAAGCTGGCCGTACCCCTGTGCCTCCTTGTCTTTGTCTTCGTCGGTGGGCCACTGGGTGCCGTGGTCCGCAAAGGCGGGCTGGGCTGGCCCACGGTGCTGGGCATCGGGTTTTTCGTCCTCTTCTGGCTGCTTCACACCTACGGCAAAAAACTCGCCATCGAAGGCGTACTGCCAGTCGGGGTAGGGGTATGGCTACCGCTTATGGTCATGGCACCCTTTGCCCTCTTCGTTACCGTGCAAAGCGCGACCGACAGCCGCCTGTTCGACCTCTCCGTATGGCGCGCCGCCCTTCGGCGGTGGGTTGCGCCGCCACGTACCAGCGCCTAGCTTTCCGCCACTGCACCCCAAAACACCTGTTGGGGCACCCTGCCAAGCCCATGTCCCACCCCGACTCCCATTCCAACCCCTGGCGGCACGACCTGCCCGCATCGGTGGTCGTCTTTTTGGTGGCCTTGCCCCTCTGCCTCGGCATAGCCCTGGCCAGCAACGCACCCCTGTTCTCGGGTATCGTAGCGGGCATCGTGGGTGGGGTGGTAGTGGCACTCCTGGGCGGCTCAGAGGTCAGCGTGAGCGGCCCAGCGGCTGGCCTTACCGTTATCGTGGCCAGCTCCATCCTGGCCTTTGGCGGCAACTTCCAGTACTTCGTCGCGGCGCTGGCGCTGGCCGGGGTGCTGCAGTTTCTGCTGGGGCTCATCAAGGCCGGTACGCTCGTCGACTATGTGCCCACATCGGTGGTGCGCGGCATGCTGGCGGCCATCGGTATTGTCATCATCCTCAAGCAGATACCCCATGCCCTGGGCTACGACCAAGACCCCAGCGGCGAGATGGCCTTCGTACAAAGCTCCGATGGCCTAAACACCTTCGAGGCCCTGCTTATTTCCTTTCAGACCTACTCCTATTCGGCGGTGCTCATCTCGGCCGTTTCGGTGGCCATTCTGCTGCTCTGGGATCGCCCCTTTATCAAGAAAGCCACCTGGAGCACCTACATCCCCGGCCCGCTTATCGTCGTCCTGGTCGGTATACTGATCAACGAACTGCTGGCCACCCTCGTGCCCGGCACCCAGTTAATGGCCGAAGACAAGCACCTGGTTGCCCTGCCCATCGCCGGGTCGCTCGCTGGGGTTGGCAACCTCTTTGTCCGCCCCGATTTCTCGGGCCTGCTTGCCGATCCCGTCACCGGCCTGCGCATCGCAGTGACCATTGCCCTGGTGGCCACCCTCGAAACCCTCCTCTCCCTCGAAGCTGCCGATAAACTCGACCCCCTGCGCCGCATCAGCCGCAAGAACAAAGAGCTCCGCGCCCAGGGTGTGGCCAACTTCGCCTCGGGCCTCCTGGGCGGGCTGCCCCTCACGGCGGTTATCGTGCGCACCAGCGCCAACGTGTACGCCGGGGGCCTCACGCGCCGCTCGGCCTTTGTGCACGGGGTGCTACTTGCCCTGTGTGCGCTCCTCATACCGGGCCTGCTCAACCGGATACCCCTCGCCAGCCTGGCTGTCATTCTGGTCTTTGTGGGCTACAAGCTGGCCTCGGTCAAGGTCTTCCAGGCACAGTGGGCGCACGGGCGCTCGCAGTTTGTGCCTTTTTTGGTCACCATTCTGGCCATCGTGTTTACAGACCTGCTTATCGGCGTGCTCATTGGCGTGGTGGTGGGCTTCTTATGGGTCCTGCGCACACTCCACCAGCAGGCCTTCAGCCTAGTAAGCATTAACGATAACTACCTGCTGCGCGTCAACAAAGACCTCAACTTCCTGCACAAAAACGAGCTTAAGCAGAAGCTGCAAACCCTGCCCGACGGCGCCAAGCTGCTCATCGACGGTCAGCGCGCCACGGTCATCGACATCGACATCTACGACGAGCTCATAGACTTCCGCAAGCAGGCCTCGTACCGCGGCATCGAGGTCGAGTTCAAAAACCTGCACCAGCAGGCCCCAGAGTTCATCCAAGACCAACTGGCCGAGGCCTTGGCCCCCGTTGCAACCGCCCCCAGCCGCTAGCCCCTGCCCTATGAAAGCACACGAAAAACTCCTACTCGCCAACAAGGCCTGGGTCAAAGAGAAGCTCGACCTCTCCCTCGACTACTTCGACCGTATGGCCGAAGGCCAACAGCCCGAGTTCCTCTGGATCGGCTGCAGCGATAGCCGCGTACCCGCCGAAGAAATCACCGGCGCCTCCCCCGGCGAGCTCTTCGTCCACCGCAACATCGCCAACGTCATCCCCCACAACGACCTCAACGTCCTGGCCGTCGTCCAGTACGCCGTCGAGGTCCTTAAGGTCAAGCACATCATCGTCTGTGGCCACTACGGCTGCGGTGGGGTGCAGGCCGCCATGGGCCGCCAGCACTGGGGCCTGCTCAACAAGTGGCTGCGCAACATCAAAGACGTCTACCGCCTGCACCGCGGCGAGCTCGACCTCATCAGCGACCACAACCGTCGGCTCGACCGCCTGGTCGAGCTCAACGTCATGGAGCAGGTTCGCCACCTGGCCGAAATGAGCTTCATCCAGCGCGCCTGGCACTACGACCAGCGCCCCGCCCTGCACGGCTGGGTCTACAGCATGGGCACCGGCGCCATCAAAGAGGTCATAGACCTCCTGCCCGGCCAGTTCGTAGACGACATCTACCGCTACGACTTCGACCCCGCCGCTAGCCCCACCGAATAGCCCCCCCGACTTCAGCCCTTCTGCCCCATGCGCACCATTTTTCTGGCCCTCGCCCTCGCCGCCTGTACCGGCCACCTAGCCGCCCAGACCGCCTACCGCTACACCCTCGACCTCTACCAGGTCGTAGACGACAAGGTGATGGTCACGCTCCAGGTGCCCCAGGGCCTTGAGGGGCCCGTCGCCGAGTTCGTCATCCCCAAAGTCGTGCCCGGCACCTACGAGGACTACTACTTCGGCCGCTACATCGAGCGCTTCGAAGCCCTCGACGCCCAGGGCAACCCCCTGCGCGCCGACAGCATCGAGCTCGGCACCTGGCAGATCTCAGAACCCAGCCGCCTCAGCACCGTGCGCTACTGGGTCAACGATTCCTTCGACGACAAGGGCGAGGGCACCCACATCTTCGAGCCCGCCGGCACCAACATCGAGGCCGGCAGCAACTTCGTCGTCAACACCTTCGGCTTCCTGGGCTACTTCGAGGGCCTGCGCGAGGCCCCCTTCGAGCTCTCCCTCGTCACCCAGGCCAACTTCTTCCCCGCCGCCGCCTGGCCCTTTACCGCCAGCGGCGTGCCCGCCGCCCCTACCGGCCCCCGCGAGTACCGCTTTAGCTACCCCGACTACTTCCGCCTCACCGACACCCCCATCCTCGTCGGCGCCCTCGATACCGCCAGTTTTTACCTCGGCGCTACCCGCATCGGCATCAGCGTCTACAGCCGCCAGGGCAAGGTCACGGCCCAGCAGATCAAGCCCACCCTCGTGCGCCTGGGCCAGGCCCTCGAGCAGTTCTTTGGCACCCTGCCCGCCGACCGCTACGACTTCCTGTTCTTCTTCGAGCCCGTCTACTTCGGCTCCTTTGGTGCCCTCGAGCACCACCGCTGTTCCATGTACTACATGCCCGAGGTCACCGGCCCGGTCCTCGAGCGGTACCTGCGCGACGTGTGCGCCCACGAGTTCCTGCACATCCTCACGCCCCTCAACCTGCACTCCGAAGAGATCGCCTACTTCGACTTCCGCGCCCCCCAGATGAGCCGCCACCTCTGGCTCTACGAGGGCTGTACCGAGTACTTCTCGCACCTGGTCCAGCTCCAGGCCGGGCTCTATAGCCCCGACGAGTTCCTGGGCGTCATGCGCCAGAAAATTGCCGGCGGCAGCCGCTACGGCGAGTACAGCTTCACCGACAACAGCCGCAACATCCTAGATCCCACCGAGCACGAGCGCTACGGCAACGTCTACGAGAAGGGCGCCGTCATCGGCTGGGTGCTAGACCTCAAGCTGCGCCAGCTCTCCGGCGGTGCGCTCACCCTCAAAGACCTGCTGCTCAAACTAAAGGCCGCCTACGGCCCCGAGCGGCCCTTCAAAGACGAGGCGCTATTCGCCGAAATGGCCCGCCTGAGCGGCTACCCCGAGCTCGCCCCTTGGCTTGAGCGCTACCTGGGCACCGCCACCCCCCTGCCCATCGACGAGCTGCTCGCCACCGTGGGCTACGGCTACGTACCCGACGGCAAAGACAGCCCCAAGGGCAGCGGCCGCCACGTCATCTACCCCCGCCCCGGCGCTACCCCGGCCCAGCAGGCCGCCTGGGCCGCCTTCACGGGCCAGTAGGCTCGGCCCAGTACCGGCACTTTGCCTAGCTTAGGGCATGGATGCCGAGCAAACGACGCCCCCCACGGCCCCCAGCCTGGGGCGGGTAACGATCAAGAATTTCAAGTCCATCAAAGAGGTCTCCTTCGATACCCGTCGGATCAACCTCTTCGTGGGACGCCCCAACACCGGCAAAAGCAACATTTTGGAGGCGGTAAGCCTTCTTAGTTCCAGAGGCTCAATAGCAGGGCCAATTCGGTTCAACAAAATCAGGGACTTGTTCTTTAGGTTAAATGATAGGCTGGAGATTGAGGTCGGCACACCAAAGACCAAAGTTACAATTCAAGCAATAGAAAATTCATTTTATTTGAGCCGAGAAGATTTTCGCTACCCAAGAAGGAACTCTAAAAATGAGACACTTCGTACCGAGCTGCTCCCGGATGGAACCTACAAAGAACCATTTAAGCCAGTGTTACTAGATTCTCGGGTCAATGGGGTGGTGTCAGATAGGGTATGGTTAGAGCGATTCTTTGAACCATCGGCTGCTAGTTTAATTGTACGAGCACTTCGAAGCGACAAGGATTTATACTCTACGCTAGAGTCATTTGTAGATGAATACGAATTAAAAATTGCCTTTTATGGTGATGAACTTGTCTTAAGCCAAGGAAGCATAGATGGACAGCTAGTTCTTATTCCATTTCAAATGATTTCGGATACTATAAAAAGAATGTTTTTTTACTTTTCGCTAATCTCAATGGGGAGTAGCCATGGATTCATACCTGATTATGTATTGGTGCTCGAAGAACCTGAGGTGCACTCGTATCCGCCGTATGTGAAGACTCTTGCACAAAAGATCAGCAGCTCTAAGTCCAATCAGTTTTTCATTGCCACACACAGCCCCTACCTGCTAGAAACGCTCTACGAAAATGCCGAAGATGACGAGCTACAGGTATTTGTAGTGGACTACCAGAACCACCAGACCGTTGTACACCCCGTAGACAACGAGGCACTGGGCGAGCTAATCGCCAACCGGGCTGATGTCTTCTTCAACCTTCACAACCTGGTCTCGTAATGCTAACCGTTGCACCAGAGTGTTGGCTAGATGAGTTGATTGGGCAAAAATTGCTTTCAGGCTGCGGATTACGCAAGTCAGATTACAGGATTGAGAAGGCTCAAAACTTTTCCGATTCTATTTCCAAGTTGTATGCTCCTCGGCATACACCTATTATTTCGATTGTAGACGCAGTGCGTGACAAAAAGCAAACAAGAAAGAATCCAGTTTATCAAAGTCTTTCCTTGTACGGACAGCAAGGGCAAGACACTTTAATTAAACAATTTAATGGGAGAAAGGCATATCTATTTGAATTTACCTTGACCGCCGAAGACTGGCTTCGTAGGTACGTACCAGCCTCTTTTTTCACAAAACACAAAGTAGACCGCAACCTCGAGGCCCGTACCAAATCCATTTCGGTGCGCAACTACACTGAGCTACACAACCTGTTGGACGATTTTCTCAGAAATGAACCCAAGGGGCAGGAATTAGTTTCTCTCTTCCGTTCCCTCCTCCCTGCATGAAATCCATCCGCGTAGCCGGCGCCAGCCTCAACCAAACGCCGCTCGATTGGGCCGGCAACCGCCAGCGCATCCTCGAGGCCATCGCACAGGCCAAAGCCGACCGCATCAGCCTGCTCTGCCTGCCCGAGCTCGCCATCACCGGCTACGGCTGCGAAGACGCCTTTTTCGCCGATACCACCACTGCAAACGCCCTGGCCACCCTCAAGGCCATTTTGCCCGCTACGGGCGGCCTGGTGGTCTTCGTGGGCATGCCCCTGCAGTACGAAAACGCCCTCTACAATGTTGTGGCCTGCATCGAAGACGGCCGCTTGCTGGGCCTGGTCGCCAAGCAGGCCCTCGCCGGCGATGGCATCCACTACGAGCCCCGCTGGTTCAAGCCCTGGCCCGACCACACCCGCGGCACCTTCACCTTCGAGGGCCAGACCGTACCCATCGGCGACCTCATCTTCGAGATCGACGGCCTGCGCATCGGCCTCGAAATCTGCGAAGACGCCTGGACCGGCATCCGACCCGCCCAGCAGCACTACCGCCACAACGTAGATCTCATCCTCAACCCCTCCGCCAGCCACTTCGCCTTCGGCAAGTCCGAGGTCCGCAACAGCCTGGTCCGCGAAACCAGCCGCTCCTACCTCTGCAGCTACATCTACAGCAACCTTTGCGGCAACGAGGCCGGCCGCGTCATCTACGACGGCGAGGTCCTCGTCGCACAGGCCGGTACCATCCTGGCCCGCAACCGCCGCTTCAGCTTCGCCGATGTCCAGCTCGTACCCGCCGTCATAGACCCCTCCGTCGCCCGGCGTATGAAGAAAAAGCTCTTCGCCTTCCTGCCCGAGGCCCCCACGCACCTCATCCACGGCCAGTTCGTTTGGCCCGCCGACGTCGAACAGAACGTCCTAGACCCCAAGGCCGACATCCCCGCCATCGCCCCCAAAGAAGAAGAGTTCTTCCGCGCCGAGTGCCTCGCACTCTTCGACTACCTGCGCAAAAGCTACAGCCGTGGCTTCGTCATCTCCCTCTCCGGCGGTGCCGATAGCTGCGCCTGCGCCGTCCTGGCCGCCTACTGCCTCCGCCTCGCCTACGAAGACCTCGGCGAGGCCGCCTTCCGCCAGAAGCTCCACTACCTCACCCTCGGCCCCATCGATACCATGGCCCGCCAGCTCATCACCTGCGTCTACCAGGGCACCGAGCACAGCGGCCCCGAAACCCGCCTCAGCGCCGAGGCCCTCGCCCACGCCCTCGGCGTTACCTACTTCTACTGGACCGTAGACCACGTCCTCTCCGGCTACCACGCCCTCATCGAAGGCGCCCTCGGCCGCAAACTCGCCTGGGAGACCGACGACCTCGCCCTCCAGAACATCCAGGCCCGCACCCGCGCCCCAGGCGTCTGGTTCCTCGCCAACCTCCAGGGCGCCCTCCTGCTAACCACCAGCAACCGCTCCGAAGCCGCCGTCGGCTACGCCACCATGGACGGCGACACCGCCGGTGGCCTCGCCCCCCTCGGCGGCATCGACAAAGCCACCCTCCGCAGTTGGCTCCACTGGGCCCAGGCCGCCCTCAGCCTCCCCGCCCTCGCCCACGTCAACGCCCTGGCCCCCACCGCCGAGCTCCGGCCCCAGACCTACAACCAGACTGACGAGGGCGACCTCATGCCCTACCCCGTCCTCGACCAGATCGAGCGCTGCGCCATCCACCAGTACAAAAGCCCCCTGGCCACCTTCAAGTACCTGCGCGGCACAGCCCCAGACCGCGTGCTGGCCGATTGGGTCAAGAAATTCTACCGCCTCTGGGCCCGCAACCAGTGGAAACGCGAGCGCTACGCCCCCAGCTTCCACCTCGACGACGCCAACCTCGACCCCCGCACCTGGTGCCGCTTCCCCATCCTCTCCGCCGGCTACGAAGAAGAACTGGCCGAGCTAGAGGCGTTTGTGGGGTGAGGGAAAAATCAATATTTCATTAAATGCCTAAAGCGCATATTCGGCCTCCATTCAAACAATAATAATCCAGATAAATGCCACGAGCCCTAAACGAAAGCATTGATTTATATAATTTTAATGAGCTTTCACTGGAAGATAAGAGTGTTGATCTATTGCTGGGAAATGGATTCTCCATAATGTTAGATAATAATTTTTTGTATAAAAATCTCTATGACAAGTTTAGACCCAGCAATGAGTTAAAATCAAAAATAGACGTATTAGTGCAAGAAACAGGCAGCACTGATTTTGAATTATTGTTAGATTACCTTAAAATATTTGATCGACTACTACCAGCCTATAGATTAGCGTGCCAAGAAATTTCTAATGACTACCAAGCTATTCGCGAAGGCCTTATTCAAGCAGTAGCCAGTGTTAATTTCGATTTAGATGATATTTTAAGAAATAAAATGAATAATAATAATCTCATTCAGAATTTCAAGCCCTACAAAAATATATATACTCTCAATTATGATACTTTCTTATATCATGCCATTCTTAGATTAAATGATCTTTATAATTCGGATGAGAGCATGAAGTTTCAAGATTATTTTTGGGGCAATCTTGATGTTCCATCTGATTTTGGTCAATTTGTCAACAGTCAGAACTTGGATATGCGTAATGTATATTATTTACATGGGGCACTATTTATTTACACCCACAATAATCAAGTAATGAAAGTAAAAGCCACTACTGGGCAAAGATATCATGAAACGATACAAAATCAATTAACGCATTTTAGGCGTACCCCACTGTTCGTTTCAGAGGGTACTAGGGGCGAAAAGTTAGCAAAAATTGTTACAAATAGATACTTAATTTTTGCGTATAATAAGTTTTTACGTGGCACCAATCCGCTCATTATTTTTGGAACATCTCTTAATGCCAGAGACAAACATATAGTAGATGCAATTTCTAATAGGTCTGAAATTTTTGTATCATTGTATGATCATCACAATAATGATTCTTCTTTAATTAGGGCTGCGTGTGATTATAAGAGATTACTGCCAGATAAAGAATTGACTTTTGTTAATGCAAAATCTGTTTTTGCAGTTTCTTGAAAATTATTTTGATTTTGGTGTGTTTGTGTGGTCGTAGTAGATGAGTCGCATTTTAATTTCATTTGGCAGCCTCAACTGTCTAGCCCGGACAATCCCAGTGGCGGAGCGCAGCGCATAGCATTTGCGGGGGCGTAAAGGCCGCCAGGCCTGCGGCGCGGCTCGCCCGCCGCCCCGACCCCGCAAATCTCCAGCGCGAGTACCGCCACGAGGCCCCGCGGCCATGAGCGAGCGGACTCTAAACCTCACATATGTGGTGTATACAGACCAGACGCACAGGCCCCACTTTTCCCCCGCGTGCACAACCCCCCGTGCACAGTGTAACCCCTACGCCCGGTAACCCTGCATCTTGCCGCCAGTAGACGAATGAGCACCGCGTTTTCTCCAGTCGGGCGTGAGGTCGTGAGCGGTTGACCTGGACTACGCGAGCCAGGGCGTCCCGGCACAGGCGCTCCTTCGGGGCAGGGCTGGTAACCCGAGCGCTCCCGTCGTACCCCCAGAGCAGGTAACCGAACAAACAAACTCAGACAGCAACTCCCAAGCCGCCCGGCGGGCGGCAAGCTCGGCCAAGCAACAGAAGCCCGGCACAGCCCGGCAG
>JANRLA010000079.1:0-11218 GCA_033763015.1 Bacteroidia bacterium
CCGGTTCCAGAAAATCATGGTCGACCCCACGACCGAAGACGAAACGAAGCAGATCCTGCACAACATCCGCGAGAAGTACGAAGACCACCACAACGTAACCTACACCGACGAGGCCATCGCGGCGTGCGTTACGCTGGCGGCCCGGTACATTACCGACAAGCACTTCCCCGACAAGGCCATTGACGTGCTCGACGAGGCCGGTAGCCGCGTGCACATCACCAACATCCACGTCCCGAAAGAGATTACCGAGCTTGAGGGCAAGATCGAGGCGGTGAAAGAAGAGAAAAACCGGGTCGTCAAAAGCCAGCGCTACGAAGAAGCGGCCCAACTACGCGACCAGGAGAAAAAGCTCATCGAAGAGCTCGACCTGGCCAAACTGCGCTGGGAGGAAGAGACCAAGAGCAAGCGCTACAAAGTGACCGAAGACGACGTGGCCGCCGTGGTAGCCATGATGACCGGTATACCGGTCACCAAGATTGCCGAGGGCGACGCCAAGCGGCTGCAGCACATGGCCGACGACCTGAAGCGCGAAGTGATCGGCCAGAGCGAGGCGGTAGATAAGCTCGTGCGATCTATCCAGCGCTCGCGTACGGGCCTGAAAGACCCCGCCAAGCCCATTGGCACGTTCATCTTCCTGGGCCAAACCGGTGTCGGCAAGACCGAAATGGCCAAAGCCTTGGCCCGCTACCTGTTCGAAGGCGAAGATTCGCTGGTGCGGGTAGACATGAGCGAGTACATGGAGAAGTTCTCGGTCTCGCGGCTCATTGGGGCCCCTCCGGGCTACGTGGGCTACGAAGAAGGCGGCCAGCTCACCGAAAAAGTGCGCCGCAAGCCCTATTCGGTCATTCTGCTCGATGAGATCGAGAAGGCGCACCCCGATGTGTTCAACATCCTGTTGCAGGTGCTCGACGACGGTATCCTCACCGACGGGCTGGGCCGACGCATCGACTTCCGCAACACGGTCATCATCATGACCTCGAACGTGGGGGCCAAAGAGCTGAAAGACTTTGGCGCCGGGGTGGGTTTCGCCACGGCGGCCAAGGTGGCCAAGAGCTACGATGCCATGCGCAGCACGCTGGAAGGCGCACTGAAGAAGGTCTTTCGGCCCGAGTTTCTGAACCGGATTGACGACGTCATCGTGTTCAACCCGCTCGAGCGCGAGCACATCTTACAGATTGTCGACCTGGCCCTGGCCAAGGTGCAGAAACGCGTAGCTGGCTTGGGCTACACGTTCTCGATCACCGACGAGGCTAAAAACTTCCTGGCCGAGAAGGGTTTCGACCCCCAGTACGGTGCACGCCCGCTGAACCGTGCAGTTCAGAAGTACGTAGAAGATGCCATTGCGCAAGAGCTGCTTTCGGCGCCCACCAGCACCGGCGAGCTCATTGTGGGCTATGACGCCGAAGCCGATACCACCACAGTTAAGCTCAAGCTGCCCAAGGCTGCCCAAAAGGCGTAACGGCTCCAGCTACCTGAAACACAAAAGGCCCCATGTAGGGGCCTTTTGTGTGTTGTAGATGACTAACGACTACTCGGCAGGAGCTACGGCGCTGCCAGTGCTGTCAGCGGGCTGAGCCGGTGTTTCGGGCGTAGCCTCTTCGGTAGCGGGGGTTTCTGCGGGCTTCTCTTCTTTCTTCTCGCAAGCGGTCAGGGCGAAAGCACCGGCCAGGAGGAAGAGGGTGAACAGTTTTTTCATTGTGTGTGGGGTTAGGTTCCTACTGTTGACAAAATTAAAAAAAATCTGTGCGCCAAGCCTTCAAAAGGAAAAAACCGTTTCCCGACCTGCGGTGTTAACATTACACAGATTTCGTATCCGTTGCCTACCACCCTGATTTTGGGGGCCAGCCCCAACCCCAGCCGCTATGCCTACCGTGCTGCGCACAGCCTACAGGCGGTGGGTGAGGCGCTGGTGCTGGTGGGTGTACGCCCAGGGGTGGTGGCGGGCGTGGCCATCCAGCAGGCCTTCCCAGCGGCCGACACGGTCGAAACCGTTACGCTGTACCTGGGGCCCGAGCGCCAGGCCGAGTACTACGCAGCCATTGTGGCCCTGCGGCCCAAGCGCGTGATTTTTAACCCGGGTACCGAGAACCCCGCGTTTGCTCGGCAGTTGCGCCAGGCGGGCATCGAGCCCGTGGTGGCCTGCACCCTGGTGCTCATTGCTACGGGCCAGTACGCGCTACCAGGTGCCTAGTGGCCCAGTGCCGCTTCGGCGGCCTGGTAGGCAGCCAGGGTAGTTGTGTCGTAGCACACCAACCGAACCAGCGTGTAGCCGTGCGGTTGGGTTGCCAGCCAGTCGGTAATCGCCGCTAGGGCCACCGGCGCTGCAAGGGCAAGCGGGTACCCGTACGCCCCGGTACTAATGGACGGGAAGGCGATCGTGCGCACCCCCAGCCGCACGCCCTCGGCGAGTGCGGCCCGGTAGCAACTGGCCAGTAGCACATCTTCAAACGCCTGCCCCCCCTGCCAGATGGGCCCCACCGCGTGGATGACGTAGCGGGCCCAAAGCTCGAAGCCCGGGGTGCTCTTTACCTGGCCGGTTTCGCAGCCCCCCAGCAGGCTACAGGCGGCACGTAGCTGTGGCCCGGCGGCACGGTGGATGGCCCCATCGACCCCACCACCGCCCAGTAGCGTAGGGTTGGCCGCATTGACAAGGGCCTCTACCTGTTGGTCGGTAAGGTCGCCCAAGGTAATTTCGAGCATAGGGCAAGTTTACCCATGTTCTTCCGAAACCCGTGTACCCGCGCCGCGTTAGGGGTGGCGGCAGCCGTGGTACTTGTTACCGGCTGTAGCGAAACCCTGACCCCCGAGCCCACCGAGCAGTTCACTGCCTGGTACGCCCCAACCCAAGGCGCGGTAGCCCTGTTCGTCGCCGCCGATACCACCTTTCGGTTCTCTACTCCTACCGATTTCGATACTGTAGTCGCCAATTACGTGCTGCGCGAAACGGTAGGCGGTACCGAAACCGATGCCCAGGGCCGTACCCTGCGCCAGGTTGACCGCGATACCGCCGCAACCCTAGCAGGCCCCTTTACCTTCCTCGACCGCTACCGGGTGTACACCGACAACCTACTCGCCGAACGGCTTGAGGGCAACCTGCGGACCGTACCGCTGCAAAACCCGGTAGCCCAAGACGCCGAGTGGGATGGCAACCGCTACAACAACCTGGGCGAGCAGCGCTACCGCTACCTCGATACCGACACCACTGTTACCGTTAACGGCCAGACCTACACCGGCTGCCTCTTCGTGCTCCAGCGCCAGGTTACCGGCTCGCTACTCAACGAAGACCTGACCTACGAGATCTACGCCCCCGGACTGGGGCTTATCGAGCGGTACGACCGCCAACTACGCTACATCCTCGAAGAAGGTGGCCGTGGGGTCGATACCGACAACAGCCTCATCGAACACCGGCTGCGCCTGCCGCAGTAGCCCGCGCTAGCCCCGCAAAAACTGCTCGATGTGGTCGTTCACCACCGTGGGGTACTCGTACTGCACAAAGTGGCCCGCGCCGGGCACCATCGCCAGCCGCCCTTTCGGGATGCGGGCGGTAGCAGCCTGGGCAATGCTGCGGGTGGTGGCTTTGCTCAGGGCGGGGTTGGGGATCAGGCCGTCGTCGTCGCCAAAAATGACGAGCGTAGGCACCGTGAGTTGGCCCAGGTAGGGGTAGATGGGCTCGCGGAGCATGGCCGAGATGCAGCGTGCCAGAACCCGGGCGTAGGCGGGGCTATCGGCCTCTACCAGCACCTGGGCCTTCTGGGCCGGGGGTACTTTGCCTAGCGGGTTGTGGCTCAGGGCACGGTTGTAGTAGCGCAAGAGGATGACGCTGGAGACCGGGAAGCTCTCGAACTGGCTCTGAATCAGCTCTTTGTCCTTTTCCGAATAGACCTCAAAGCCCGCCGGGGCCACCAGCACCAGGCGGCTGACGAGCCACGGGTAGCGCAGGGCAAAAATGACGCTGATCTGCCCGCCCATCGAGTGGCCCACCGGCACCACCGGCCCCAGGCCCAGGCTGCGCACCACTTCGGCCAGCACATCGGCGTAGTACACCAGGCTGGGCTGCACCCCATCGATCGCCGAACGGCCGTGCCCCGGCAGGTCGAGCGCGACGCACGTGGCCCACTCGCTCAGTGGGCCCAGGTTGTGTTGCCACACGGGGCTGTGGCTGGCCAGGCCGTGCACAAAGAGTAGCGTCGGCTGGCGGCTACCGAGCCGTAGGTAGGTAACCGACTCGCCGGTGGGGAGGCTCAGGGTCCGTAGCGGCCCCGGGTACTGCACCGCAGGTGAAAAACCGAGCATGGTTAGGCGTCGCGGGCCAACACCCAATCGGCTACCGCGGGTGCAAGGTACTCCTGGGTGCGGCGGCTGACGAATACCCCGATATGCCCCCCGGGGAACTGCAACTCGGTGGTATCGGCGCTGCCCACTTCGGCCAACAGGGCGCGTGCCGAAGCCGGCGGCACAATGTGGTCCTCGGTCGCAAACACGTTGAGTACCGGGCAGGTGATGGCCCCGAGCCGTATGGGGTGCCCCTCTAGGGTGTAGGTGCCCTTTAGCAGACGGTTTTCTTGAAACAGCCAGCGCACCGTCTCGGCAAACGCGGGCCCCGGGATGGGGGGGCACTGGTAGAGCCACTGCTCCAGCCGCACGAAGTTGAGCAGGCGCTCGGTGTCGGCGCTCCAGGCCAAGACATCGATGTACTTGGCCACCTTGGCAAAGGGCCGCAGGCGTTCGAAACCCGCCATGAGGAAGCTGGGGGGCACCAGCCCGTAGGTAGCCGCAATCTTGTCGGCATCCAACGCGCGGGCCCAGGCAAAGAGCAGCCCCTCGTCGCTGGCGTAGTCGATCGGGGTTACGAGCGTGGTAAGGGTCTTGACCTCGCGGGGAAACCGAGCAGCGTAGATGCTGGCAAACACGCCCCCTTGGCACACCCCCGCCAGGTGGACCTGCGCCACCCCCTGCGCGTGCTGCAGGTAGCGTACACACGCCCTGAGGTCGCCCAGGACGTAATCTGCGGTGGTGCGGTGCTGCTCGTAGCGGGTAGGGGGCTGCCAGTCGATGAGGTATACATCCAGCCCGGCCTGGGCCAGTCGGCGCAGGAAGCTGCGGTCGGGCTGCAGATCGAGCATCCCCGTACGGTTGACCAGCGCGTAGACCACCAGCAGGGGGTTACGGTTTTTGCTGGGGCCCACGGCTGGGTAGTGGTACAGCCTTGCCAATCCGCTAGCGAAGACCTCGTGTCGGGGCTGGGTACCCACCGCTACGGCAGGCGCCGCCACCAGGTCTACCAGGCCCTGCTGCAACCGGCCCAGGTGCCGCAGCGTCTCCAACGTACCGGTTGCCACCGTGTTCTGCACCATCTGTACTGGGGTAAGCTAAAAAAAGGCCACGGAGGCAAAGTACCCCCGTGGCCCAGTGTGTGTTGCGTGTAGGGGCGTTAGCCCGGTGAACTAGGCCTTTTTGGCAGCAGTGGTTTTGGGGCGTGCGGCCGGGGCTTTGTCCTCGGCGGCCACTTCAGAACCACCTTCCAGCTTGCGCAGTTTGGTCTGCAGCTCCTGGATCTTCTTATAGAGCGAGTCCATTTCGCTGCGTGCTACCAGCGGGTAGTCGGCCAGGTAGACCTCCATCAGGCGTTGGAATTCGCTACGAATTTCCAGCCCAGCGTCCATCAGGTCGCTTTGCAGTTTCGTGAAGTCTTTGCTCTTAAACACTTCGGCGTAGGTGGCCTGGTTGGTCTCTACCCAGTGCTTGAAGAACTCGTTGAAGTTGGCCACGTCGCCGTTTTTCTGGAAGTTCTTGAACTGGTCTTCCAGCGCACCTTCCATGGCCTTCTGGCCCGTGACGTAGAGTTTGTACTGGAACTGGGTGTACCGGTTCACGTAGTCAGACACCTTGGCGACCACGCCTTTGGTTGCCTCGAGCATCTCGGCGTCGCGGCCGTTGAGGGCGCTCTTCAGGCTGGGGTCTAGGTTTTTGCTGTAGGCCTCGTACATCGTTTCGTAGATCTTCATGGCCGCCTGGGGGTCGCCAGCCATCAGCTCGGGGAGCAGTTTGGTGTTGTGCTCCAGCATTTCCTGGTAGCGGGCCATACCGCTCTGGGTGCTGCCGCTTACTTGCTCCAGGATCTGCGACGCCTGGCCGTAGAAGCCGTTCAGGGCATCGGGCGATACGAACTGGAACACCTTGTCGAGCACCTCTTTGTACTTCTCGGGGGTGGCCATGGCTTTCAGCTCATCGAACTGCTTGGGGGCATCCTGTTGCAGTTTCTTCATGATGGGCACCCACATTTCGAGCAGCTTGATGTAGGTCTCAGAGCTGTTGAACAGGTTTTTGACCGACTCGGCCATCACACCGTTGGGCAGCTGCTTGGTCATGTCTTCGCCGCTCTGGCTCACCAACCCGGCAATCTGCTTGTTGAGTTGCAGCCAGTTGTTGTAGAGGCTGAACACGTTGTTCATGGCATCGCCACGTACACCGGCCATCTGCTGCAGCGGGTTGTTGGCTTGCTGCATGGCTTGCTGGAAGAACGCCTGCTGCTTTTCGAACATGTCTTTCCAGTAGCCTTGGGCCTGCTCCATGCCGGGCATACCGGGCAGGGTCGGGAAGTTCATCTGGCCAAAGCTGGGCATCTGGGCACGCATGGTGCTCACTTGCTGCCACCACTTGGTGTACTGCTCCATCTGCTGCTCGTACCACTTGCGGTAGGCTTCGGTGCCTTGCTTGGGCATGGCTTCGGTCAGCGACTTCTGCATGTCCTGACCCAACTGTTGCCAGCCGTTGAAGAATTGCGACTGCTGTGCAAGCCACTGGTCGTAGAACGTGGCGGTGGGGTTCTTTTTAGCGTCCATGGGATGATGAGGATCGGTGGTTTCTCTTGGAATCGGTAGCAAACCTATCGCAGAATTTTCGCTCAGCCAAATTTTTTGCAACAATCAGGTGTTAACGGTGCGAATTTGCTACTGAAATCACCCTTGTGTTAAGCGAACGTAAATCAGTGGGTGGCTTCGGTGCTATCCCACGGGCGTGGCTCACCTTTGCACCGATGAAAACTGCGCCGGGGCCCCTTGCAGCTGCTACGCTACGGGCGCACGCCGCCATGACCCTGCAGTTGGTGCTCATCGTACCGGCCTACAGCCTGGCCCACTACGCCGCCCGCAGCATTGCGCCCCAGGCTCTAATGCTGGCCCGCCTGGCAGGCGCCGCCCTGCTGTTGGCACCGGTGTTTTTTGCGCTGGGGGGCTTTCATCGTTTCCGGCTTACGCGCCGGCAATGGCTCTCAGTTACCTTCCTCTCGCTGTTGGGCATCGTGCTCAACCAGTACCTGTTTGTGGTGGGCCTGAAGTACACCACCCCGGCCAACAGCGCCCTGATTTACGCCCTCACACCTCTGGTGGTACTCCTGAGCGCAGTGTTCCTGCTGCGGCAGGAGCGGATAACGGCGGGCAAGCTGGGGGGCATTCTGTTGGCCCTCACCGGGGTTGTCCTTCTGTTCCTGGGCAAAGAGAGCACCGTAGCCCTAGACCGCGACTACGGCAACTGGCTCACCCTGGGTGCCATGTGCTGTTGGGCCCTCTACCTGGTGCTGAGCAAGCGCGTGGTGCAGGGCATAAACCCGCTACAGCTTACCGCCGCCATCATGGTCATTGGCTTTCTGGTGTACCTGCCCTTTGGCGTGCAGTCAACCCTGGCGTTCGACTGGGGAACGGTGCCACGGCTGGCGTGGGTGGGCCTGGGCAGCCTTATACTGGTCAACTCGGTGGCCTCGTACCTGCTCATCAACTACGCTTTCGGGGCGCTGAAGGCCAGCCAGGTGGCCACCTACATCAACCTGCATCCGTTGGGCGCGGCGGTGTTCAGCTACTTTGCCCTGGGCGAGCGCTTTACGCCAGCGTTTGTGGTGGGGGCGCTGTGCACGGTGGTGGGCATCTTCTGGCTCAACCGGGCCCAGGCGGCAATCGACCGGCAGCGCAGGCTGGCCAGCCTACAGGCGGCAGCCACGCCTACCCCAGCCTCAGCCCCCGTGGCCAAGGTGCCAGCCTAGCGCTCGAGCAGTGGGCGCACCACGCGCCAAACGTTCTCGGCCACGATGCGCTGGCCTGCAGCCGTGGGGTGGATGCCATCGGCCTGGTTGAGCGCCCGCACACCGCCCACGTTTTCGAGCAGAAATGGGATGAGCGTCGCGCCCGTCGCTTTCGCCACCTCGGGGTACACGGCCTCAAAGCGCGCCACAAAGTCGTCGCCAAAGTTGGGCGGAAGCGTCATGCCTGCCAGCACCAAGGTGAGGCTGGGGTAACGGGCACGGGCCTTCTGCGCGATGGCCAAGAGGTTTTCGCGCAGCGAGGCGATGGTCTGCTGGGCATCGTTGCCGCGCAGGCCGTCGTTGGCCCCCAGCTCGACGACCAATAGACTGATGGGCAGGTTTTGGCTCAGCACCCAGTCTAGGGTCGAGAGGCCATCGGCGCTGGTCGCGCCCGAGACCCCGGCGTTGACCACCCGGTAGCCCAGCCCCAGCGAATCGAGCTTGTGCTGGATGAGGCTGGGGTAGGCCTCCCGTGCGTCGAGCCCATAGCCGGCCGTGAGGCTCGTCCCCAAAAACACAAGCACGGGTCGGGTGTCGGTAGCGGTCACGGGCGTGGTGTCGGGTGTGGATGCAGCAGCGCTGCGCTCGGTGGGCGGGGTCTTCGCGGTGCGGCAGCCTGCCAGGCAGCAGGCCAGGAGCAGGGCCCAGCAGGGGCCAGAACGTAGCATAGCTGCAAGTAACAGCCCACGGCTGAAACCCCCAGCCCGCTTTCGGTGTCTGGTACCCAGGTCTTGCCCTGGCAAGCCCCCACTTTCGCTGCATGGAATCCGTACTCAGCGCCCAGGCGCTTACCAAAAGCTACCCCCGGGGTACCGATACCCTCACCGTACTGCACCCCATCAGCTTCGAGCTGCACCGGGGTACCAGCAGCGCCATTGTGGGGCCCTCGGGTAGCGGCAAAACCACCCTGCTGGGCCTCTGCGCAGGGCTAGACCGCCCCACCGCAGGCAGTATTACCCTGCTGGGCCACCGCCTGGAGACCCTAAACGAAGATGCCCGCGCCGCGGTGCGCAACCGGCACGTGGGCTTCGTGTTCCAAAACTTCCAGCTCATCCCCACCCTCACGGCGCTCGAAAACGTGCTCTTGCCCCTCGAGCTCCGGGGCCAGCGGGGCGGGCGCCCTACCGCGCTCGCGCTCCTCGAACGCGTAGGGTTGGCCCAGCGCCACGACCACTACCCGCTCCAGCTTTCGGGCGGCGAGCAGCAGCGTGTGGCCTTGGCCCGCGCCTTCGTGGCCAACCCCGACATCCTGTTTGCCGACGAGCCCACCGGCAACCTCGACGGTACCACCCGCGAGCGCGTCACCGAGCTGCTCTTCGAGCTCAACCAAACCCAGGGCACCACCCTGGTGCTCGTCACCCACGACCTCGAACTGGCCCAGCGCACCCAGCGCGTCTTCCAGCTCAAAAATGGCCACCTGGTGCACGATAGCCAGCCGCAACCCACGCCTCTGGCGCACTAGCCCTGCACACGCAGCAGGTGGCTAGTTTTGTCGGCATGTGGCTCTGGCGTGTGGTCTTCGTTGGGTGGATGGGGTGCTGGGTGCTGGGCCTGGACGCCCAAACCCCGTTCTACGGCACCGTTACCTACAGCGTAAGCTACCTGGGCCCCGATTCGCTGGCCGTGAAAGGGCTCTATCCCACGGCCCTGGAGCTGCGCATTGCCCCCGGCTGGGCGACGCTGCGGCAGGTGGGCGGCCCCACCGATACCCTGGTTACGGTGCTCGATAGCGCCGGCCGCACTTACCTGGCCGACCCACGTAGTCGCCGCTACGCCGAATTTCCTGCCCCGGCACCCACCCACGCTACGCCAGGGCTCGATACCCTGGACGGCTATACGGCGGGCCCTTTGATGACGGTCGTGTTGGCGCTCGACACCCTGCGTTGGTACGTTAGCGCCAGCCCTGCCGATAGTTTGCCCCTCTGGCTCAAGGCCCACCCACAGGCCCCGGTGTGGGCCAACAGCGGGCTCTTGCCGCTGGTCATCCTGCACCAGATCGAACTGCCTGCAAAGGGGGGTAAAACGCCACCCGTGCGCCCCTTGTTCAACTTTCGGCGCACGGCCAAGCTACCAGTTAGCGAAGACCTGCCCCCACCCACAGCTGGGTACACGCCCGTGGCCTTGAAGCAACTCTACCTCACCGCGCCGTACTAAAGCGCCGTACGAAAGCTGGGCGTGCCCTAAACGCCGACGACCCAGCCAGTGGCCGGGTCGTCGGTAGCTGTGTTTGGTACGCCGTACCTATTTCTTGTACTCGCCTTTCAGGAATGCCTCGACCTGATCGCCAGGTACGATGTCCTCTTTGAACGAGTAACTGCCCGAATCGCGGTTTTTGATCGCGCGGATGACTTTCGTCACCCCGATTTTGTCTTTGCTCTTCAGCGTAGCAACTACCTTCTTGGCCATGTCGTGGGGTCGTTAGCGTGTCGTTACTTGATTTCGCGGTGGAGGGTATAGCGCTTCAGGATCGCGTTGAACTTCTTGAGTTCTAAGCGCTCGGGGGTGTTCTTACGGTTTTTCTGGGTCACGTAGCGTGAGGTGCCGGGCAGACCACTGTCTTTGTGCTCGGTACACTCCAGAATCACCTGCAGGCGGTTGCCTTTTTTCTTAGCCATGGCTCCTTGTCGTCCGTTCTACACTTGGGAGCGCAAAAGTACGACAAGCGCCTAAACCCCACAAGCCATCGCCGCACTTTTTGGGCTCATCGCACCTCTTCCAGCGAGTACGCCTCGGCGGGGGCGGCAAAATAGGGCTTGAGCTGGGCCCACGTGCCGTAGAAGAGCTCGCTGGTGCGGTAGCCTTCCAGGGCCGCGTGGCTCTCCCACTCGCTGATCGTTACCCAGACCTCGGGCTTGCCCGGCTCATGGAACATGCGGTTGCTGCGGCAGCCCAAGGCTACCTGCTTGGGTGTGGTGGCGCGGAATACCTCGGGGAAGCGCCAGGCCTCTTCGGCCCGAAACGTCAGGCGCACGATACGTGTAATCATGAAAACGTGGAATCAGGGCCCTAAACTAGCCAAACCCACCCCCTGTTACCTTTACGTATGCCAGGCCCGCTCCACCAGCCCCCACCCGACCGCGACCGGTTCGGGCGGCTTACCGAGGCGCACCTCGAGTTTTTCCGATCGGTCGTCGGCGCCGACTA
>JANRLA010000080.1:0-12110 GCA_033763015.1 Bacteroidia bacterium
CACGGGCCACTACGCCCAACTGCGCCAGGAAAACGGCCGGGCCGTCATCAGCCGGGGCCACGACCTGAACAAAGACCAGAGCTACGTGCTCTGGGGCGTGAGCCAGGCCTGCCTGGCGCGCACGCTCTTCCCGGTGGGCGGGTTTGAGAAAAGCGCCATCCGGCAGATGGCCCGCGAGATGGGCTTTGAAAGCCTGGCGACCAAGCCCGAGAGCTACGAAATCTGCTTCGTGCCCGACAACGACTACCGGGGCTTCTTGAAACGCAACGTGGCGGGCCTCGAAGACCGCGTGGCGGGCGGGGTGTTCGTCACCCCCGACGGCAAGATTGTGGGCCGCCACGAGGGCTACCCGTTCTTCACCCTGGGCCAGCGCAAGGGCCTGCCTGCCATGGGCGAGCCCTACTACGTGACGGCCATTGACCCGGCGACCAACACCGTGACCATTGGGCGCGAGGAAGACCTCTTCCACAGCCGGTTTACGGTGCGAGGGGTCAACCTCGTGAAGTACGCCGAGCTGCCCCAGGACGGCGTAGCTGCCGTGACCAAGATCCGGTACAAAGACGTGGGCCACACCAGCTGGATAACCCCCCTGGGCGAGGGGCGCGTGGAGGTGCTGTACAGCGAACCGGTCAAAGCCATCACCCCGGGCCAGAGCGCCGTATTTTACGAAGGCGAGGACGTGCTGGGCGGGGGCTGGATTGAGCGGGTGGCTGAATAATGGGCCGGTGGGTACTTTCATTGTAGTGCTATGAAACGGCTTGTTTTACTGTGTTGTGCCTAGGTATGCTAAGCCCTGTGCTGGGCCAGGCCAATGCAGATGCGGGAACGCAACCGGTGCCCTACACCCTGGCCGACCGAGACCGGATTGTTCGGCTTGAAACGCAGCTTGAAGGATTTTCGGTGGAAACGAACCGCCGCTTCGACGAAATCCGCTCTGACATCAAGGAATTCGCCGCCAGTGCCCGCGAAACTACCCTGTGGATGGGCGGCATCTTGGGGGCGCTCATTGTAGCCCTGTTTGGGTTCATCGTCTACGACCGCCGCGAGGCCAGCCGCTTGGCGTACCAGCCGCTGACGTAGGAAATCCGCCGGCTACAGCACGAGGTGGAACAGCTCAAGGCGCACCTGCCCCAAAAAGCCACCTACTAGCGCCCTAGCGCACGGCCTCGGCCCAGCCGAGCCACCGGGCGGCATTGACCGAGAGCAGCGAGTGTTGCTCGATCCAGGCCCGGTTGCGGGGGGCGAACTCGGCCCGGTAGCGGTCAAAGTCGGCGTCGAGTTCGCGCAAGACCTCGACCAGCCGGTCGGGCGTAAAGGGCGCGACAACCCGCCCGTTGTAGCCATCGGTGATGATTTCGAGGTTGCCCGGAATGGCGTTGACGATGGGGATGGCCCCGACGTAGCGGCCCTCGGCAATCGCCGCACTGTAGCCGTCGTAGATGGGGGCGCTGATAAAGGCATCCACGGCGGCCCACAGCTGGTACACTGCGTGGCGGGGGATCTGCTGGGGTACGAACCGGAACTGGGTGGGGTAGTCGCGGCCCAGGCGGTCGGCCAGCGCCTGCACGTCGCGGGCCAGGCTGTAGCCAGCGCCCAGCACCAGGAAGAAATAGCCCCCAAAGGCGGGGTCGGGCAGCAGGCGGGCAATGGCGGCCAGGATGCGGTCGGCCTGGTACACAGCATTGGCCCCCCGTGGGCTAAAGACGACCCGGGCACCGGGGGGGATGCCCCACTGGGCCCGAACGGCGGCGCGGAGAGCGGGGGTGTGGGCGAGCAGTTCGGGCTCCAGGCCCCAGCGCAGGAGGCGGGTCTTGGCGGGGTCGGCTCCAAACCAGTCAAGCATGGCATCTACCAGGGGCTGGTTGTCGCCCGTCACCAACGCGCTCTGGTGGATGACCTTGTGCACCTGGGCGCGGTAAAAGCGGTTGCGCAGGCGCTCTTGCCAGCGCAGTAGGGGGTTGTGGCTGGGGTCGGCCTGGCGCCAGGTGCGTACCTCGGGGCCCAAGTGGGCGAGCGCCGGGGGGTACTCGAGCACATCAGCGCCCATGGCAGCGGCTACGACAGGCCGAAAACCCGTTTGCAGTGCCCAGGTGCCGAAGGGCGTCAGGTGCAGCGGGTGCAGTATATCTACCCTGTGGTGGGCCAGGGCGCGGCGCAGCGCCGGGGCGCTGAGGTAGTAGGAGGGGTAGCGGTAGCGCCCCCCCCAGGCGACTGCGGGGCGCAGGTTGACGACACGTACCCCGTCGGTGGTGTCCGACATCGCGAGCCCGCCCCGGTCGAGGGTGAAGAGCGTTACGCGGGCCCCGGCACGCGCCAAGGCGCGGCTCCACTTCTCGGCGTGAAAGTTGGACGGTTGGCTTAATACCCCGACGTGCACAGGCAGCGCATACCGGCGCCGGGTGGCACCTTTGCAACCGTGAAAGTACTGCTCGTGGCCGCGACCCGGTACGAACTGACCGGCTGGGCCGACCGCAGCACGCCCCTGCCCGCCAGCGGCAACCCCTGGCTAGCAAACACCTATACCCTCACGTTGGCAGGCCACCCAGTGGTGTGCCTCGTTACCGGGGTGGGTATGGTAAACACCGCCTTTGCGCTGGGGGCCTACCTAAGCACCCAGCCTGCGCCCGAGCTGCTACTCAACGTGGGCATCTGTGGCAGCTACGGGCCAGCGCACCCACCCGGCACTCTGGTCGAGGTACGCGAAGAGGTATACGCTGAGCTGGGGGCCGAAGACGGCGAGCAGTGGCTAGACCTAACCGCCCTCGGCTTCGCGGCATTTGCCCACGGAGGCGAGCCGGTGTACAACCGCCTGGTCAACCCCACGCCCCCCCTGCCCCACTACCCCGGCGTGCGCGGAGCCACGCTGCAGCAGGTGACCGGCCACCCCGCCACCCACGCCCGGCTCGTAGCCCGCTGGCAGCCCGAGGTAGAGACCATGGAGGGCGCAGCCGTGCTACAGGCCGCCCTGCAAGCCGACGTACCCTGTACGTGCCTCAGGGCCGTGAGCAACTGGGTGGCGCCCCGCAGCGAGCAGCCTTGGGCCCCTGCGCCCGCGCTTGAAGCCCTGCGCCAGGGGGTTACCGACCTTTTTGAGCGCCTGCCCCGTTAGCCCCCTTACATGCACCTCGACTTCGCCTACAGCCCCTGCCCCAACGATACCTACGCCTTTGCCGCCGCCGTGCACGGCTGGGTAGATACCGAGGGGCTACACCTTAGCCCCCACCTGGCCGATATTTTGGAGCTCAACCGTTTAGCACGCACGGGTAGCCCGGCGGTGTGCAAGGTGTCGTTCTTTGCCTACCACTTCCTTAGGCCCCGCTACCGGCTGCTACACAGCGGTGCGGCGCTGGGCTGGGGCGTGGGGCCGCTGCTGGTGGCCAACCGGCCCCTCGGCCCCGAGGACCTACCCCAGGCCCGGATTGCCATCCCCGGCCGCGATACTACCGCCCACCTGCTGCTGCACCACTACGCCCCTCAGGCCCAGCGGCGCGAGGTGCGGCTCTTCCATGAAATTATGCCTGCCGTGGCCAGTGGCGAGTTCGACGCCGGGGTCATCATTCACGAGAGCCGCTTTACCTACCCCCAGTACGGCCTGCACCTGGTGCAAGACCTGGGGGCGCACTGGGAGGCAACCACCGGCACGGCCATCCCCCTAGGGGGCATTGTGGCGCGGGGCGACTTGGGCGCGGACGTCCACGCCCGGCTGGAACGCACCCTCAGGCGCAGCATCGAGTTCGCGCACGCCCACCCCGAACGGGTGATGCCCTACGTGCGGGCCCATGCCCAGGAAATGGACGAGGCCGTCATGCGCCAGCACATTGGCCTCTACGTCAACGCCCACAGCCTAGATCTGGGCCCCGAGGGCAACCACGCGGTCGAGGTACTGCTGGGCGTAGCGGCCGAGGTGGCCGCGCTGGCCGAAGAAGCCACCTAGCGGTTACCGGCCAGTAGCGTGGTGTAGCGGGCGGTATCGTTAAGCAGGGCTAAGGCTTCGAGCACCATGGGGTCGTCGTCGAAGGTGCTTTCAATGACCCCGCTTTGGTAGGTGTAGCGGCGCACGATTTCGCGCTCAAGGGCGCGGGCAATGTCGACGCGGTAGGTGGTGAAATCGGAGTTCGCCTGCGCGGTGAGGGCCTGCTCGAGTGCGGTGATCTGGCTGGCGAGGGCCGCGGCGTAGCCTTGGGCGGCGAGCTCGGCGCGCAGCCGCTCCAGCTGCACCTGGGCTGGGCTCTGGTAGGCAAAGCCCTGGGCCTGGACGAAGGTGAGGAACGCCTGGTAGAGGGCCGGGTCCACCGAAAACGTTTTGGGGCTGGCCAGTTCGGGGTGCTCGGCGCGGTAGCGGGTGGCGAAGTCGAAGATCAGGTGCGCAGTATCTAGGGCGGCGACGATGCCCGGTACACGGGCCTGGCCTGCGGGCACGTCTGGGCGAATGCCCTGGCCCTCGTACACCGGCCGACCCGCGCGGGTACGGAACACCTGCTCAAGGCTATCGGTGCGCCGGACCACGCCGGTGGCACGTTGGGTGTAGTCGAGCTCCTGGATACACCGGCCGCTGGGGGTGTAGTACTTGGCGGTGGTGAGCTTCATTTGGGCGTTGTAGCTCAGGGGCCGGGTGGTTTGGACCAGGCCCTTGCCAAACGAGCGCTGGCCGACAACGACGCCCCGGTCGAGGTCTTGCATCACCCCGGCCACGATTTCGGAAGCCGAAGCCGAGCCGCCGTCTACCAGCACCGTCAGCGGGGTTTCGGTATCGTAGGCGACGTTGGGGGCGAGGTAGGCCTCGACCGAGCCCTCCATCCGGCCCCGGGTTTCGACAATCACCTCGCCCTGGCCGACGAACAGGTTGCTCACGGCAATGGCTTCGTAGAGCAGGCCCCCGGGGTTGCCCCTGAGGTCGAGCACAATGCCCTTCAGGGTGCCGCCGTTGGCCTGCTTCACGCGCTCGAGCGCCGCCTGCACCTCACGGCTGGCATCGCGGGTGAAGCCCGCAAGCACCACGTAGGCCACCCCGCCACCCAGGTCGGTGAAAAAGGGGACGTTGGGCACGCGCAGGTCTTGGCGCGGCAGCTTTACGACCCGCGGACTGGCTTCGCCGCCCCGGCGCAGCTCAACCTCGACACTGGTGCCGGGTTGCCCGCGCAACAGGCTGCCAATGACTTCGGCCGAAAGGCCAGTACCCAGGAGTACCTGGTTGTCGATGCGCACCAGCTCGTCGCCGACCCTGACGTCGGCCTCTGCGGCGGGCGACCCCTCGGCGACTTCGGTTACCACGTACCGGCCCGAACGCAGGGCCCCTACGGTACCGATGCCGCCGTACTGGCCGGTGGACAGGAAGCGGTAGTCCTCGATCTCGGACGACGAGTAGTAGTTCGTGTAGGGGTCGAGCGAGGCGAACATGGCCTCGATGCCGACGCGCACGAAGGCATTGACCTCGACTTCGTCTACGTAGTTGAGGCTGATTTCGCGCAGCGCTTTGCCGAAAATGTCGAGGTTCTTCGAGATCTCGAAGTAGTCGGGGGGGCGCTGCCGTGAACCCGTGAGCAGCACCAGCGAACTGAGTACCAGCAGAATGGGCACTACGTGCCGGGAGTAGACCTTCATACGTTCAAACTTAGGGGACAGGGTCGTAGCCATGGCCACCCCAGGGGTGGCAGCGCGCCAGCCTGCGCAGCGCCAGCCACCCGCCACGTACGGGCCCGTGTTTCTTCAGGGCCTCGACCGCGTACTGCGAACAGGTGGGCTGGTAACGGCATGCGTTGGGTAGCCACGGCGATAGGATGCCCTGGTAGAGCCGCACCAGGCCCACGAGGCCGTAGGTCGCCAGACGGCGCAGGAAGGACACCATATACCCCACAACGCTGCCGGGCTTCATTCGGTACCCGAAGGGGGCAGGTTTTCGGGGGCCGGCGGGCCCAGCTTGCGCAGCTGGTGGGCCACCGAACCCAGGCACTCGGCGAGCTGGGCGGCGAGAACGGCCGCAGGGGGCATGGCCGTAGCCTGCACCAAAACTACCAGCAGCACGTGCCGACCGGTGGCCTCGGTGGCCGCAACCAGCTCGTCGCGGTGGTGGCGGTAGGCTTCGCGCAGGTGCCGGCGCACCTGGTTGCGGTCGTGGGCTCGCTTGAATCGCTTTTTGGGCACCGCGAAGAGCACCTGTACCCGGGCTGGGGGCACGGCACTGGCCGACAAGGGGCCATGGAGGTCGGCTAAGCTGCCCGACCGGAACCGTACGCGCAGCACTTGCTCGGCCTCGGGTACTGAGCGGGGCCTGAGCGTCTTACCGGTTGCAAATACGGCCTCTACCTGCCCACGGTGGCCCAGACGTTCGCTGGCACGAAAAGTCTGGCGCGGCATGGGGCAACAGGGGCACTACCCCCTGGGTGGGCTTACTTCTTGGGGCGGCCTTCGTCGCTCACAGTGAGCTTGTGCCGACCTTTGGCACGGCGCGAGGCCAATACCCGGCGGCCGTTGGCCGATGCCATACGGGCGCGGAAACCGTGTTTGTTGCGGCGGCGGCGGCGGCTGGGCTGGTAGGTGCGCTTCATACTCCGTTCTCCTCAGGGCTTTTCGGTGGCTACTTCAACGGGTTGGCAAAGGTACAAAAAACCAATTTCTGAGTGAATGTCCTCAGTAATTTAATCTGTACCGGCGGCGTGGGTTAGTTTTGTGCCCTTCACCTGAGCCCGCAGTGCAGTAGTGCTATGATGAATATCCTCTTGTTTGGCCCCCCAGGCGCGGGCAAAGGCACCCAAGCCACCAAGCTTATCGACTGCTACCGGCTGGTGCACCTGAGCACCGGCAACCTGCTACGGGCCGAAGTGGCCGCCGGTACGCCCCTGGGCGTAAAGGCCAAAGCCATTATGGACGCCGGGCAGTTGGTCTCGGACGACATCGTGATCGGCATGATCGAAAACAAGCTCAAGGAGCACACGGGCGGCCCGGGCTTCATTTTCGATGGCTTCCCGCGTACCGTGGCCCAAGCCGAGGCCCTAGACGCCCTCTTGAGCCAGTACCACACCGAGATCCACCACGTGGTCATCCTCGAAGTCGAGGAGCGCGAGCTCGTCGAGCGTCTGCTCAAGCGTGCCCAGGAAGAAAACCGCAGCGACGACACGCCCGAGACCATCCAGAAGCGCATCGACGTGTACAAGCAGCAGACCCTGCCTGTAGCCGAGCACTACGGCCGCCAGCACAAGCTGCGCCGTATCGACGGGGTCGGTAGCGTAGATGGCATCTTCATGAGCATTTGTCAGGCGGTAGAAGCCTAAGCCCTATGGCCCGCTACCTCATCCGCGAGGCCACCCTGGTCAACGAAGGCCAGACCTACGTGGCCGACGTACTGGTGGGCGGCACGGGCCGTATCGAACGCATCGGGCCCAGCCTGTCGGCCACCGCCGCAACCGTCATAGACGCCCAGGGACAGTACCTGTTGCCGGGGGTGATTGACGACCAGGTGCACTTCCGCGAGCCGGGCCTCACACACAAGGGCACCATCGGCAGCGAGAGCCGCGCCGCCGTGGCCGGGGGTACCACCACGTACCTCGAAATGCCGAACACCAAGCCGGCCGCCACCACCCACGCCCTGCTCGAAGAAAAGTACGCCCGCGCGGCCCAGACCAGCGCCGCCAACTACAGCTTCTACCTCGGGGCCACGGCCCACAACCTAGACGAGGTACTGAGCACCGACCCCACCCGCGTGTGCGGCATCAAGGCCTTTCTGGGCAGTAGCACCGGCGACCTCTTGCTCGACGACGAGGCTGCCCAGGAGCGCCTCTTCGCCAACTGCCCCCACCTCATCGCCATCCACGCCGAGCACGAGCCCACCCTGCGCGCCAACGCCGAGCACCTAAAGGCCCAGTACCCCGACGACCTGCCGCCCGAGCTGCACCCCATCCTGCGCAGCCGCGAGGCCTGCTACCGCAGCTCGAGCCACGCCGTGGCCCTGGCCCAACGCTACGGCACCCGGCTGCACGTGCTGCAAATCAGCACCGCCGAAGAGGTGCAGCTCTTCGCCCCGGCCACTACGCCCGCCGAGCTGCAGGCCAAGCGCATCACGGCCGAGGCCTGCACCCACCACCTGTGGTTCGCCGACGACGACTACGCCCGACTGGGGAGCCGCATCCAGTGGAACCCCGCCGTAAAAACCGCCGCCGACCGCGCCGCCATCTGGCAGGGCATTGCCGAAGGCCGCATCGACGTGCTGGCCACCGACCACGCCCCCCACACCCTGGCCGAGAAGCAAAACCCCTACTGGAGCTGCCCCAGCGGCGGCCCCCTGGTGCAGCACAGCCTGCTGGCCGGCTTTGCCTTCGTGGCCCGGGGCCTTGCGCTCACGCACCTGGTGGCACTGATGTGCCACCACCCCGCCACGCTGTTTGGCATTGTAGAACGCGGCTTTTTGCGCGAGGGCTACTGGGCCGACCTGGTGCTCGTAGACCCCCGCCAGCCTACCACCGTAACCCCCGATAGCCTGCTCTACAGCTGCGGGTGGAGCCCCTTTGAGGGCGTGACCTTCCCCGCCGCCGTGACGCACACCTTCGTGAGCGGCCAGCTGGCCTACCGGCAGGGGGTAGTAGACCCCACCGTGCGCGGGATGCGCCTCACGTTTGCGCGCTAACGTCTAGAAAAGTGGGCGCGCGGGTGCCTACAATTTAACACGCCCATAATCTGGGCGCACCCTTGGGTTTTACCACGGCCTCTACTTTGATGGCACGGACAAACCCAGCCCCAACCCCCCCACGTATGAAGCGGTTTTTACTTTTATGTACCTGTCTTGCGCTTTGCGAAGCTCTAAGTGCACAGCCGTGGTTTTATGACTTCGGTACGGGCACTGGAGCGCATACTTCTGGTGTCAGTACAACGTTTTTGCCTACTTCTCCAAGCGGAACCGCCCGGGTACGTGTAGGGTCTGGGGCAGGAAGCTTTAACCTTGAAAACCCAGGGCTGACAAACCTAGGTGGGGGGACAGAACTAAGGATTGCATCATCCTCTAGCGGTTCTGTAAACAAGTTTAGTATTCACGACTACACTACCGGAGCTTCTGGCCATGTCCGGTACTATGTACGCTTCGGCAATTCAAGTGGGGCATCTGGAGCAAGTAGCGGTAGGTTCTATTTTTTTCTAGGCGATGGCGCTCAATACAGTGATAACACCGCCTTCGCAGGCGCACAGACATTCGTTGGTTTAGAGTTTATCTATGGAGCATCTGGAGCATTGACAATCAACTACCGCAACAATGCGAATAACTGGGTAGCTCTAACTGGAGAAACTGTTGATCAAGGCCAAACAGTAGTATTTGATGTGGTTGCAAACAACACAGGATCAACTATTAACTATGATTTCTCTGGAGCTCAAAGTGTAGCAGATGATCGTTTTGATATTTACATCAATGGCACGTTGATAGGGAATGACTTGCAGAAACCTGGAGCCTCTACTGTTGTTAATATTGATTCGTGGATGTTTTACGGCGAAAACAGCACTTCGAATGCTGCCAACCTATTCCTAGACGACATCTTCTGGCAAAACTCTGTGCCAGCAGTCATAACCCCACCCTGTACTGCCACACCGGGCACACAGGTAACGAACGTGACTTTTAGTGCAGTCTCTACCACCACTGCGGATGTAAGTTGGACGGCGGGCTCAGGCGGTGATCACTACCTAGTGGTTGCCAACGAGGCGAATCCCACAGGTTTTTCGCCCGCAACAGGAGACGATTTTTCAAGTCTTGCAAACTCAAACTTTTTTAGCGCTGCAAACACTTCAGGGGGTAAAGTCTTACTAGTTCGGCAAGTATCACAAGGCACTTCACTCACAATTACGGGTCTATCACCTGGGCGGACGTATTATGTACGGGTGTATCAGTTCTGCCAAGGGAGTGGTCGGCAATACAATACTTCTACCGCCACCGGTAACGACGGAACACAAAACTTTACAACTACGGCCATTACTGTACCGGTCACCATAGCGCGGTGGGACTTCCCCAACAACCCTGACGATGCCACCGCCGATGGCGGGGTAGCCGCCAACCTGGCCCAGACCCTAACTACAGGTGGCGGCGCGGGCGCAGCCGCGTTTGGAGCCCTTGGCCAAACTACCAACGCCGCCACAGCCACCGGGTGGGATGGCACCACGGGCAAGTACTGGCAAGTGAGTTTTTCTACAGTCGGGTACTACTCCATTACGGTATCGTCGCGCCAATTCAGCGATGCCGATGGCCCCCAGAACTTCCAGTTACAGTACAGCACCGATGGCAGTACCTATTTTAACGCCGGTGCAGCCTATGCCGTAGACGCCGACTTTGCCAGTGCTACGGGCACCTTAACAACGGTATTGTTACCGGCCATCTGCAGCAATGCCCCGACGGTCTTCCTGCGCTGGACAACCACGACGGTAGGTGCGACCGCCGGTGGCGAGAGCCGGATTGACGATATCCTGGTCGAAAGCCGACCCATTTACTACCGCACCATTGCAGCCGGCCCCTTTGAAGTTGCCTCGAACTGGGAGTTTGACGACGACCCCGCATTTGGCTCGGCAGTAAGCCCCGCCGACGTAGCACCTCAAAATGGCTCAGAGGTATTTGTGACGATTCGGCATAACATGACCCTATTGGCCAGCCGCACCATCGGCAATTCGAGTGCGCCTTTCATTGGTGGTTTAACAATACAAAGCGGTAATACCTTGTCGTTGGACGCAATCGGGATTACCCTTACCCTGAATTCGGATGTCACGTTAGAGGGTACTACCCCACAATTGCTGGCAAACCAGCCTTCAGGGGTATTCAGTTTTGGCGATGGGGTCTCTGTTAGCCTTGCCCAACCCGGTGGGGTTGCCATTTCGGGAACTGGCATTGCCAGCTCGCCCGTGTCAAACCTCACGTTCACAGGCACCCAGAGTTACAGCTTTACAGGTGCCGATGCACAAGTTGTGGGGGCGTTATTCCCCGCAACTGTGCGTTCGCTCTCAGTTGATAACAGTCTTGGCCTAACCACGTCTGGCCCGCTAACGGTTACTGAGTTTTTAACTCTAACCGATGGGATCCTGACCCTTGGCGGTACCCTAACGGTAAACAATGCCTCATTGGGCGCCATTGTAGGTGGCTCTGCCACAGCGTATGTAGACGGCGCGCTTACACGTGCCACGAACACGACCAGCGACTACAGCTTCCCCATCGGCGATGGCGGGCGGTTCCGGCGGGTAGATGTAGTGCCAAGTGTTTTTACCTCTCAGAGTTATACAGCAGAATTTTTCGCCAGCAACCCCTCTGCTGCAGGCTTTAAGGTTGGCCCCGAGTTTATGTACCTCGACCAGACAAATACCGATGCCAACAACAGCGGCGGCGAGGAACTCGCGAACGTCTCGAGTGAGGAGTACTACGACATCAATGGCACCGCAGCGGCCAGTATCGAGCTGCCCTGGGCTGCCGAAACCTTTGCCAGCGGGGCTGACCTAGGTGCTTCGTTCGCAAATGCCCGCGTTGCCCACTGGGTGACAGCCGCGCCCGTAGGTGGCGCAACCCCAATCACCAACGGTGCCTGGGTAAACGAAGGGGGTGTAAGTCATATTGGAGATGAGACGGCTGGCCGTGTGCGCTCGGGTGTCGTAACCACCTTCAGCCCGTTTGCAATTGGCAGCAACGACCCCATCAATTCGCTGCCCATCGAGCTGCTCTCCTTTAGCGGCGAGCGCGTAGATAACGGCGTGGCCCTGGCCTGGAATACCGCCAGCGAACTCAACAACGACCGGTTCGAGATCCAGCGCGCCCTGTCGGCCAGCTTCGAGGGCTATCAGACCATTGGTACCGTTGCCGGCAGTGGCACCACCACCACCGAGACCCGCTACACCTACACCGACGGCGAGGCCCCCACAACCAAGGTGTACTACCGCCTACGCCAAGTAGACTACGACGGCACCGCCACCCTCTCGCGCGCCATTGAGGTAGGCGGCGAGCTTAGCTGGTACCTAGACCCCAACCCCAGCACGAGCAGCCAGCTTGAGTTCGGGGCCACGGGCGCCGACATCCCCGCCACTGCCAAGGTAGGCGTACAGGTGGTGGGCACCAACGGCCAAGTTCTGCTGAGCCAGACCGGCGCCTACGCCGAAGTGCGGGCCTT
>JANRLA010000081.1:0-8593 GCA_033763015.1 Bacteroidia bacterium
ACGGCGCGGTGCTGTCGTTCGACCTGCAAGGCGGGCGAGCCCAGGCCAGCCAATTTGTAGACAGCCTGAAGCTCGTGAGCCACCTGGCCAACGTGGGCGATGCCAAAACGCTCATCATCCACCCGGCCAGCACCACCCACCAGCAGCTTTCCGATAGCGAACAGCTGGCCAGCGGCGTATCGCCCAGCGGTCTGCGAGTATCGGTTGGCCTGGAGCACATCGAGGACATCAAAGCCGATTTCGAGCAAGCCTTTGCCAAGGTGACGGCCCCCGTAGGGGTGCGGGCCTAAGCCCAATGGCAGCCGCACACGCCCCCCAGGTACACGACTACACCTTCGAGGCACCGTTTGCCTTGGCGCTGGGGGGTAGTGTCGCGGGCCTCAGGCTGCGCTACAGCGTGTGGGGCACCCCCCGCGCCGATGGCAGCAACGTGGTGTGGGTCTGCCACGCGCTCACCGGCAGCCACCGGGTAGACACCTGGTGGCCGGGGCTGGTGGGGCCGGGCAAGTACTTCGACCCGGCCCACTGGTGCATTGTCTGCGCGAATGTGCCGGGCAGCTGCTACGGCAGTACCGGCCCACTGAGTGTGCCCCCGGGTCGGCTCTCGCCGTACTTCCACCAGTTCCCCCGGTGGACGAGCCGCGACGTTGCCCGCGCCCTGGAGCAGCTGGCCCGTGCCCTGGGTTTTGGGCCGCTGCACACCGTTATCGGGGGCTCGATGGGTGGGCAGCACGCGCTGGAGTGGTTGCTGGTGGCCCCGGGGCGCTTTGCGCACGCGGCCCTGTTGTGCAGCAATGCCGTGAGTTCGGGCTGGGGCCGCGCCTTCGATGCGACCCAGCGCCGGGCCATAGAAGCCGACCCCACCTGGCCCGGGCGCCACCCGAAGGCCGGAACGGTCGGTATGCAGCTCGCGCGGCAGGTGGCCATGCTCAGCTACCGAACGTTCGAGATCTACGGCGAGCGGGCCAGTTCCGTCTCGGCAGCCGAAGGTTACCAGCAGCACCAGGGCCGTCGGTTGGCGCAGCGCTTCAACGCCTACAGCTACTGGTACCTGTCGCACCTCCTGAGCCACCACGACGTGGGGGAAGGGCGGGGCGGAGTGGCGGCAGCCCTGGCGCAAGTGCAGGCCCAAACGCTGGTGGTGGGCATCGGGCAGGATGTGCTGTTCCCGGTTGCCGAGCAAAAACGCATGGCCCGGCACATCCCCGGCGCCCGGTACGCCGAGCTAGCGTCCGACTACGGACACGACGGCTTCCTCATCGAAACCGACGCGCTTGCCACCGTTTTGCAGCAGTTCTACCGTCAACCACATTCAAACCTTCACGTTGTATGAACATTGGTCTCTTGGGCTATGGCTGCGTGGGCCAGGGCGTTTACGAGCTCTGGCAGCGCCACCACCGCACCGACTTTAATCTCAGAGCCATCGGGGTCAAAGACCCCACCAAGCCTCGGCCACCCACTGCGGTGCCCATTGTAACCGACCCTGCCGTCATCTTGACCGACGGCAGCATTGGCGCCGTGGTCGAGGCCATTAGCGACGTGGCGCCGTCGCTGGCGTTTGCCCGCTCGGCCTTGGGGGCAGGCAAGCACGTGGTGTCTGCCAACAAACGGATGCTGGCCTACCACTTGCCCGAGCTGCAACTGCTGGCCCAGGCCAACGGCGTGTCGCTACGGTACGAGGCGGCCGTGGGCGGTGCAATACCGATTGTGCAAACACTGGAACGGTACTTTGTGGCCGACCGGGTCGTTGCGCTGCGGGGCATCCTTAATGGCACGAGTAACTACGTGCTTACCCGTGTCGTGAACGAGGGGCAGCCCTACGGGCAGGCCCTGCGCCGTGCACAGGAGCTAGGCTTTGCCGAAGCCGACCCGACGCTGGACGTGGGCGGTTACGACCCCAAGTTCAAGCTGCTGCTGCTATCGGCATTGGTCTGGGGCACGTGGCTGCACCCCGACAGCGTGCCCAACATCGGTATCGCGACCCTATCGGTAGCCGACTTCGAGGCGGCCCGTAGCCTGGGGGCCAAAATCCGGCTCGTGGCCCAGGCCACGCACACCGAGAGCCAGCTCAGCCTCTCGGTACTGCCCCAGTTTGTGCTGCCCAGCGACGAGCTCTACGGGGTGGATGAGGAGTTTAACGCGCTGCAGGTGACGACCGAAGGGGCGGGGCCGTTCCTGCTGCGGGGCCGGGGCGCAGGCAAACTGCCCACGGGCCTAGCCAATTGGGCCGATTTACTGGCCATCCGGCGGGGTGGGGCCGCCAGCCCCCCACTGACCCTTACCCCCGGCACCCTGCCCGAGAGCTACCTGCGGGTGTATGTGCGTGGCAGTGAGGCACTGCGAACCCTGCTCTTGGCTTACACCGAGGCCGAGAACGACAGTTTTGCCGTGGGCACCACCACCCCCGGGCGCATCCTGGCGCTGCAGGAGCGGCTCCTGGCCGAGGGTGGGTTCGTGGCCGTGCTACCCGAGGGCCGGGTACCCAGTGCCCCGGCCCGTCAGCGGGCCGTCCTGCAATTCTAACCGTAGCTTGCACCGCTTATTCTACTGCCATGAGTTTGGTCGAAGCCTTTACCCAGGAGCGCAAGCGCCTGAATGCCATTGTGTTGGCAACCGATAGCCGCATCATCAAGCGGGTGTACTCCGTTGACAGCCAGACGTACGAGCCCGGTGCGCTCGATGGCAAAACGAAAGAACTGCTGGGCCTCTGTGCCTCGTTGGTACTGCGTTGCGACGACTGCGTGAAGTACCACATCGGGGCCGCCATCGAGGCCGGGGCCACCAAAGCCGAGGTGGTCGAGAGCCTGGAGATTGCCCTCGTGGTAGGCGGCACCATTGTGGTGCCACACCTGCGCCGGGCGGTCGAGTTTTTAGACGAACGGGCACCTGCCTAGCCTATGGCCACCCAAATGCCTACCCCGGCGTATGACCAGGCGCTGTTCCCGGTCACGTTTGTGGCAGGGCCGGTGGGCGCGTGGCAGATTGAGTCGGTAACGGCCGTTGTCGGCAGTCCGCTAACAGCAGCCGATCGGCTTTCCGTTCACCCCGAACACCTGGCGCCGGGTGTGGAAGGCGCCCTCTGGCAGCTACGGGGCACGGCCAGCCACGCCCGCTACGTGGAACAGGCCGAGCAGCAGGTGCTCACGGGCCGCTCGCCGGCGCTGGGTCGGGCGGAAGACCTGTGTGCTGCGCTGATACCGATTCGGAAGTCGTCGGCGTGGTGGGCCCTGGCGCAGGACGCGCGCCGCGCCATCTTCGAGGGCCAGTCGCGCCACATTGCCGACAGCCTGCCGTACCTGCCGCGCATCGCCCGGCGGTTGTACCACAGCCGCGACCTGGGCGAGCCGTTCGATTTTTTGACCTGGTTTGAGTTTGCACCCGAGCATACCCCGGCCTTCGATGAGCTCGTGGCGATGCTGCGCAGCCGCCCCGAGTGGCACTACGTGGAACGCGAGGTGGACATCCGGCTACGGCGCAGGGGGTAAGTGCCCATTCGCGGTAGGCACACAAACGCCCGGCTTCTGGCCGGGCGTTGGGGGTCGCGTGGGCTGTAGCCTTGTGGTTAGAGCCCTTGTGGTGGCATGATGGCGCGGACCTCGACACGGCCGCCGCTGTACAGTACCGGGCAACCTTTGGCAAGCTCGACGGCAGCGTCAAGGTCGGTGGCCTTGATGACCATATCGCCGCCGATGAGTTCGCCGGCTTCGGTGAAGGGACCATCGGTGATGCCCTTGTTGGCACCGCTCACCACTTTGCCTACAGGTAGAAGCTGCTGGGTGCTTACGAAGTTGCCGCCGGCGGCCAGTTCGCCAATCCACTGCTGCCAGGCGCCGATGATGGCTTTCAGGTCGTCTGGGCTCAGGTTCATGGTCATGACCTTGGCATCCATACGGAAGAGAAACAAAAAGTCTTGCATGCTGGTAGGGGTTTAGGTGAATGAATCGAGGGAAAGACGGGTGGCCCTCAGGGGGGCGGACATTTTCAAGCCAAAAAAATTGGGGGTGTACCCAATAGGGTATCCTGCATCCCTGATTGGATTGATTCTACCCAGTACCCTTGGGCAACAACCCAGTAAATCACCCATTATTGTGCCATGCGACTGGTAGGAATAGTATTACTGTGGCAGTTAGGTACGGGGTTGGCGATGGGCCAGCAACCCGTAGAAGCCAGCTTTTTGGCCGATTTTGACACCCTGACCCACCACCTGCTACGCTACCAACCCCAGTTGGCAATCCGGCAGCAAGTGACTGGTGTAGATGCCCAGGCCGAGTTCGCAGCCCTTCGTACCCAGCTTGCCGGCGTTACCGATACCCTTACGTTTGTGCGGCTCTGTAGCCAGGCGCTCAATGTGTGCCAGGACGAACACACAGGGGTTAGGTGGCCGGTGCTGCCCTTGGAGCGTGCCGCACTGGGCATTACGGCGGAGGATTCGGCACACTTCCGACGACTAAACCGAAAGCTGTACAACCACAGAACGGTAGGCAAGCCCTTGGCACTACCAGTTGCGTACCGAGACGGAAAGTACCAGGCATTCCTCTCGTTTTCGTATTCGGCTGTGACGGTCCCGAGTGGTGCCTGGCTGCTGTCTGTGAACGGCATACCCGTTGAAGCGTTTGTTCGGGAGCGTGTTCGGTACAAGCCGCTGCGGTGGGACCGTGAACGAAACGCGTTTTTTGATACCCATTTGTTTCAGGACGACGAGGGGCTGACACCCGGAGATACCCTTCGCCTGACGTTTGCCACCCTGGGCGGTGCACCGGTTGCTTTGACGGTAACACCTGCCGATACAGTCGCCACCGAGCGGCCGCGGTACGCCGGGCCTGGCAACCCCACGGCACAGCTACGGTACCTCCCCGAAACGGGGTCTGTCGTAGTTCGGATGCCCCAAATGACACCGCTGGGCCCACTGCTGGATGAACTTTCGGGGTTGCGGGGCCAGCCCATTCGCCGGGTGGTCATCGACATACGGGGTAACCTCGGCGGCGATGACGGTACCTGGTACGAACTGCTGGAAAGCCTTGTAGCGGAACCGCTAGTTTGCCAGATCCGCGTCGCAGCTGTGCCCGACCCTGCTATTGGCCGGTACACGAGCGACTTTGACCCCAGTGCAGCTCCGTTGGACGGCTTCCAGGCACTGCCGACAGCTTTCGTGGGCTTGTTCGATCTGCAGGATACGCTCCACCCCAGCGCCACAACACTCGGCTTGCGGTGCCCGATATATGTGCTCCAGGACGCCGATATCTATTCCTCGGCGGGGGCCTTATCGGAGTATGCGTATATGGTACCGCAACTCGTTTCCGTCGGCGAGCGTACGGGCTACTGGCTGGGGCGTGGCATCATGCCACCGTTACGGGTGCTGCCCCATACGCGGCTTGCCTTTCGGTACGCCGCTTCTGTGGACCTGGCGCATGTGGAAAAGCCCCTGGACTGTTACCATGACCATGTGGAAGTGCCGGTAGAATTTCCGTTGGCGCAGGCGGCCACGGTCTGGCAGCTGGGGCCCGGAGCGTATGCTCTTGAGTACAGCCTAGAAAACGATGCCATCCTTAAGGCGCTGCTGGCAGGGGAGTACGACCACCGGTAGGCGCCAACTCGGTAGGCCCGCAGACGAAGTGGGGTGGTAGTAGGAAGGAGGAGGTAGCCCCCCCACGAAGCACAAAACGCCCGCCCGCCCGGGCCTGGTGTGCGGCCCCCTACCCGCAAGTGTAACCGCGCTCGGGGCTGTTCCATCGTTCCGAAACCCGGGGCCCCCGCCCCGATACCCAACCCTGGGGGCCAGAAAGTGCCGCAAGGCCTGTGGCAGCCCGTGCGGCATCTTTAGGCCCACACGGATTCCATTTAACCCATTTCACCGGTATGAGACATCGTATTCTTACGGCAACCTTGTGTTTGGCCCTGGGCCTGAGCCAGGCACTCGCGCAAGACATCGCGGGCACGTACTACGGCAGCAAAGACATGGCGGGTATTGGCAAAACCAATGTTTTCAAGATTGAGTACAACGCCGATGAACATTCGATTGCGGTGAGCTACGATGGCGGGTCGGCACCCGTAAAAGGATATCCGCACGAGAATGCGGTCAAGGCCGTTGAGTCGGGCGAGCTATTTACGTTTACCCTAACGGCATTTGGCCCTCGGCACATCAACCGTGTGACGCTCATTCAGATAGAGCCCGGCGTGTTTGTGGTTGACCCCGCTACCCGTACCGATATTGGTTGTACTGAAACCACCCGTTCGACCGCAGCCGCAGGCGCGAAGGGTGGTAAGGTGTACGAAAACGAGAGTATCCAACGCGAGTACATCATCGGCAAGGACGAGAACCGGGTGAAAGCCTTGGTGGCCAACAAAACCGAGTATGAAAAGCTGATCGCGGATGCCGTGATGAAACGGTGTAAAGTGATTAGCGGCGATTTCGGCTCGAAAAACCCGCTACCCGCCGAAGGGATGCGCGATGCCGCCCTGAAAACTGAGGTACTCGCGCTTGTAAAGGCTTGGGCGACCCAGAAGTCGTGGCCTGAGACAGTGCAGCGTGCGTTCGTAAAGTCGGCCGATTGGACAATCTTGCGCCATGCCACCACGGGTGTTATCACTGGCCGTGAAATTGTGTGTGTGGTGTTGCACAGTAAGGCAACGGCATGCTCCTGGCGCGAGTTTACCGTCCGGCAAGAGTACACGGGTAGTGCCTACGGCAAAAGCTTCATCGCAGGTGCAAGCCAGGCCTCGTACCCAACAGACTGCAATTGAGTGTAAGTCAGCGCCCCGCGCAGCCAATCACGCCGTAATCGCTAACGCCAAGACTGCCCGTGTAGGGCAGTCTTTTTTGTTTCCCGTGAAAAGAATTCGCGGAGCCCTTGAGTTTAAAGGATGCTCACGCCATCTTCTCCAATACTTCTAGTTACTCGCTGCGTGGATGATCAGGAACCGAATCAGCTACCTGTGCCAGCAGGCTCTTTTCTGGAGTTTGACTGGGACGAGGGAAACCTAACACACATCGGTGCCAACGCAGGCAGAAACTACCCACCCGAAGAAATTGAGTCGGTGTGGCAGGATGCTCACGCTATTCTCGTGCGTGATGCGGGCCACAGCGCCGCAGAGGTACGCTATTCTATCACCGGACGAACTACTAAAGGCAAGCTCAGAACCGTTATATTTACATTGAGAGGGACAAAGATTCGACCGATTACGGCCTTTACCCCTACGCGCAAAGTCAGGAGATTGTATGCCAAGGCAAGCGAACAAGCGAATACGGAAGGCCCCAAAACTTGAGGCCCCTGAAAGCGTTGGCCCATTTCTGAAGCTAGACAAGGCCGCCGAACAGACGTTTGTCTACGACTGGTCTACCCAACAGACTCTCCAAGAGTTCGTGCAGGAGCACGGCTTGCTCAAAACGACCCCCTCCTAGTATCGGCCGCGGCTGGGCGAATACAGTACGTACAGGTAGCCTCTCATACCGCAAAAACGCCCGACCAAGGGCCGGGCGTGTACGTGGAGGATATCGGATTCGAACCGATGACCTTCCCGATAGCTATCGGGACGCTCTAGCCAGCGACTCCGGGTCTCGTGTCTGGGTAGTGGAGGATATCGGATTCGAACCGATGACCTCTTGCATGCCATGCAAGCGCTCTAGCCAACTGAGCTAATCCCCCATATTTCACATAAATGGCCGATGACCTTCCCGATGGCTATCGGGACGCTCTAGCCAACTGAGCTAATCCCCCGTTTTGCGGGAGTGCAAAGTTCAGGTATGCGCTCCGATTTTGCAACCTGTTCTTGGGTCTCGGGGCAGAAATGGGTAGGCAGGTGGGGGGTTAGGCAGCAAGGCGGTGCGGAATGGGTGGGAGAAGTGGCCCAGAGCGGCGGGTTGCACCAAGTTGTTCGTAAACTAGGGGCTCGTTCATTCCTTTCCCTTTTCTAGTCCAATGGTTGCCACTTCTGCTGCTGCACCGTCAGCTGCCTCCGCTGGCCCCAAGTCGCACCGCACGATCAAAAAAGTTGCGGTCTTGGGGGCGGGCATTATGGGTTCGCGCATCGCACTTCACTTCGCCAACATTGGGGTGCCTTCGTTGCTGCTCGACATCGTACCGCGCGAGCTCACCCCTGACGAACAGGCCAAGGGGCTCACGCTAGAGCACCCGGCGGTGCGCAACCGGGTGGTCACCTCGCTTTTTCAGACTGCGCTGAAGGGTAAGCCCGACCCCATTTACACGAAGAACCGGGCCGAGCTGGTTACGCTGGGCAACTTTGACGACGACATGGCCAAGGTGGCCGACTGCGACTGGATTATTGAGGTCGTAGTTGAGCGGCTCGACATCAAGAAGTCGGTGTACGAGAAGCTGGAAAAACTGCGCAAACCCGGCAGCCTCATTACGAGCAACACCTCCTCGATCCCGATGCGGGAGCTGTGCGAGGGCCGGAGCGACGACTTCCGACGCCATTTCTGTGGCACGCACTTCTTCAACCCCCCCCGGTACCTGCCACTGCTCGAGATCATACCGGGCCCGGCAACCGACCCGGCGGTGATTGATTTTCTGATGCACTACGGCGACCTGTACCTGGGCAAGCGCACCATTCTGTGCAAAGACACGCCAGGGTTTAT